>NZ_KV809602.1:1837-11318 GCF_001812625.1 Streptococcus sp. HMSC064H09
ACTTACATATTTTTTAAATTTGTAAGAAAAAATCGTGAACAGTCATTTTCTGGTCTTGAATGGTCATCTCACTTGTATAAAAAAAGCAGGACCTGATAGGTCTGCTTATATTTGTAGTGATGGTGTAAGAACTTAAATCTTGCTATAGAGTTTCTTAACATTGTTAATATCAACAGGTTGGATACTTGTCTTACCACCTTTAGGTTCCATTACAGAGGCAACGGCACTGTTATGTTCAAGTCCAATTGAGTGTCCTAATTCGTGTTGCGCAGTGTTAAGGAGTTTCCCACCGTTCTTTTGGTAATAATTGTTTTGAACATGGAAGGTGTTCAAGTAAACAGTAGCATTACTATATTGCTTAGTTGGGAGGTAGTAAGTAGAGTAGGTAACTCCAAGAGGAGCTGCCACATTACCTTCATAACGTTCATCAGCAATGATGTTGGCTTTTTGTTTATCGTTAGTGAGCAAGAAATTAAAGGCACCAGTGTTATTCCAAGAAGTGATAGCCTGTTTGTAGGCATTCACGATTTCAGGATTTTTAGCATTGATGAAAACTGTCGCTTCCTTGCTTGACCAGTGAGGAGTATCGTAATTCTCTTTTACGAGTTCGTTATTCTTTTGCCATACTTGAGCAATTCGGTCCACTGGTTTAGCAGGTTGGATAGGAGTGGCTTTAGGAGTTGTCGGTTTAGTGACAGTCGTTGTTGGCTTCTTAGGTTGTGTCGTTGTAGAAGTCGCTGGTTTGTTTACAACAGTCGTTGGTTTCTTAGGTTGAGTTGTAGATGTTGTAGGTTTGTTAGCAACTGTGGCTGGTTTTTTAGGTTGACTAACAGCAGGAGTTGATTGTTTAGATTTTGGTGTAGCTGTTGTCGTTGGTTTTGTAGAAGGTGTTAATGGTTTTGGAATATAAGTAGATAGAATCTTATGAACATTACCATTATTAATTTCTGTTGAAACCCATGTGGCACCATCTTTTGACCAGGTTTGTGCTTGAGCGACAGTTTCGGTCTTTGGTTCAGACTGGTTTTCTAGAGCCTTATGATTGCTATCTGTATTTGTCGGAATTCTAGTCTCATAGGTTTTGCTTCCAGTCTGGCTGTCGACAGTACTGCTAGCTGTTTGACTATTTTGTTTCAATTCCTCAAAAGTTGGAGTGTTTGTGGGAGTTTGTTCATAGTCATTTTCATGTGTATGAAAATCATCCACAGAGGTATGTGATATAGTAGTCACAGTAGTAGGTGTTTCAGTAGAAACATCTGTTTGAGCGATGGTATTTGTAGTTGTACCTGTTTCAAGTTCGGAAAATGTTAGAGCCTGGTTAGGATCTGAAACATAGGTTTGATCCGCAGAGGCATGCTGAGGACTTCCTACAAGAAAAGCGCTAATTATACCGACAGTTGCAAGGGTCAACAAGGTCTTTGTCTTAGTCCCTTGCGTTTTAAAAGAATGTAACATAACTTTCTCCTTTTTAATTTAAAACAAAAACAGTTCTCATGATAACACCTAAAAATGAATATAAAGTGACAATGAGATAACAATTGTTTTATAAATGAAATTAGGTGAGATAAAAAGACTTTATGCTGTAAAAAAAGGAATATTATCCAATTAATTATGATAAAATATTAGATAGGTATATTAAAGTATATTAGAAAGAAAGAGGGATATAAGATGCTTTCTATTATCGTCCTTGAAGATGATGCCTTGCAGCGTCATCGTGTTGGTCGTTTATTGGACGAAGCAGTTGAGGAGTCGAAGGCCGTTGTTGATGGGATTACTTTTTATGAACAGGGTCAGGAATTGTTAGATGCTGATAGAGGTTCGGGTAAATCCATGGTTTATCTTTTGGATATTGACCTTAAAAATCAAACTAAGCAGGGACTAGATATTGGGCTTGAAATCCGTAAGGAAGACTTGAAAGCACAAATTGCCTTTGTTACAGCTTACTCGGAGTTTATGCCCTTGACCTTCCGTTATAAGATTCAAGCTCTAGATTTTGTCGATAAATCCATGGAAGATGTGGATCTTAAGAGAGCTTTAGTAGAACTTTTAGATTTTGCTTATTCACAGGTTGAGCAAGAAACCAAGGCACAGAGTCTAACTGTTAAAACGGATAAAAATGATGTTAATATTCCTTATGATGATATTTTATACATTGAGACAGCCCCTGTGCCACATAAGTTAATCGCTCATACCAAGTCAAACCTAGTGGAATTCTATGGAAAAATTGCAGAAGTAGCAAAATTGGATGATATTTTCTTCCAAACGCACCGCTCTTTTGTTGTCAATGTGAATAATGTGACAAGTGTGGATCGTACAGCTAATATGGTCTTCTTTGAGGGAAACGAGTCATGCCTCCTATCGCGGACACGTAAAAAGGAACTTTTGGAACGTTTGAAAAATCGTTAGGTCTTAGATTTTCCCCTTCTTCTC
The DNA here is from genome assembly GCF_001812625.1 of Streptococcus sp. HMSC064H09. NCBI lineage: Bacteria > Bacillati > Bacillota > Bacilli > Lactobacillales > Streptococcaceae > Streptococcus > Streptococcus sp. HMSC064H09. The sequence continues at coordinate 4,268 of NZ_KV809602.1, forward strand.
TAATCATTATTGAAAGTTTTCTGAAATTCGAGATAATTATTTAATTTTATCTCATCTATTATCAGGAATTGTGATAGAATAGTGTTATGGCTTTTTGCCGTATATTTAGAGATGACTAGAAGGAGGTGGCTAACCATTAAATGATGCTCAATTTGCAAATTGCATTAGAATATCTTTTGCATTTCATTGTCATACAGTGGATCTACGAAAGGACCAGCTTGGTCAAGGTACCACGTATGATCCTTCCTATTGCGTTCCTGGTTGAATGTATAGGGGGAATACTGGGGATGTCATATAATGTCGGTTTGTCCTTTATGACACCGTTCTACCTTCTTTTCTATGCCTATTTCTATGGTAAGGAGAGAACCACCAATATGTTGGCTTTTTATGCCTTCTATCCTCTAGTTCTCTATCTGTTGATTTTTAATGGTTATGCCTACTTCCTGATGCCAGGGTTCGGCATCACATCGGATTTTCTAAACAGAAGTTATCTTTATTTCATTTTCTTTGACCTTTTAATTATTCCAACATTTGTCGCTCTATCCAAGCTCCTTAACATTGATTTTAAATATTTGAGGGTCTTAGAGCGAGATCGTAAATTTGGTCGGATTATGTTTTTCACTAACTTTATCTTGATTAGCTATGTGATTTTGAACTATTCTGTCGTCGTGGCCTCGCGATTCTTTGCCTTGTACTATGCTGGACATGTGATAACCTTAGTGGGGTTTGTAGCTATTTTTTATGCTGTTTACAAGGTTAATAAATATGCAGATGAATTCTTTGAAAATGAGCGTAGAAAAGAAAATCGACGTCACTTGGATGATTTAGAGAAGTATTCTGAGCAGGTCGAAAGTCTTTACGAAACGCTACGCAGTTTCCGTCACGACTATACTAATGTTATGATTTCGCTTAATGAAGCCATCCAGATGAAAGACATCGATCAAATCAAGATGATTTATGATAGTGTCTTGAAAGATTCGGCATCAGATTTGAAGCAGCAAAAGTTTGATTTGGCAAAATTAACTCGTGTGACCAATATGCCACTTAAGAGTCTTTTATCATCTAAAGTGGCTGAGGCTTTTGATAAAGGTATTCAATGTCATGTGGAGGTTGAAGAGGGCGTCTTCTTCACAGATATGCGTCCACTCGACTTGATTACAATCATATCCATTCTTTGTGATAATGCTATAGAAGCTACTGTATTAGCAGATGAACCAAAATTATCTATCGCTATCTTTAAGATGGAAAATCAATCCGTTATTGTTGTTGAGAATTCAACTAAGGAAGCTTCTATTGATGTGGCTCCTTTGAAACAAAGAGGATTTTCAACAAAAGGAACAGGTCGAGGATTGGGCTTGGCAAATATCGAAGAGATTCTCTTTAGATACGATAATGTCACGCTTGAAACGGAATCAGCACAACACCGTTTTGTCCAATTATTGTCTATTACACCAAAAGAAGATTAATGGGGATTTAATAAGAATTTTTAGAATTCTTGTTAATCCCTATTTTTATGTTAAAAAGTATGGTAAAATAGGGAAGTTAATCATGTGTTTTTTAATTCAGGGGGATTTATTATGTTGAAAGACGAATGGTTAGAGTACTTTGAGGCTGTGAATGGCCGAAAACCAAGACCAATCGACTTTAAAGAAGCCTTGGAACGAGGAGAGTTTGTTCTCTCTGAAGGTGCAGAGGCTCACCAAGTAGCTGATCAAGGAGAATCATCAGCTGACCAACAGTTTGAAGAAGGAACCGCAACTGCCAGAGCACTAGCCCAGTCTCAGAAAGAGCGTGACAACGCGCAAGAGGCTATGGCAAATGCGGCCCAAGAAAAGAGAAAGGCCCTATCTCAAGAGATTGTTGGTCAAGTAAGAACCATTCAGTCGGGCCGTCAGGCTGAGGATATTCAAAAAGAAGAGGAACAACGCAAACGCGTCGCAGAGGCTAAGGAGCGTTTGGCAAGCTATGCGCCAACCCGTCCAGATGCAGGAAATCATTCTGTGAATACCTCGAGTGAGCCTAATCAATCTATTCCAGTTTTCAGTAACCAAGCACAGCATCTTGGATTGTCTGAGGATTTGACAAAACTTGATTATAAGGAAGAAAAAGCAGCTAAGAAGCTTGCTCGTCAAGCTGCTCGGGATAAGAAAAAGGCTGAAAAATTAGCTGCTAAAGCTAAATCTAAGGAAGAACAGACAGTTGCCAAACTAGAAAAGAGATTGGAAAGTCAGGTTCGTCTTCTAGAAACGATTCAAAACGCTAATCAAAAATCGCAAAAGGCCAAAAATTGGGGCAAAGGAGCCTTGATTTCTAGTCTTGTTGCTGTTGTTTTGATGTTGCTTGTTGGTGGTGTCTACGGTTTTTGGCGTAATGCTTCGGGGAACATTGAGGGGACTTGGGAATTAAAATCGTCTAAGGTCTTGGACGAAAATTCTGGAAAGTTAACCAATGCTCTGAAAGAACATGAAGATAAAGATGAAATTTACGTCTCTTTCCTTAAAGTTGATCAGTCTAATAATTTACAAACACATTCTTACTTTTATAAAAAAGGTGAGGAGGATCAGCCTACTTTTACAGCTTCAGATTATTTGAAGGAATATCAAGTTGTTGATCAGTGGAATAAATCAATCACCTATACTAAAGAAGTTTCAGAATTTAAGCGTGAGTTGACTAAAGTTGTCTCGCAACTTTATCCTAATGCAGATAAGAATCTAGTAGATTACTATATTTCGGATAACGTAGATAACTACCGACTCTACCGTAAAGGGAAACGCACCAAGTCTTATACTGTTAATAAAGATACCTTGGTTGTTTCTACCTACAACGAGGATGGCAAGTTGACCAGTCGTGATACTTATGAGAAAGTATCAAAAGCAGCGGCTAAGGGTTTAGAAGCTGAATATGCTGAAGCAAAGGTAGCTTATGAAAAAAATCATAAGACTACAACTAAGAAATAGTCGAAAAGGAAGTTAGAGTCAAACTCTAACTTTTTTTGTAGAAATTTTAAGTCTGTCAAGTTTTTTTCTTGACACATAAAAATGATATGGTATACTAGTTAAGGTCGAGGGGCGATAAGTGCCCTCACCATAATAAAAAACTAAAGAAAAGAGATATTAAAAATGGCAGTAAAAATCCGTTTGACTCGTATGGGTTCTAAGAAAAAACCTTTCTACCGTATTAACGTTGCAGATTCACGTGCTCCACGTGATGGACGTTTCATCGAAACAGTTGGTACTTACAACCCACTCGTTGAAGAAAACCAAGTAACACTTAAAGAAGAACGTGTTCTTGAGTGGTTGTCTAAAGGTGCACAACCTTCAGATACAGTTCGTAACATCCTTTCAAAAGAAGGCGTTATGAAGAAATTCCACGAATCAAAATTCTCAAAATAATTTTTTAGCCTATGGATACCATTGAAAATCTTATTATCGCTATCGTTAAACCTTTAATTGCTTCACCAGATCAGTTGACCATCAAAATTATTGACGGTCCTGAGTTTTTGGAGTACCATCTTGATCTTGCCCCAGCCGATATTGGGCGTGTTATCGGGAAAAAAGGACGTACTATTACGGCGATAAGAGCGATTGTCTATTCGGTACCTACTCAAGGTAAAAAAGTTCGTCTTGTTATTGACGAAAAAGAGAAAGCTTAAGAGGTGACCCTAGGGTTGCCTTTTTTGCATATTTTGGTTATACCTAGAAGTCTTTGGTATAATAAGAGCGTCAAAGCATTAAGCTCAAGGAAAAACTAGAAATCTAGTTTTGAGGTCGGCTTAATGACTAAGTTGAAGCATTGGCCTAAAAAAGGAGTAATTATGACTTATCAGGAAGCGTTGGATTGGATTCATGGACAATTAAAATTTGGCATCAAGCCTGGCTTGGAGCGTATGGCTTGGATGCTTAAAGAGTTGGGAAATCCACAAGATAATTTCAAGGCTGTGCATATCGTGGGAACAAACGGCAAAGGGTCTACAGTCAATGCCCTCCAAACCATTTTCACCCAAGCAGGTTATGAAGTTGGAACCTTTACTTCACCCTATATTGTTGACTTCAAGGAACGAATCTCTCTTAATGGTCAGATGATTTCAGAAGAGGACTTACTTGACCTGGTTAATCGTGTGAAGCCTGTGGTTGAACGTCTACCAAAAGAGACAGAGCATGAAAATGCGACAGAGTTTGAAATTATCACAGTCTTGATGTTCCTCTATTTTGGTCAGGTCCATCCTGTGGATATCGCATTCATTGAAGCTGGAATGGGTGGTCTTCATGATTCAACCAATCTCTTTAAGCCCTTGGCAGTCCTATGTCCTTCGATTGGTTTAGACCATCAGGCTATTTTGGGGAATACCCATGCTGAAATTGCAGCTGAGAAGGCCGGTGTTTTGAAGAATGCGGCACCCTTTATTTATGCGACTGATCGTACTGATGTTCGAGATGTTTTCGAGAAGAAGGCGCGTGAAGAAGGGTCTAAGACCTATGAGCTGGGGAGAGATTTCACAGCTACAGGGTCAAGCCATTCCTTTGATTTTACCTATGGAGTGCAAAGGTTAGATGATATAGCCTTGGCTATGGCCGGTCAACACCAAGTAGCAAATGCTAGCTTGGCTATCATGGCTTCTTTATTGCTTCAAAAAGACTATCCTAAAGTAACGCCTGAACTCATAAAGGTTGCCCTGGCTCATGCCAATTGGCGAGGTCGAACAGAATTTTTAAGACCTAATCTTATGATTGATGGTGCTCATAATAATGAGAGTGTTAAAGTTTTGATTGACTTGTTGCAATCAGAATATGCAGATAAGGAGATTGAACTTCTCTTTGCAGCGATTGATACCAAGCCTATTGATGGTATGCTGGCTCAACTAAAATCGGTTGGTGACTTGACTGTAACGAGTTTTGATTATCCAAACAGTGTTAAATTAGATAAATACCCAGAGGTTTATAAGCAGGTACCAGATTTCAAAACATGGATTAAAGAACATGTAACGACTGACAATAAGAAACTTTATGTGATTACGGGATCTCTATACTTTATTTCTCAGGTCAGAAAATGGGTTTTAGAGCAGGCAAGTGATGTTTAAGACTTGAAAGATGACATTTAGGGGCGTATAATAACCTTCGTATGTTTTAAAAGCAAGGAGATCGCAATGTTTCAACGTCTGAAAAGCATTTTAATCGGTGAACCTTTAACTCATGATGATAGTGGTGATGAACACTTATTGTCCAAGATTCAGGCCTTGGCCATGTTGTCGAGTGATGCACTCTCATCTATCGCCTATGGTCCAGAGCAAGTCGTCTTGGTTCTGACAGCTGTATCTAGTGCGGCTATTTGGTGGTCAATCCCTATTGGGCTTTTGGTTCTTGTCCTTTTGGCCAGCCTTACCATCTCTTATAGACAGGTTATCAAGGCCTATCCTCAAGGTGGTGGTGCCTATATGGTAACGACGGAAAATCTGTCTCCTAAGTTTGGCTTGATAGCTGGAGGCAGTCTTTTGGTCGATTACATGTTGACAGTTGCTGTTTCAGTGGCCTCAGGTGCAGATGCCATTACTTCAGCCCTTCCCTTCCTTCATCCTTTCAATCTTGAGATATCAATGATTTTGGTGCTTGTTTTGATGGTTATGAACCTTAGGGGAATGCGTGAATCGGCAAAATCTTTGATGATACCGGTTTATCTCTTCATTGTTTCGACGCTGTTCTTGTTGGGATTTGGTTTCTTTCAAATTTTAACTGGTCATATGCCTTACGCAGCCACAGCACATTTAGGACAACCCATTACAGGGGTGTCATTGATTCTTATTTTAAGGGCCTTTACTTCAGGTTCTGCCTCATTGACAGGGGTAGAAGCCATCTCTAATGCGGTGCCTTTCTTTCAAAAACCTAAGGCCAAAAATGCAGCTTCAACCCTCTTTATCATGTCTAGCATTTTGGGGGCTATGTTTGCGGGAATTACCTTCCTCAACTGGTGGACAGGTATTACACCTCATGCAGGAGTAACTATCTTGTCACAAATGGCTAGAGAAATTCTTGGTCAATCATGGATTGGTAGTATTCTATTTTACATTTTCCAATTCTCTACTGCTATGATTCTTGCAGTGGCAGCTAACACAGGTTTTTCAGCCTTTCCGATGTTGTCCTTTAATATGGCGAAAAATAAATACATGCCTCACATGTATCTTGAAAAAGGTGCACGTATGGGATACTCTAATGGGATCTTGACACTTGCAATTGGTGCCATTACCCTTTTGTTTATTTTCCGAGGAAATACGGAACGTTTGATTCCGCTTTACACCATCGGTGTATTTATTCCATTTGCTCTTTCTCAAACGGGGATGGTTGTCCATTGGATTCGTGAATATGGTAAGGGATTCTGGAAACACTCTTTAGCAAATATCTTAGGTGCCCTCATTTGTTATGCTATCGTTCTCATTCTCTTCCTTTTCCGTTTAGGAGATATCTGGCCATTCTTCCCGATTATTGCAATCTTGATGTGGATGTTCCTTAAGATTAAAAAACACTATAATGGTGTTGCTCAACAGTTGCGTATTGATGGAGCGGTAGAAGAACACCATTATCAAGGAAATATTGTTCTTATCCTTGTTGGGAATGTTACCAAGGCTAATATCGGAGCTATTTCCTATGCACGTTCTATTGGTGACAAGGTTATCGCCATGCATGTATCTACTAAGGATACAGAGAACAAGGACAAGGAAACTGAACAAGAGTTTAAAAAATATTTCCCTGAAATTGAGATGGTTCATATCCAATCACCATATAGCTCAATCACTCAGTCAACCATTCAGTATGTGGACGAGGTCGCCACTCAAGCTGAGAAGGATAATGCGACTCTGACAGTCATGATTCCTCAGTTTGTACCTAAAAAATCATGGCAAACCATGCTTCACAACCAAATGAGTTTACGATTGAAATATTATCTCAAATGGCGTGAGAATATTGTGGTTTCATCTTATTCTTACCACTTGAAAGACTAAAAAATATAAGCGAAGATATCCTCTATATGAGGCTCTTTGTCAACTGTAGTGGGTGACGAAAAG
>NZ_KV809603.1:0-1028 GCF_001812625.1 Streptococcus sp. HMSC064H09
AAGCAATACCGTATTCTTGTGTTTTGAAACCTTCTTTTAAGGTTTTAGTCTTTTTACTTTCATATCCGGAGAGGATAGATTTATCAACTGAGAAAGCATCGACGCGGTGAGCGTAAAGAGAAACAGCCAATTCTGGGAAAGATCCGAGTTGGACATAGTTGAATTTAAGGTTATTAGCTGAAGCATACTCTTGCAAAGCAGCCTTAGTTGACGCACCTTGAGAAACACCGATAGTCTTACCATTCAAGTCTGAAATTTTGTTAATACCTGAGTCCTTAAGAACCAAGAAACCAATTTGGTCATAGTAGTAAGGATTTGAGATGGCATAAGAAGCCTTACGTTCATCATTGATGGTATAGGTAGCGATAAGTAAGTCGATAGTTCCGTTATCCATAAGTGGTTCACGGGTTTGCGTTGTTACTGGAATGTAATTGACCTTAACCTTAAGTTCTTTGGCGATCTTTTTAGCAAGATCAACTTCCATCCCTTCGTAGGAATTAGTCTTAGCAGAATAGTAACCAAAGTTAGGAACGTCTTGCTTCACACCGACATTGAGTGTCCCTCGCTTAACAATCTTTTGGACTGCTTTACTATCTAGGAGCTTGCTAGTGTCTTCCGCCTTAGTCTTGTGACTCGTGATAAGAAAAATAGTGACTATTGCTAAGCATGCGACAGTTAGGTAACGTAAGGTTTTTTTGAAAATCATAGGCAACCTCCTTAGGCATCCACTTGGACACGATCAGAGTTGTGGTCGATAATCTTAGAAAGGAATTGAACAGCACGAGGTTCAGTTGGATTGTCAAAGAAACCATCCACATCCGTAGTATCCACAAGAACCTGACCTTCAGCCATGAAAATGATACGGTCTGCCACACTGCGGGCAAAGCCCATTTCATGGGTAACAACTACCATGTTCATGCCACCTTTGGCAAGGTTTTGCATAACCGCCAGTACGTCACCGATAGTCTCTGGGTCAAGGGCTGACGTTGGCTCATCAAAGAGCAAGAGCTCAGGATTCATGGCAAGAC
>NZ_KV809603.1:1128-1733 GCF_001812625.1 Streptococcus sp. HMSC064H09
GCATACCAGGGTATGAATCTTTCTTGTCCCACATATTAACGTAACGAAGGAATTTTTCAGCAGTCTTTTCAGCCTCTGCCTTACTGATTCCAAGAACCTTGATAGGTGCCAAGGTTACATTTTCAAGAACGGTTTTGTGAGGGTAGAGGTTGAAGTGTTGAAATACCATCCCTGCTTCCTTACGAAGCTCAACCAAGTCTTTGGCAGAAGCTTCCGTCACATTATGTCCGTTAACGATAAGTGTACCGTTATCAATTGATTCCAAGGCGTTGATTGTACGGATAAGAGTAGATTTCCCAGACCCAGAAGGTCCCAAGAGAACCACAACTTGTCCTTTTTCAATTTCTAGATTGATATCACGAAGTGCATGATAATCTCCGTAGTATTTATTAACATTTTTAAATTCAATAAGTGCCATAAGAGCCTCCTATAATGGATTTACTTGTTAGCTTTTCTAACATGTATTAAATTTTAGCATAAGTAAAGACGAAAGTCAAAAAATTCCGAATATTCTTTCAAAACGTTCGGTTTTTACTAAATAATTAATCATTTTGTTGATATAAATATGAGCAAACAAAAACCCACCTACAGGTGAGTTTTTTGTT
>NZ_KV809604.1:0-15983 GCF_001812625.1 Streptococcus sp. HMSC064H09
CATTGGTATTCGAATTTGACGAAAAATTGAACGTTGTTAACGAATACTACCTCGGAAAATAAGCTGAGATAAGTAGTTATCATTAACAAATAGAAAGTTGACTTCGGTCAGCTTTTTTCTTTTCTTGAAAAATAAATGTAAAAAGTGGTCAGAAAAGTCAGTCAATTCAGTAATTTTTCCTTGACTTTCAAGTTGGAAAGATGTATCATATTAACCAAGATACATCGAAAGGAAATGAGTCAAATGACATTCGCAACTACAACTGTTTTGCTATTGCGTAATGAGGGCTAGTGCAAAAGCATTAGTCCTGTTTGGCTTACCAAGCGGGAGGTAAAAACATCTCGCTTGGGTTTCCGAGTGAGATGTTTTTTTACTACTATCGTTTTTACTTTTAGAAAGAGGATTGTCTATGCGTAAAGTTGAATTTTTTGATACAAGTCTTCGTGATGGGGAACAAACACCAGGTGTTAACTTTTCAATCAAAGAAAAAGTTGCCATTGCTAAGCAACTTGAAAAATGGGGGATTTCTGTAATCGAAGCAGGTTTTCCTGCAGCTAGCCCAGATTCATTTGAGGCAGTAAAACAAATTGCGGAAGCTATGACAACAACTTCTGTTACTGGTTTGGCTCGTTCAGTAAAATCTGATATTGATGCTTGTTATGAGGCTTTGAAAGATGCCAAGTATCCACAAATTCATGTCTTTATCGCAACAAGTCCGATTCACCGTGAGTTTAAATTGAAGAAATCAAAAGAAGAAATTCTTGAAGCTGTAAAAGAGCATGTATCATATGCACGTTCAAAATTTGAAGTTGTTGAGTTTTCACCAGAGGATGCTACTCGTACTGAGCTTGATTTCTTGACTGAAGTTGTTCAAACAGCGGTTGATGCTGGTGCATCATATATTAATATTCCAGATACAGTAGGATTTACGACTCCAGAAGAGTTTGCACGTATTTTTGATCATTTGACTGAAAATATTAAATCAGAGCATAAAGTTGTTTTTGGTGTTCACTGTCACGATGACCTCGGTATGGCAACTGCAAATACTTTGACAGCAATTAAACACGGTGCTGGACGTGTACAGGGAACTGTTAATGGTATCGGTGAACGTGCGGGTAATGTTGCTCTTGAAGAAGTAGCTGTTGCCTTGAAAATTCGTGAAGACTTTTTCCAAGCAACAAGTGATATTGTTCTTAATGAAACAATGAATACTTCAGAGCTTGTTTCTCGCTTCTCTGGAATTCCTGTTCCTAAAAATAAAGCTGTTGTTGGTGGAAATGCCTTCTCTCATGAATCAGGTATCCACCAAGATGGTGTTCTTAAGAACCCACAAACTTATGAAATTTTCACACCAGAATTGGTAGGTGTGAAGAGTAACAGTCTTCCTCTTGGTAAATTGTCAGGACGTCATGCCTTTGTTGAAAAATTGAAAGAACTTGAGCTTGACTTTGTGGAAGAAGATATCAAACCACTCTTTGCCAAATTTAAAGTCTTGGCTGGGAAAAAACATGATATTACTGATGCAGATATTCGTGCACTTGTTGCTGGTACAAGTGTAGATAATCCAGAAGGTTTCCACTTCGAAGATCTTCGTTTGACTACTAATGCTGATGAAACAATCACTGCTACAGTAAGCTTGGCTAATGAAGATGGTGAATCTGTTGAATTTTTGGCAAATGGCCAAGGGTCAGTTGAAGCTATCTTCAATGCTATTGACAAATTCTTCAACCAAACAGTTCGCTTGACTTCTTATAATATTGACGCAGTAACTGATGGTATTGATGCGCAAGCGCGTGTACTTGTAACTGTAGAAAATGTAGATACAGATACTATTTTCAATGCATCTGGTTTGGACTTTGATGTCTTGAAAGCATCAGCAATTGCCTATATCAATGCTAATACATTGGTTCAAAAAGAAAATGCTGGTGAGATGGCACGTAAGGTTTCTTATCGTGACCTTCCATAAGCCGAAGAGGAGTTAAACATGACAAAGAAAATTGTAACACTTTCAGGTGATGGAATTGGACCTGAGATTATGGCAGCAGGTCTTGAAGTTCTTGAAAAAGTAGCTTCAAAAATTGGATTTGATTACGACATCGATGCTAAACCATTTGGTGGTGCTGGCATTGATGCTGAGGGTCATCCACTTCCTAAGTCAACTTTGGATGCTGCTAAATCAGCAGATGCTATCCTCTTGGCTGCAATTGGTGGACCTAAATATGACAATGCGCCAGTTCGTCCTGAACAAGGACTTTTGGCCATTCGTAAGGAGTTGAATCTCTTTGCTAATATCCGTCCTGTCCGCATCTTTGATGCTTTGAAACACTTGTCACCTCTTAAACCTGAGCGTATTGAGGGCGTAGACTTCGTCGTTGTTCGTGAGCTCACAGGTGGTATTTACTTTGGTGAGCACATTTTGGAAGAAGATAAGGCTCGCGATATCAATGATTATTCAGCAGATGAGATTCGTCGTATCATGCGTCGTGCCTTCAAGATTGCTCAAGGTCGTGGCAAAAAGGTCACTAGCATTGATAAACAAAATGTTTTGGCAACTTCTAAATTGTGGCGTAAGGTTGCTGATGAAGTTTCTTTGGAGTTTCCAGATGTAACCCTTGAACATCAGCTCGTTGATAGTGCCGCAATGATTATGATTACCAACCCAGCTCGTTTTGATGTGGTTGTGACAGAAAACCTTTTTGGTGATATCTTGTCTGATGAATCAAGTGTCCTTCCAGGAACGTTAGGTGTTATGCCATCTGCCAGTCATTCTGAAAATGGTCCAAGTCTTTATGAACCAATCCATGGTTCAGCACCAGATATCGCTGGTCAAGGTATTGCCAATCCAATTTCAATGATTTTGTCAGTAGCTATGATGTTACGTGAAAGTTTCAATGAAACTGAAGGGGCAGAATTGATTGAAAATGCTGTTGATAAGACCTTGAATCAAGGCATCTTGACACGTGATTTGGGTGGTCAGGCTTCGACTGCTGAAATGACAGCAGCTATTATTGGCAATCTCTAAAATCATGACACTGAAATTAGTGTTACTAAGTATTTTGTTGGTATGGAATATTGTCGTCTTATTGGTTTATGGCCTTGATAAACATAAGGCTATCCGACATAAGAGACGGATTTCTGAGAAGGCATTATTATTGCAGACTCTGATCTTTGGTGGTATTGGTGCCTTTCTAGGTGGGAGACTTTTTAGACATAAAATTAACAAATGGTATTTTAAGCTTTTCTGGCTTATAGGAATTGTTATAGATGTCTTTCTTTTATACCTTATTCTAACAAGACTTTCGGATTAGCTAATCCTTAGATTATAATTGGAGTATTTTATGAGCGGAAAATCAATTTTTGATAAACTTTGGGAACGCCACGTCGTTACTGGAAACGAGGGCGAACCACAATTGATGTATGTGGATCAGCATTATATTCACGAGGTTACAAGTCCACAGGCCTTTCAAGGACTTCGTGATGCCGGACGTAAAGTTCGTCGCCCAGATTTAACTTTTGGTACGACAGACCACAACGTTCCTACGGTTGATATTTTTAACATTCGTGACCTTATTTCTAAAAACCAAATTGATACTTTGGCGAAAAACGTTGAGGAATTTGGTATTGATGCGGCTACCCACGGTACTGCTCGTCAGGGGATTGTCCACATGGTTGGTCCTGAAACAGGTCGTAGTCAACCAGGGAAATTTGTCGTTTGTGGAGATAGTCATACGGCTACTCATGGTGCCTTTGGTGCTATTGCCTTTGGTATTGGTACATCTGAGGTAGAACATGTCTTTGCGACACAATGTTTGTGGCAAGTGAAACCGAAGAAAATGAAGGTTGAATTTGTTGGTAAACCACAGCCAGGTGTTTATTCAAAAGACTTTATTCTTGCACTCATTGCACGCTATGGCGTTGATGCTGGTGTAGGATACGCAGTTGAATATTGTGGTGAAGCTATCGATGCTCTTTCAATGGATGAACGCATGACCATCTGTAACATGTCTATTGAATTTGGTGCTAAGATGGGTCTTATGAATCCGGACCAAAAAACTTATGATTATGTTGAGGGGCGTCCATACGCACCTAAGGGTGAGAAATTCGAAGAAGCAGTAGCCGACTGGAAAACTTTGGTTTCAGATCCAGATGCTGAATATGATAAAGTGATTACTATTGATGTTTCAGAATTGGCACCTATGGTTACATGGGGAACTAACCCTGAAATGGGTGTTGAGTTTGATCAACCATTCCCAGAAATCAAGGACTTTAATGATGAACGTGCCTACGAGTATATGGACGTTAAGCCTGGTGAATATGCTAAAGATATTGATCTTGGCTATGTCTTCATTGGTTCTTGTACTAACGCACGTCTTAGCGACCTTGAGTTAGCTGCTAAATTCGTTAAAGGAAAACATATCTCACCGACATTGACAGCTATTGTTGTTCCAGGTTCGCGTCCAGTTAAGAAAGAAGCTGAACGTCTTGGTTTGGATAAAATTTTCATGGATGCAGGATTTGAATGGCGCGATCCAGGTTGTTCAATGTGTCTTGGTATGAACCCAGACCATGTTCCAGAAGGTGTGCACTGTGCATCTACAAGTAACCGTAACTTCGAGGGACGTCAAGGCTATGGTGCTCGTACTCACCTTTGTAGTCCAGCAATGGCAGCAGCTGCAGCAATCGCTGGTAAATTTGTAGATGTCCGCGATATGCCAGAAGTTCAAGCATAAGGGAGAAGATAATGGAAAAATTTACCGTCTATACAGGGAAATCAGTACCTTTGATGAATGATAACATCGATACGGACCAACTCATTCCCAAACAATTCTTGAAAGCTGTTGATAAAAAAGGTTTCGGTAAGAATTTGATGTTTGAATGGCGTTACCTTAATGATGATTACGATGAAAATCCTGATTTCGTCTTCAATAAACCTGAGTATCGCGATGCGACCATTTTGGTTACTGGTGATAACTTTGGTTCGGGGTCATCTCGTGAACACGCTGCATGGGCATTGGAAGATTACGGTTTCCGTTGTGTTATTGCTGGATCATTTTCAGATATTCACTATAACAATGAATTGAAGAATGGTATGTTGCCAATCGTTCAACCTTTGGAAGTCCGTCAAAAATTGGCTGCTCTTCCTGCAGGTGAGGAAATTACGATTGACCTTCCAAACCAAGTGATTAAATCTTCAGCAGGAGAGTTTCCATTTGATATCGATCATGAGTGGAAACGTAAATTGGTTGAAGGGCTTGACGATATTGGAATCACTCTTCAATATGAAGATTTGATTGCTGCCTATGAAAAACAACGCCCATCATATTGGCAATAAGAAACAATGATGTGTTTGTAAAATAATAATGAGGACTTAAAAGAATGGGATAAGGACAATGTTTAAGGTGTTGTTCTATCTCATTCTTTTTGTTTGAAACAGTTAACATGGTAGAGGCGTTTTTACAAGGAGCGTATGCTATAATAGAAAGATAGAAAGGAGGCCTTCATGTTTGCACAATTGGATACAAAATCCGTCTATAGTTTCATGGATAGTGTTGTAGATTTGACCACCTACGTTGAGCATGCCAAAGAGCTTGGCTATCAAGCCCTTGGTTTGATGGATCGTGACAATCTCTATGCTGCTTATCATTTTGCTCAGTTTGCAAGTAGCAAGGGTTTACGTCCTTTGATTGGTATGGAAGCTAATCTATTTTACGAGGGAAGAAAAATTCCTTTTCGTCTATTAGCAAAAAATAATCAGGGCTATAAAAATTTGATGAAGTTGGCAACAGAGCTCTCCTCAGGGCAACGCGAGTTTACAGCTTTTTCGGACTATCTAAATGCTATTGCCCTCATCCTTCCGAGTGAAGACTGGGAGCCAGGGATGACTCTTGGTTCAGAGGTTTTTATTGGGATAAGGCCAGAAGATACTGGCAAAGAGTTTGATTATCCTGTAATTCCTTTACATACAGTGCGTTATTTTGAGAATGCAGACCGCTCGACGATTCAGATGTTGCATGCCATCTCACAAAACGTTTCCTTGTCAGAGGCCTCTATTTGTCCTATGAATCAGCTTCTTTTCTCGCCTCAAGAAATGGAAAGTGCATATAGTGATATTCCAGAGGCTTTGAACAATTTGGAGCAACTTGTTTCAGAAATTACTTATCAATTTGATACGGATTTGAAGCTTCCCCGTTTTAATCGTGATATGCCAGCAGTTGACCAGTTACGTCAATTAGCCCAATCTGGATTAGAAACAAAAAAGTTAAGCGAAGCAGTTTATCAGGAACGTTTAGACAAAGAATTGTCTATCATTCATCAGATGGGATTTGATGATTATTTCTTGATTGTCTGGGACTTATTACGCTTTGGGCGTAGCCGTGGTTATTATATGGGAATGGGACGTGGGTCTGCTGCAGGAAGCTTGGTGGCCTATGTCCTTGATATTACTGGAATTGATCCCGTTAAAAATGACTTGCTTTTTGAGCGTTTTCTAAATGAAGAACGTTATAGCATGCCTGATATAGATATCGACTTGCCTGATATCTATCGAAGCGAGTTTCTTCATTATGTTAGGGACCGTTATGGTAGTAAGCACTCTGCTCAGATTGTTACTTTTTCAACTTTTGGGGCCAAACAGGCTATCCGAGATGTTTTTAAACGTTTCGGAGCCAAGGAATTTGAACTGTCACAACTTAGTAAAAAGATTTCTTTTCGTGACACCTTGACCTCTGTCTATGAGAAGAATATGTCATTTAGACAGTTGATTAATCAAAGACAAGAATTTCAGAGGGCTTTTGAGATTGCTAAGGCTATTGAAGGTCAGCCAAGACAGACCTCAATCCATGCTGCTGGTATAGTGATGAGTGACGATGACCTGACCAACCATATTCCTCTAAAAGCTGGTGAGGATATGATGATTACTCAGTACGATGCCTCCGCGGTCGAAGCCAACGGCCTGCTTAAGATGGATTTCTTGGGCCTCCGTAATTTGACCTTTGTTCAAAAAATGAAGGAGAAACTTGAAAAAGATCAGGGAGTCGCTATAGATATCAAATCAATTGATTTGGAAGATCCACAGACCCTAGCTCTTTTTGCCAAGGGTAAAACTAAGGGAATATTTCAGTTTGAGCAGGCGGGTGCTATTAACCTTCTTAAACGGATTAAACCTGCTAAGTTCGAAGAAGTGGTAGCGACAACCTCTCTTAACCGACCTGGAGCTAGCGATTATACAGATAATTTCATTGCTCGTAAATACGGTAAGGAAAAAGTAGATCTCATTGATCCAGTAGTTGCACCAATTCTTGAGCCTACTTATGGCATCATGCTCTATCAGGAGCAGGTTATGCAGATTGCCCAAGTATTTGCGGGCTTTACACTCGGAAAAGCCGATTTGCTTCGTCGAGCGATGTCTAAAAAAGATGCCAATGAAATGTCTAAGATGTCCGAACAATTCATGGAAGGAAGTCGTCAGTTAGGACGTGACCCACAGATTGCTGAACGCCTCTTTAGTATGATGGCTAAGTTTGCAGGTTATGGCTTTAATAGAAGTCATGCCTATGCCTACTCAGCTTTAGCCTTTCAGTTAGCCTATTTCAAAACGCACTACCCACAGATATTTTATGACGTCATGTTGAATTATTCGTCTAGTGATTACATTAAGGATGCAATTGAAAATGGCTTCTCCCTAGCTAGTCTCGATATTAATAGGATTCCCTATCTGGACAAGATTTCAGATGGCAAGATCGTATTAGGTCTTAAGACTATCAAAGGCTTGCCAAGAGATTTTGCCCTTTGGATTATTGAGGATCGCAAACAAAATGGAAAATACATTTCTATAGAAGACTTTTTAACACGTATTCCTAGCAAATATCAGAAAGTCGATATTTTGACACCTCTTATTCAAATTGGTTTGTTTGATATTTTTGAACCAAACCGTCAGAAAATCATTGGCAATTTAAACAACCTCTTTACTTTTGTCAATGAGTTAGGAAGCTTGTTTGCAGAGTCCTCTTATTCTTGGGTTGATTATGAAGACTATAGCCAGACGGATCGTTATAATTTAGAACAGGAGTTACTAGGAGTTGGGCTTAGTCCGCATCCCTTACACCTTGCTCAAAAAATGGCCTCTCGTCCCTATCAACCAATTTCTGATTTGACTGTTAATAGTAAGGCGACGGTTTTGGTTCAGCTAGAGTCCGTTCGAATTATCAGAACTAAAAAAGGTGATCAGATGGCCTTTCTGAACGTCACTGATGGGATCAATAAACTTGATGTCACCCTTTTCCCAGAAACCTATTTCTATCATAAGGATAAGTTGAGTGAAGGTGGTCTCTTTTATCTTGATGGACGGACCCAGGAGCGTGATGGACGCATTCAGTTAATTTTGTCCAACATGGAGGAAGCTAGTACGGAGCGTTTCTGGATTTTACTTGAGAATCATGATAAGGACTTAGAAGTTTCTCAAATCTTAGCTAAGTATCCCGGGAACATTCCTGTCATTATTCGTTATCAAGGAAGTAAGGAAACTATCGTTAGTCAAAGATATAAAGTAGCTAAGAACGAGGAACTTAATCAGGAATTAGCACCTTATGTGTTGAAAACGGTTTTACGATAAAAAAAACAATAAATCTTTTCAAATTTAAAGCCATTTAGAATTCTTTGTGTTATAATGAAAATGTTAAATATATAAAAGGAGTATCAGGAATAATGAAACGTATTGCTGTTTTGACTAGTGGTGGAGATGCCCCTGGTATGAACGCTGCCGCTCGCGCAGTTGTTCTCAAAGCAATTTCTGAAGGAATTGAAGTATTCGGCATTAACCGTGGATACGCTGGTATGGTTGAAGGAGATATCTTCCAACTTGATGCTAAAGGCGTAGACAACATCCTAAGCCGTGGTGGTACTTTCCTTCAGTCTGCTCGCTATCCTGAGTTTGCCCAACTTGAGGGTCAACTTAAAGGTATTGAGCAACTTAAAAAACATGGAATCGAAGGTGTAGTAGTTATTGGTGGAGATGGTTCTTACCATGGTGCTATGCGTTTGACTGAACATGGTTTCCCAGCTGTTGGTCTTCCAGGAACTATCGATAACGATATCGTTGGTACAGACTATACAATTGGTTTTGATACTTCTGTTGCAACTGCAACAGAAGCTATCGATAAGATTCAAGACACTGCTTTCAGTCACGGACGTACTTTTGTCGTTGAAGTTATGGGACGTAACGCTGGTGATATCGCACTTTGGGCTGGTATTGCTTCTGGTGCAGACCAAATTATCGTACCTGAAGAAGAGTACGACATCAACGAAGTTGTCCGTAAAGTTAAAGAAGGTTACGAATCAGGTGCTAAAACTCACCACGTAATCGTACTTGCTGAAGGTGTTATGGGTGCTGACGAATTCGCAGCTAAAATGAAAGAAGCTGGAGATACTTCAGATCTTCGTGCAACAAACATTGGACACGTGGTTCGTGGTGGTTCACCAACTGCGCGTGACCGTGTTCTTGCTTCATGGATGGGTGCACATGCGGTTGACCTCCTTAAACAAGGTATTGGTGGTGTAGCTGTTGGTATCCACAATGAAGAGCTTGTTGAAAGCCCAATCCTTGGTACAGCAGAAGAAGGCGCTTTGTTCAGTCTTACTGAAGACGGTAAAATTATCGTTAACAATCCACACAAAGCTCGTCTTGACTTTGCAGACCTTAACCGTTCATTGTCTAACTTGAGCTAATCTCAGTTACTTAAATTATTGTTAATCCGTCGCTAAGGCGACAAAAAATATAAGGGAGTTTTTATTTATCATGAATAAACGTGTAAAAATCGTTGCAACACTTGGTCCTGCGGTTGAAATCCGTGGCGGCAAAAAATTTGGTGAAGATGGTTACTGGGGCGAAAAACTTGACCGTGAAGCATCTGCTAAAAACATTGCTCAATTGATCAAGGAAGGTGCCAACGTTTTCCGTTTCAACTTCTCACATGGTGACCACGCTGAACAAGGTGAACGTATGGATGTCGTTCGTATGGCAGAAGACCTTGCTGGTCAAAAAGTAGGTTTCCTTCTTGATACAAAAGGACCTGAAATCCGTACTGAATTGTTCGAAGGTGATGCTAAAGAGTATGCATACAAAACTGGTGAACAAATTCGTGTTGCTACTAAACAAGGTATCAAATCAACTCGCGACGTTATCGCATTGAACGTTGCAGGTGCACTTGACGTTTTTGACGATGTAGAAGTTGGTAAACAAGTTCTTGTCGATGATGGTAAACTTGGTCTTCGTGTTGTAGACAAAGATGCTGAAAAACGTGAATTCATCGTTGAAGTTGAAAATGATGGTATCATCGCTAAACAAAAAGGTGTAAACATCCCTTACACTAAAATTCCTTTCCCAGCACTTGCTGAACGTGATAACGCTGATATCCGTTTTGGTCTTGAACAAGGTCTTAACTTTATCGCTATCTCATTCGTACGTACTGCAAAAGACGTACAAGAAGTTCGTGCTATCTGTGAAGAAACTGGTAACGGTCACGTTCAATTGTTGGCTAAAATCGAAAACCAACAAGGTATCGATAACATCGATGAAATCATCGAAGCTGCTGACGGTATCATGATCGCTCGTGGTGACATGGGTATCGAAGTACCATTCGAAATGGTTCCAGTTTACCAAAAAATGATCATCACTAAAGTAAACGCTGCTGGTAAAGTTGTTGTTACAGCTACTAACATGCTTGAAACAATGACAGAAAAACCACGTGCAACTCGTTCTGAAGTATCTGACGTATTTAACGCAGTTATCGATGGTACAGATGCTACAATGCTTTCTGGTGAGTCTGCAAATGGTAAATACCCAGTTGAATCAGTTCGTACAATGGCTACAATTGATAAAAACGCTCAAACTCTTCTTAAAGAGTATGGTCGTCTTGATTCATCAACATTTGACCGTTCAACTAAGACTGAAGTAGTTGCGTCTGCAGTTAAAGATGCTACTAACTCAATGGATATCAAACTTGTTGTTGCTCTTACTGAATCAGGTAACACTGCTCGTTTGATTTCTAAATACCGTCCAGAAGCTGATATCTTGGCTGTAACATTCGATGAAATTACTCAAAAATCATTGATGCTTAACTGGGGGGTTATTCCAGTAGTTACTGAAAAACCAAGCTCAACTGATGATATGTTTGATGTTGCTGAAAAAGTTGCATTGGAATCAGGTCTTGTAGAATCTGGTGACAACATTGTTATCGTTGCTGGTGTTCCAGTAGGTACAGGTGGTACAAACACTATGCGTATCCGCACAGTAAAATAATTTAAGTATAACTTAAATAGAAAGAAGATCCTTGGGATCTTCTTTTTTTGCTCTATAATCTTTTTAGTGGTTTAGCTATTGAAGTGATTATAGAGTTTTTTTCATAGGTAGGTAAATTAATCGGATAATAATAAGAAATGAAGAAGTGGCGAATTAATATTTATTACATTTGGCATTTTAAACAGATTTTGTCCTAAATGTCGATAAAACGAGAATCTGTGTCATAGGCCTAGAAGATTTTAGAGAAGAGGGAAATTATCTTTTCTAAGAGTTTTGTTTTTCTTGAAAACTACGAGTTACAGAAAGGCGCTAAATAGGCTTTTAAACTATAGTTAGGTCAATTGTAAACATTATTTTTTTAGGTAGACTTCTTAAATAACTATCAATTTATCTTTAAATAATGACTTACTAATTTAAAATGTCTAATAAAATCTTAATTATGAAAATTGATTTTTGAAAAAAATGAAATCATAATTTTCTTTTTACTGACAATTCTAAAGATAAATAATTATGAAATCTTGCATTGAAATCCTTATAATTAAGTAATATATATACAATTATTCTATTGTTTACTTGATTTTATTTAAGTAAATTTTTTAAAATATTTGAAAATATGAGCAAAACTTTTCACAAATATTAGGAAATTTGTTAGAATGTTTAACGATTAGTATTTTTAAATACTTTTAATCTCATTGAGGGGTGAGATACTTAATTGTATATGTGTGGAGGATTACCAAAGTGGGTAAAGATTTATTTAATGATCGTATAAGTCGATTTTCGATTCGTAAGTTGAATGTAGGCGTTTGTTCGGTCTTGCTTGGAACACTTGTTATGGTTGGTACTGCTAGTCAAGTATCTGCCGATGAAACAGCTAACCAAGTGCAAGCAGGAGATGTAACAAGCACTACTGCAACAGTGAGTGAAGAGTCATCTTCACAGACTGCTGTTGCTGCTCAAGCTTCAACGGAAGTCGCAAATATTTTATCTAGTACTGAGACTAATAGTCAGTCTCAAACTGTTTCAAATGCTAGCTCAGCTAATTCTGAAACGTCGACAACACAAGCTTCTAGTGAAACAACATCTCAAGCAGCTTCGTCAACGTCAGCAACTACTGCAGCATCTACCACTAGTGTTGCTGGCTCTACAAGTGTAGGCAATACTACGGGAGTTTCAACGACAGCCTCTGTTACATCAGCATCATCTGAGACACCTGCTTCAGAAACAGCATCTGAAGCACAAGGTGTGGACGTTCAAGCAGAAGCTTCTACAACGAATGCTCTTTCAAGTGGAGCCGAAGCGTCTGCTGTAGAGCAACCTGTTGTAACAGCAGAAACTTCTGGTCGACGTCGTACACGTCGTGCATTAGGTAATCCTAATGACGAAAGCTTGATTGGGGATGATGTTGAAGATGCAACTTCAACACCAAAAGTTGAAAAACCAGGCTTTACAACAAATGTTGATGCCAAATCTATGGCTAGCCAAATCTCATGGTTGGACTTTGGAGATGTAGCTAACTGGACAGGAACTACTACAGTACTAGTTCCTAAAAGTGAAGTTAAACCAACTGAGAACTTAGAAGAAAAATTGGCTCTTCAAGTTGGGTCTACCTATACCAAGGAAATTATGCCTGGTTATGTAGTTACTGTAAAAGTCAAATCCTTGAAACCTTTCCAAGCGACTGAAATCTATAAGAAACGGATGGAAAATCAAGGGGCTACAGAAGCTGAAAAAGCAACCTATGATCCAAATGCAAAAAATGGTTATGTAAGTGGAGTCACTTCAAATGCTGCTAGGCAAGCTTTTAACAATGGTGAAGAGGCCAAAATCGTTGCTGATGCCCAAAATAATTGGACTGAAATCAGATTTGAGAATATTGATACGAAAACCAAGAAGACTACCATAAGTTCAGCTTTGAATGGTGGAAATATTGGAGTTCAGTTTGAAATCTCTGCAACCTTCCGTGGTAAGACAGTTAAGCCAGCTATTGTTATGGCTGATGGGGAGTCTGCTAACCCAGGTGAATTAGTTATGTTTACTACCAATGGAGAAGGTTGGCAGCATATTGGAGAATGGAAAAAGTTTACCAGACCAACTACTTCTGTAACATATTCACCACAAGATACTGAAAATCTTTTTGGACCTAATCCTAAATTTAATAATACCAACTTAAACCAACTTCGTAGATCTACTCAAGTTGGACCAGAAAAGAAACCAGTAGCTTGGAAGTATTTTGGAAATCCTGACAAAGTTACAGGTGGTCTAGGAACCGGTATCTTTGGACCAAACATTTCTGAAGGTAATTATACTGTTCCAATCGTTATGACGCGTGGTGCCTCTGAAGTTGGACTTTATGTCGCTTCAGGTGGTAAACAGTCAGCAATGCTAGGATTCTTCCCAATTGATGAAGGGGACGCTCCTGAGTCATACGGAAAAGCTATGCATACCATTGCAACTGTAGATGGTATAACTGGTGCTAAAGTAAATCAACCATATATTGGTAATGTGAGCCCAGATATGGATGAGAATACTGTTCTTGACTGGTTCGGTGATGATAAGGCAACTACGGCCGATGAAGGAATTGACCAATTGCTTCCAGATGAGCTTAAAGGTACAACCAATGAGATGATCAAGATGGATCGTACACGCCCAGGTAACTACAAGCTGTCAATAGAAGCCCATACAGATGGAGCTTCAGAAGCTTATATCTACGGTTGGATAGACTTTAACCAAAATGGTACCTTTGATGAAGATGAACGCTCTGATCTTGCAAGAATCACAAATGACGGTACAGTTGAGTTGACTTTTGCAAATAGCAAGACTTATATCGACCCTAGCGTTAAAGAACTAGGTGCTCGTGTTCGTATTGCCAAGAAAGCTAACGAGATTGAGAGCCCAACTGGTATGGCCCTCTCAGGGGAAGTGGAAGACTTCAGAACTCAAATTACGCACCCACCAAAAGGGGAATTCAAGGAAACAAGTGGTCCTCAAGGGGCGAAGCAAACTGCAACTGTAACCTTTACAGCACGTGGAGAACACAAGTATGAGCTTAATTCTAGTGCCGTTATTGACGAAATGGTAGAACCATACATCGTTGATAAAGATGGCAACCGTGCTACTCTTGATGGGGACGGTTACTATGTCGTTCCAGGACAAGGTAAGTACAAGATTACTGCCAACGGTAAAGATGTCGATGTTGAATTTATTCCTGAAGATAACTTCCTTGGAACAGCTGATGGTATTTCTATCCGTCGTTCAGATAACAACGGTTATGATACTGGTTGGTCAACAAAATTCCCAGATCAAGAAGCAAACATTAATGGTCAGTTGAATACCATGGATGGTCAATACGTTCCAACAGTCACTCCAATTGAAATCGAAGGAGTTGACAAAACTTCGACTGATGTTCAAGGTGCGACTCAAAAAGAAACTCCAACTTTTAACACAACTGCGACTAACTCAAATGGTGAAAAGATTGCAATCACTCCAAGTGCCGAATATCCTGCTAAGTTGGTGGATCCTGCCACAGGTCTCACTACTGATGCGCCATCTGTAACAGTTGAAGGGGAAGGAACTTATACGATTAATCCTTCAACGGGTGAAGTAACCTTCACTCCAGATCCAAGCTTTACTGGTACAGCCAAAGGTGTGGATGTTACATTGTCAGCGCCAGTTGGTAGAAACAAAGATGGTAAGATCCAACAGGATTACATCAAGACTGCAACAGCTAAGTACACACCAACAGTCACACCAATCACAGTGACTCCTACAGACAAGGTTTCTGCGGATGTTCAAAACGTTCCTCAAACCCAAACACCAACCTTTGATTTGAGTAATGATAAGACTGCTGAAATCACAAGCAAGAAATTGGTAGATCCCGCAACTGGTCAACCAACTGATGAAACAACAGTGACAGTAGCAGGTGAAGGTAGCTATACTATCGACCCAACGACTGGAGCAGTAACATTTACGCCAGAAAAAGACTTTGTTGGTACTGCAAAAGGAGTAACTGTTCAGGCAACTGCTACTATTACAAATGCTAATGGTAAGACTGCAACCATTACTTCAGATGCGACCTACACACCAACTGTTGTGCCAGCAGTTCCAACTGCAAACCCAGCAACTTCTAAAGATATCCAAGGTGCAACACAAACAGGGACACCAACCTTTGCAGGAACGACTGTTCAAGTAAATGGTGAAGATAAAGCTATTACCATTAAAGACAATAGCTACACATTGCTAGATAAAGATGGTAACGAAGTTTCAAGCACACCAGCCTTTGCTGAAGATGGTACAACTGAAATCGGTACTTACTCTATCGATTCAGCTACTGGTCAAGTCACTTTCACACCGACTGATAAATCATACACAGGTGTAGTAACACCGGCCAAGGTTCAAGCTGAAAGCTCAAACGGTATCAAGGTGGATACAACATACACACCTGAAATCGTACCGGTAACACCGACAGCAACACCAGCTGAAACAGAAGATATCCAAGGTGCTACTCAAACTGGTAAACCTGAATTCAAGGGCGGAACTGTAACCGTTGATGGTGTTGAGAAAACAGTAGCGATTAATGAAGCTGTTCCAGCGACCTTCGATGATGGTT
The DNA here is from genome assembly GCF_001812625.1 of Streptococcus sp. HMSC064H09. NCBI lineage: Bacteria > Bacillati > Bacillota > Bacilli > Lactobacillales > Streptococcaceae > Streptococcus > Streptococcus sp. HMSC064H09. The sequence goes on from NZ_KV809604.1 coordinate 15,903, forward strand.
CAACAACTAAGACAGTAGATGGTGTTGGTACTTACACAGTAGCAGCCGACGGTACAGTGACATTTGTACCAGAAAAATCAT
>NZ_KV809605.1:0-11573 GCF_001812625.1 Streptococcus sp. HMSC064H09
TTTTTCTGTCTAACTTTTGGGGTGCAGTTCATTAAGTACGAGAGGAGTTTTCTTTTATTGTTAGATGTATCTTAATGAGCTTAGTATTATCGCTTTTAATTTAATAATTCTTTGAAGAAGTTTTCTACTTCAGGATGAAGATTATTTTCCTTAAGTGTAACTAGTGAAACATAAAGCGACATGCGTTCATCTTTAACCATTGGGATAGCAATTAAATCTTTGTCTTCCTTTGTTATAGCGATTTCAGAAAGGAGACTGATACCAATTTTTTTACGAAGGAGTTGCTTAAGCAAATTAATATCATCTGTTTGAAAGAATGGTGTTGCAGCATGATGATAGTGATCATTCAAATGTTGAAAAGCTTTTAGATGAACAAAATGTTCGTCTAAAATAATAAAATTTTCATTTAGTACGTCAGAGAAAGCGATAGCTTCCTTATCTACCAATGAGTGGCCTGATGGCAAAATATAATAAAGATCACTTGTCATAAGAGTTTTAACTGAAAATCGTTTATCGATAATCGGTTCTAAGCTTCCCATAAAACTGGCATCTAGTTCTCCCATAGATAAGAGGTTTAGCAGTTCAATAGAACCTTCTTGTATAGGGTGAATATTTCGAAGTGCTGAGACATTCTCAATAAAAGCAGGCTCTTTACGAACAAGATAGTCAATAATAAGAGGCGGAAACCCAATTGTATTATAGGAAGAAAGGCTTCGAAGTATTTCTTTTTGGGCACCTTGCATTTCTGGAAGAGCTTTCTTTACATGACGTAATAATATATCACCTTGTGGAGTTAGCTTAAATGTCCTATGTGAGGGATCATGCACAAGTAATTGGCAATGAAACTCCTTTTCTAAACGTTTAATGGCATAAGAAATAGATGGTTGACTCACCCCGTTTTTTCGAGCTACTTCAGTGAAAGATTGTAGCTTGCTTAGGTCATAAAAGTAGTTTAAGTCTTTAAGATTCATAAAATCACACTTTCAAAAAATTGTTAAAAAAAGTTACATAGACAAGACTAGATGAGACGATAAGTAAATATTATCCGTAGTGACGTGTTTGACTATAACTTTTTTATTGAGTTAGAATGTGGTGATGAGTCAGGAGATGATTATAGGTTATCAAGAATATCTTCAAATATGGCTAGGATTTTCTCCCTTTTATCAAGAGGAACTTGTTTCAGCTTCATGTTAACTCTTTTCAATGAGAGGTTATCGGTTTGGTCAGTGGTGGCCTCGAGACTATCGAAATTGAAAAAATCCTCCGGTGTCAAGTTTAAGGCGACAATCACTTTTTCTAGACTGTGAATGGTCAGATTCACATTTTGGTTCTCTAATTGATTGATATACTTGAGTCCGAGTCCTGCCTGTTCCGAAAGTTCCTCCTGGCTCATTTTGTTTTGTTTACGAAAATATTTCACTTTTTGTGAAATATATTTTTGTAGATAATTATTAGTTGTCATATAAACAGAATACAAGTTTTAAATGACAAAAATAACTTTTTAAACAATACAAAGTATACTATAAAATCCATATTGTTGTTTATTAGTTCAATATGCTAGTCTCTATTAGTACCATCACAATTGTTGCTACTATATAGCCTGTAAAACAAATGTGTTATACGGTTAGGCACAGATAAAGTGGTTGTCCATTTGTATCTGGAGGAAAGATGATAACTGGTTGTATAGTTGATTCTGTCATAATTCTTTTTGCCCATTATAACATAAAAGAAATGAGTGGACACTATAAAGCACATTGTTCTTTAAAACGACTATTTTAAGTAGTATAATATGAGTAAAAAGGAGGTTGCACTATGACTGCACATGATATTTTAAACAACCCTTTCCTCAATAAAGGTACTGCCTTTACCTTAGAGGAGCGAAAGGAACTAGGCCTTATTGGTTTACTGCCACCGTATGTTCAAACGATTGAAGAACAAGCGGCGCAAACTTATGCGCAAATGCGAACAAAGGTCAATGATTTGGAAAAACGTTTGTTCTTAATGGAAATCTTTAATACAAATCGAACTCTTTTCTATTACCTTTTTGCTCAGCATTTGGAAGAATTCAATCCAATTGTCTATGACCCAACCATTGCCGATACTATTGAAGGTTATAGTGACCTCTTTGTAGATCCACAATATGCGGCATATCTTGATATCAATCATCCTGAAAATATTGAAGCCACTTTGAAAAATGCTGCCGGCGATCGCGAGATTCGTCTCATTGTAGTGACAGATGCAGAAGGAATCCTTGGGATCGGTGACTGGGGAACAAATGGTGTCGATATTTCTGTTGGGAAATTGATGGTCTATACGGGTGCTGCAGGAATTGATCCTTCTATGGTCCTTCCTTTAGTCATTGATGCAGGGACTAACCGTGAAGAACTTCGTAACAATCCTAATTACTTAGGAAATCGTCACGAACGGGTCCGCGGAGATCGTTACTACGACTTCATTGACCAATTCGTTCAAACAGCAGAACGTCTCTTTCCTAAACTCTACCTTCACTGGGAAGATTTCGGTCGCTTGAATGCTGCCAATATTCTTGAAAAATACCGGAAACAAATTCCGACTTTTAATGATGATATTCAAGGTACAGGAATCGTTACCTTAGGTGGTATCTTTGGTTCATTGGATATTAGTGGTGAAAAATTAACCGATCAAGTTTATCTCTGCTATGGTGGTGGTACTGCGGGTGCAGGAATTGCCTCTCGTGTTCTTCGTGAAATGGTGAGTGAAGGTCTTTCTGAAGAAGAAGCCTATAAACGTTTCTTTATGGTTGATAAACAAGGTCTTCTCTTTGATGACATGGATGACCTAACTCCTGAACAAAAACCGTTTGCTAAGAAACGTGCTGACTTTAGCAACGCAGACAAGTTGACTGACCTACTTGAAGTAGTGAAGACTGTGAAACCAACCATTCTTGTAGGAACTTCAACTCAACCTAATACCTTCACTAAAGAAATTGTAGAAGCTATGTGCGAAAATACTGAACGTCCAATGATATTCCCATTATCAAATCCAACCAAGCTAGCAGAAGCTAGTGCTAAAGATTTGATCGAATGGTCAGATGGTAAGGCTTTTGTCGCAACAGGAATTCCTGCTGATACGGTTTCTTATAAAGGTGTAGACTATGTGATTGGTCAAGCCAATAATGCCTTGATTTACCCAGGTCTTGGTCTAGGTATGCTGGCTTCTGAAGCAAGTCTTTTGACAGATGAAATGATTGGAGCGGCGGCTCATTCGTTGAGTGGTATTGTCAATCCAGGTCAACCGGGAGCTCCTGTCTTGCCACCATTCAAGTATGTAGCAGATGTTTCTATTAAAGTAGCAGAAGCAGTAGCTAAAAAAGCGCAAGAACAAGGTCTTGCGCGTGCCAAGGAAACAGATATGGCTAAAGCAGTTCGTGATTTGAAATGGTATCCAGAGTATAAATAATTCATTTTTGCTTCCTATCCTTCGCTAGCGACAGGTTTGTATGGGCTATGGACTTAAGTAATTTAGAAAGGATACCTATGTCACTTTTTTTAACCTCGATTACGAGTATCATTCCGATTATCGCTATCATCATTTTGGGATATATTCTGCAGGTGAAAGGATGGTTTGGAGATAGTTTTGGTCCAAACCTATCTCGTTTGATCATGAATGTTGCCTTGCCAGCGTCAATCTTTGTGTCGGTGATGAAATACCTAACACTAGATAAGCTAATCAGTCTCTCTGGAGGCCTCCTTTATACTTTTGTAGCATTTATCTTGGGATATGTCGTAGCTTATATTGCAGTTATACTTTTCAAGGTCCGTCCAGGACGTCGAGGAACCATGATTAATACCTTTGTGAATGCCAATACTATTTTTATTGGTTTACCACTAAACGTTGCTCTTTTTGGGGATCAGGCGCTTCCTTACTTCTTAATTTACTATATCACCAATACGATTTCTACCTGGACATTGGGCGTGTATTTGATGACGAGCGACAGTAAATCGGGTCAAAGCAAAGAGACAACAAAATTCGACTGGAAGAAATTACTACCAGCTCCGCTTGTTGGTTTTCTTGTAGCTCTACTATTTTTGATTCTCCGAATTTCTATTCCAGATTTCGCAACGAATACCTTAACTTATGTTGGAAATATCGTCACTCCCCTATCTCTGATTTATATCGGTATTGTTCTTGCAAAGGCAGGCTTGAATACGATTGCTTTTGATAAAGATACAATTGTCGCTTTGGTTGGACGCTTTATCCTAGCTCCTCTGATCATGCTTCTTGTCTTGAAGTTTTTTGGCCCAAATATGGCGACAGTAGAATTTAAGACCTTCATGATTCAGTCCGCTACACCAGCTTTAGCTGTTCTCCCGATCCTTGCTAATCAGGGAAAAGGAGATGTGGAATTCTCTACGAATGTGGTGACTCTAAGTACGGTTCTATTTATCGTTGTTATTCCAATATTACAAACTTTGTTAGGATAAGAGGAAGAGATTGTGAGAACAATTTTGAATGGCGTGAAAAAATGGCAGAGACTTATCAAACTTGTGCTATTTTTATCTATTGCTAGTCTGGTTATTGTAGAGATAATCAGACTTTTTAAGACCATTTCGTTTGATAAGATTGGAGCAATCTTTGGAGAACTATCTCCAATAAAAGTCATTAGTTTAGCTTTGCTTGGTTTTATGGCAGTAGCGCCTATGATGCTCTATGATAGAATTCTAAATAAAGAACTTAATCAGAAACAAAAATTATCTTACTTACTAGAAACAAGTTGGACCATAAATAGCTTGAATAATATGATTGGCTTCGCCGGTTTGGTGGATGTTGGTTTACGATATTCTTTCTATGGAGATGAGGAACGACCTGAAAAAAGTATGCAGGGAATTTCTCGTGTCATACCTTATTTTATGAGTGGTTTCTCCCTGTTTGCACTGTTAAGTTTAGTTTTTATAATTATATTTCCTATTTCAATGGGGATAAAACAGTATTGGCCGGCTCTTTTAGGATCTTGTCTCTATCTTCCAATTATTTTATTTGTTTCAAACAGAAAAAAATGGGTCTATTTTGGTCAATTGAGTGGAAGGACAATTAAATCTTTAGTATTTGCTTCTGGCCTTGATTGGGCTAGCGTATTAAGTTTTTTTCTTTTGGTTGGGTATGCTTTAGGCTATAATTTACCAATTTATGATATAATCCCCCTCAAGGGATTTAGTTCTGTGTAAAACGGAGCTAAATCCTTTTTATATAGTAAAATCAATACCATTAGGAAATGATTTGATTTTTATTAAAAATATGAGATAATAGATTCGGACTAAGTTTAAACAGCAATTTTAGAGGGAGACAATTATGTCAAAACGACTATTATCGGATGAGCCGAATACCCCCAAATCCCTTAAGGAGCTTTTCTGGGAAAATGCGGAAAAAGCTCGTATGGGGGAATTTTGGAAAGACAAGAAGAGTTACAAAGAGCTTTCAGAAGCTACGGGGATTCCGTCAGGAAGCCTTCGGATGCTTTTCATGAACAAGCCTAAGGGAAATATTCCAAAGATTGTAACCATTACTAACGGTCTGTCCAAGGTGACTGGGAAAAACATTACACTTGGGAAGCTCTTAGCTCGAGATAATCAGCATGAGGGTTTTGAGTTTCCAAGAAATCCTGATCAGGTCACCCAGAACTTGTGGCACAACATTCGCAAGAAGTTGGAAATCACGGAAGATATGGCTGAGGGGGAAGTCAGAGAACGCATGACAGCCTTTGTAGTCTCATCTGGTATGGCTCAAACCAACTATAACCTGATCAATCAAACAGGAACGGTATCGCTTGATACTTTGGAAAAATTTTCAAAAAGACTTAGAGTTGAGCCTTATGAATTGTTGGCTACCATCAGACGAAGGGAGATTATTGATAGGGATGACTTCCCTATTCCTAAGGAAAATGTTAGCGACTACCACATCGATATTGGTAAGCTCAATACTTTCATTAAGCTCCAACCCTACTCGCCCAACGGTCAAGAGGTAGCCTCTGCAGATTTAAGCCCACAGAATCTTTATCATTATTATTCAAAGGGAACTATCGGAGATATGCCCATAAAAACGGCCTATAAGTTTAAAAGACTTGTGGATATCTATGAAGCAGAATATGGTCCCCTTGAACCTTCAAGTCGAGTTTTAGATGTCAAGGAACTAGAAAGATTCCTTTATAGTGGTATGATTACTGGTTATGCCATTGCTAAGACAGGGTTGATGAATGCGACCAATGGAAATCTCTATATCAAGGGCAAACGTCCTATCGAATCCATGCAACTGGATCGTGCCTTCGGTCTCTATAAACACCTAAAAAGACTGAAAAAGGACCAATAAATTCTTTACCAAACAAAAAGCCAAAATCAGAATGCTGATTTTGGCTTTTTGTTTGATTTTTTGTCTGTATGACTAGTAAGAATAATTTTAGTCGATTTTCGGACTTATTTTACAATTACTTCGCACGTCCATTTTCATCAAAGTGATAAGTCACACCATTGATGGTACGGGTTTGGTTGGTTACAAGCTCACCAGAGTTTTCGTCATAATAACGAGTTCCCTTGTAGTCTGTAACGAAATCACCCTTCACTTGTTTACCTTCATAATCAAAGTAGAGGTGTTGACCATTGACGACTTGATCGAAGAGGAGGGCCTTTCCATCGTTACCGAAGTAGTACCAGTGTCCGTCTGTATAGACGAATTGGTTGGTTACAGCAGCTCCTGTCTCAGCATCGAAGTAGTAAGTTGGGTTGTCTTCTGCTCTATTTGGGAAGGAAATATAAAAGTAAGGTCTAGCTAATTGTCCACGAACTTGTTCGTGTGTTTCGTATTTGTTCATTGGATTGTTAGAGAAGAAATAAAGCTTACCATCAATTTCTTTCAGTCCCCTTGCCTTAGTACCATTAGCATCAATATAGTACCAGTCCTTACCAACTTGAAGGAATCCAGTTTTATTTACAGCAGCACCTGTTTCTTTATCGTGATAAGGAAGGGACCCATAGATTTCGAAAGAATCTCGAAGAATTTCACCATTATTTAGTATGTAATAATCCTTACCATCAATGGTTTTATTTCCTTTTTGACCTTTGCTATCAAAGTAGTACAACTTATCTCCTACCTTAACAAATTGATCACGAGGAACATCTTGGCGGACTCCAGAATCTTTATCATAGAAATAGCCATCAGCGATAATACCTTTAGCTTGAACTCCATAATCATCAAAATAAACGTGTACCCCATCAATGGTTTGTGAGCCTTTAAGGATATTACCTTGTGCATCTGCATAGTACCATTTACCATTATTGTTGAAGTATTGATTTTTTACAAGAGCGCCGGAATCTTTATCGTAGAATTTAACTGGGTTAGTGTAGGAGTTTGCTTTAACCACATACCCACTACTATCGGTAAATTCTCCTTTAATCTGATTGCCATAATATGGATCAAAGTGAACCTGTACCCCATCGATGGTTTGATCGCCTTTAAGGATTTTTCCTTCTTCATTAAGGTAGTACCAGTTTTCGTTGATGAAAACGTAGCGGTTGGTACCAAGGTCTATTTTAGCACCAGAATCTTTGTCGTAGAAGTAGCCATCATTGCCAAATACACCTTTGGCTTGTTTACCATCATAAGGGTCAAAGTATACAGGAACATTGTTAATGGTTTGAGAACCTTTAAGCCGTTTACCGTCATTTCCAACATAATACCAGTCTTTGTCGACTTGGACATAACTATTGATTACGAGAGCACCAGTGATTCCATCATAGTATTTATCGTTACTAGCAAAATCTCCCTTAACTTGGGCTCCAGTTTTCTCGTCAAAGAAGTATTCAATGTTGTCGATGACGGTCGCTCCTTTAATAGCCTTACTATCTGCTCCAATGAAGTAGGTCTTGTCATTAACGGTAACGAAACGATTAGTAACTAAAGTTCCAGAGTCTTTATCGTGAAATTGATTTTTATAGTCAAAATCTCCTTTAACTTGTTTACCTCCATATTCAAAATAAACGTGAGCTCCATCAATAATGTGTTCACCGGTTAAAATTTTTCCATCGTTACCGACATAGTACCAATTGTCTCTGATTTGAACATAACGATTGGCACCAAGATCAACACGATTTCCGTCCTGATCGTAAAAGTAACCATCGTCAGCAAAATTGTCGAAAACCTGGCTTCCCTCGTAGGTATCGAAGTAGACTTGTTTACCGTCAATTGTTTGAGGACCAGTTAACCGAATTCCTTGGTCGTTAACATAATAACGTTCATTTCGATGTTTGTAAGGATTATAAGCGATAACATATTGATTGGTGGCAAGAGCACCAGTATCCTTATCGTAGTATCGAGATTTATTATCCCCCTCATCTTTGACAAAATATCCTTTGACTTGAGCTCCGTATTGTCGGAAGTAAACCTTAACACCATCGATGGTTTGTGGTCCCTTTAAAATAGCACCATCATTTCCAGCATAGTACCATTCCCCGTTTAATTCGAAATAGCGGTTTGTTCCGAAATCCACTTGTTTACCATATTTGTCATAATAACGGCCATCAGGAGCAAAATTGTTTTTAATTAGTTCACCATACTGCTCAAAATAATACCACGCTCCATTAACTTCTTTAGAACCAATTGCCTTATTACCATTTTCATCAACGTAATAGGTTCTACCATATTCTTCAACAAATTTATTAGTAACAAGAGCACCAGAGTCTTTGTCATAATAGTGACCGTCCCAGCCAAATCCCCCTTTAACCTGAACACCGCCTGGATTGAAGTAGACCTTAACGCCATCAATAGTTTGTGGTCCAGTCAGGTCTTTACCGCTTGCATCTTTGTAATGCCAGTAGCCATATTCGTCTCTATAGTATTGACCACCGGTGACATTTGTTTCACTGTTTGAAGTTTCGTTAGCTGTTGCAGTCTCACTGGCAGCTCGGTCTGTAGTTACAGCTTCACGTGTTTGACCAGAGGCTGATTCTGCAGGAGCTTGGCTTTCACTTGCAGTTGTTGAAGCTGTTTCACTGGTTGTTTCAGAGCTTGCTGTAGAAGTTGAGGCTTGTTCTGAGACATTTGTGGTGTTTTCTGTGCTAGCCACATTTTCAGTAGTAACAGGTGCTTCGACAACCTTTGTTTCGACGAGGTCTGCGGTAGTTTCCACATTTGCAGTGGTAGTAGCGTTCACATCAAGGTTTGATGAGTTATCAGCTTTAGCTTCCTCAGCGAAGGCAGGCTTTGCGATGAGGGCAAAACCTGCAAGAGCAGTTGCACATGAGAATGCAATCAGACGTTTTTTGGACTTAGGTCCAGTAAAATTAGAATGTACTTTCATACTTTTTCCTCCATTTCCTAAGTCCTATTATAGCGCTATTTTAGAGACTTTCAAGAAAAAATAAGAAATTTAGACAAAAATAAGAAAACGATTACATAGGAAAGCGAGTAAATGGCAAATGTCACAATTTTTGCAATCATAGGAACTTAAAAAATAAAAAAATCCAGGACCTGTGCCCTGGATAAGGAGATTATGAAAAAGAAAAGTTTTAGGATGATTATAGTATATAGAGCAGAGCCTAAAGTTTTCTTAAAGTAAGGAATAGCTTAAACTTTAGTCGCGTTACCATTTTCATCAAAATGATAAGTTACACCTTTGATAGTACGTGTTTGGTTAGTGACGAGTTCACCAGAGTTTTCATCGTAGTAGTGACCATCTGGTGCAAAAGCGCCTTTAACTTGTCTACCATGATTTTTATCGAAGTAAAGTTGTTGTCCATTAATCTGAACGGCACCAGTAGCTGCTGAACCATCCGCATAGAAGTAGTACCAGTAATTACCCCATTGATAGAAACGATTTTTAATTGCTCTACCGTCATGACCGAAGTAGTAGATTTTACCATCGATGTAATTAATACTGTCTTGCCACATGTCACCCAGTTGGGTGTACTTATAGGCACCTCCTCGACGGAAGTAATATAAATCACCATTGATTTCATGAAGTCCAAGGACTTTGTTACCTTTCTCGTCAAGATAGTAAGTTAAGCCTCTGTTATCTTTAACAAACCCAGCTTTGGTTACTTTGCGACCATTATCTTTATCGTAATAGTACTCAGGCATATAGACGCCATCTTGACCAAATCCTCCTTTAGCTTGTACCCCTCGATAGTTGAAGAAGACATCTTGTCCATCGATATTTCGAGCTCCCTTGACTGGCTTACCGTCTTTACCTACATAGAACCAATTACCCATGTATTCAACATAACGATTGGTTACAAGATTTCCAGAATTAATATCGTAGAATGCGTATAAATCACCGTAGGAATCACCATAAGCACCTTTAACCTGTTGACCATTGTCGCGGAAAAATAACTTTTGACCGTTAATGATTTGAGCACCAGTGAGGTTGTCTCCATTTACGTTCTTATAATACCAGTTTCCATTATCGTCGCTATAATAACCATTTGGGTTAGGAGCATCCATACCTACGCCGTTTTCATCAAATCGATAGGTCATACCATTAATTGTTAGAGTGGTGTTAGAGACGCGTGCTCCAGAATTAGGATCATAGTAGCGAAGAACACCATTGTCGAGAACAAGCTCTCCCTTAGCTTGACGACCATTAGCATATAGGTAAACGATTTGACCGTCTATATTGACTTCACCATCTTGAGGACGAATAGCATTTCCATCTGCACCATAATAGTACCAGCCATCATTTTCTTGGACATAGCGATTTTTAACGGCTTGACCAGTAACTGAGTCAAAATAGTAGCGACGGGTAATATTAGTAGGGGTACCAAAACCATAAGTACGTGGTGAATTTTGCCCTTCTTCTAGTAAAATGCTGATTCCTTTTTGTAGGACGCCGGTATCAACAGGAGAGGCAGCTTCACGTGCTTTGAAATAGTAGATATTACCATCAATTTCACGTATTCCTGTAAATTTAGAACCATCGTTCTTGATGTAAAAGGTTTGGCCTTTTTTATTCTGAACTAGACCTTCTTTTCGGACCCTTGCACCAGAGTTAGAGTCGTAATAGAAAGTTTGATCTGGATAGCTATAGTCCTCTCCGCTAAAGTCACCTTTGATTTGAACACCTTTATAATCGAAGTAGACTTCTTGACCATTGATAGTTTGTTCTCCAGTGAGTGGATAGCCATCTTTACCTAAATAGTACCAATTACCTTGGGATTCAAGGTATCGATTCGTCCATAGTTGCCCAGTATCAACATCGTAGTAACGAAATAGATTATTATTCCTATCGAGTAAAGGCCCCTTAACTTGTTGCCCATTACTGCGGAAATAAACATTTTGGCCATCGATAGTCTGTTCGCCTACGAGGTTTTTACCACTGGCATCTTTATAATACCAGTTGCCTTGGTCATCACTATAGTATTGACCACCAGTGACGTTTGTTTCATTAGGTACTGAAGCTGTCTCATTGGCAGCTCGGTCTGTAGTTACAGCATCACGTGTTTGGCCTGTGGCTGATTCCGCAGGTGCTTGACTTTCGCTTGCAGTTGTTGAAGCTGTTTCACTGGCAGTTTCAGAACTTGCTGTAGAAGTTGAGGCTTGTTCTGAGACAT
>NZ_KV809605.1:11673-14946 GCF_001812625.1 Streptococcus sp. HMSC064H09
CAACCTTTGTTTCTACGAGGTCTGCTGTGGTTTCCACATTGGCAGTGGTAGCAGCAGTCACATCAAGGTTTGATGAGTTATCAGCTTTAGCTTCCTCAGCGAAGGCAGGTCTTGCGATAAAGGCAAAACTTGCAAGAGCAGTTGCACATGAGAATGCAATCAAACGTTTTTTGGACTTAGGTCCAGTAAAATTAGAATGTACTTTCATACTTTTTCCTCCATTTCCTAAGTCCTATTATAGCGCTATTTTAGAGACTTTCAAGAAAAAATAAGAAATTTAGACAAAAATAAGAAAACGATTACATTGTGATGCGAGTGAGAGAGGGGATGATTTTAGTTGCTACAGACTTTTCTAAAAACAAAAAAATCCAGGACCTATGCCCTGGATTTAGGAGATTATGAAAAAGAAAAGTTTTAGGATGGTTATAGTATATAAAGCAAAGCCTAAAGTTTTCTTAAAGTGGAAGATGGAATTACTTTTTCATAATGCTTACTGCTCACTTACACTAATTGAGGAGTTTTCCATTTCCCTCAGCATCAAAATGGTAGGTCTTACCTTCGATAGTGAGGGTAGTGTTCTCAGTACGTGCACCACTGTTAGGATCATAATAATGAAGTTTATCATTTACAGTGACTAGTTCCCCTTTAGCTTGTTTGCCATCTCTATGGAAATAGACATGAGCCCCATCAATAGTTTGTTCACCGGTTAGTGCATACCAATTAGGTCCAAAGTAATACCAGTTACCATTAACCTCTTTATATTGATTTTTTATAGCAGTAGCTGTTTCCTTATCAAAGTAATAGATATGGCTACCATTAGGAATAAGTGATGGGAAATAGTCTTTAGTCAAGCCATTCGCACTAACCCTACCATCAGCATATTTATTTGTCGGAGCATCAAACATATAAAGTTCTCCGTTGATAATGTGAAGCCCTAATGGGACGTGACCAGAAGCGGTAATGTAATATCTATTACCGTTTTTGGCCTTAACGAATTGAGGCCCTTTGACTTCTTTGTTATTCAAATCGTAGAATGAAGAGTAGCCGTAAGGATATAGAAATTCTTCTCTAGCAAGGTGGGGATCTGCACCGCCCGTAAAGGTATACTCTTTACCATTGATAGTTCGAACTCCCCCTTCTCTAAGTCTTTTGCCTTTAGCATCAACATAATAAGTCTTTCCATTCAAATCGACAAATTGTTCCTTAAGGCGGGCACCACTATCTTTATCGTAAAATGAATCGTTTTCAGCAAAGTTTCCTTTAACCTGCTTACCAGTACTATCGAAGTAGACCTCGACACCATCAATGACTTGTTCACCAGTAAGGCGTTTGCCGTCATTACCAATATAATACCAATTATTGTTTATGTTTTGATAATGATTTTGTCCTAAGTCTACTCGGTCTCCTGAATTTTTACTGTAATAGTAGCCATCCGAAGCGAAGTCGCCCTTAATCTGTTTACCGTCTTGGTCAAAGAAAACATTATGACCATCAACGACATGGGCACCTTTAAGAGGAGTACCTTTAGCACCGATTCTATACCAATTGTTATTGAAGTTAACATAACGATTGGTTACTTGTACTCCTGAATTTTCATCATAGTACGCTCCATTTTCAGCAAAGTTCCCTTTAACTTGCTTGCCATCTTTATCAAAGTAAAAATTGTTGCCATCAATGACTTGTTCACCTTTTACAATTTTACCTTCGTTATTAAGATAGTACCAGTTACCGTTCACTTGAACAAACTGATTGTTGCCAAGATTAACGCGTGCACCAGAATCTTTATCATAATAGAAACCGTCATCTGCGAAAATCCCTTTAGCTTGAACCCCATCTTTGTCAAAGAATACGGTTACGCCATTAATGACTTGCTCTCCTTTAAGAGCTTTAGAGTCTGAACCGATATAGAACCATTTATCTTTATTTTCAAGGGTATTATATGAGTTACTCTGGTCATTGATTTGAACATAACGATTAGTAACAGGTTCCCCTGTAATTGCATCATAAAAAAGTCCATTAGGTGCGAAATTTCCTTTAACTTGGATACCGTATTTACCGAAGTTGAGATGCTTACCATTAATAATTTGTTCTCCCTTAATTGTATTGCCTTCGTTATCGAGGTAATAAATAAGGGTTCCTGATGGTTGCTCTAAGGAGACAAAGCTATTTTTGACGAGTGCTCCAGTGTCTTTATCATAATAATAACCATCGTAGCCAAAGTCTCCTTTTGCTTGGTGTCCTCTATAGTTAAAGTAGACACGAACGCCGTCAATAACTTGTGGACCTGTCACCACTTTTCCGTCTGACCCAAGATAATACCAATGGGTCTCTAGAGTTGGAGCCATAGAGCCGTTCGATTCGTAGCGTGTTAATTGAATATAACGGTTTGTCACGAGCTCGCCAGTATCCTTGTCATAGAATTGGCCGTCAGAATTAAAATCCCCTTTAATTTGATATCCGTAATAAGGGGTAAAGTAAACTTTCACACCATCAATGACTTGTTCACCTTTAAGTATCTTTCCATCTTCATCAACATAGAACCAATGGTTATCGATGAACACGTAGTGTTTTTTCCCTAGATCAACTAAATTACCATCTTGATTATAGAAACGCCCATTGTCAGCAACGCTATTACGCACCTGTGCTCCATCATACTTATCGAAATAGACAGATTTTCCATTGATGATTTGTTCACCTTTTAATTTGTCGCCATTTTTATCAACATAGAAAGGATAGATAGTGTTGTTATAGTTGTATTTAGTGCTAAAAACATAGCTATCTGTTACAAGGTTACCATCTTTATCGTAGAAGTGTTCATTGCTAGCAAATCCGTCTCGAACTTGAAGGCCGTTGTAATCATTGAAATAAACTTGTTTTCCTTGAATGGTTTGTGCGCCTTTTAATGGTTCACCATTTTTATCGACATAGTAAACACCACCAAGATGATTAATATAACAATCCGTTACAAGAGCACCAGAATCTGCATCATAGTATTGTTTATTTTTTGAAAAGTTTCCCTTGACTTGTATGCCATTTTCATCGAAATAAACGTTGATCCCATCGATTTTTTGTGCACCAGTTAGGTTCTTACCACTAGCATCCTTATAATACCAGTTACCAAGGCTATCACTATAATATTGACCACCGGTAACATTGGTTTCACTATTGGTATCTGCGGTTGCTGATGCAGCCTCACTGGCAGCCCGGTCTGTGGTTACAGCTTCGCGTGTTTGGCCTGCGGCTGATTCTGCAGGAGCTTGGCTTTCACTTGCA
>NZ_KV809605.1:15046-17545 GCF_001812625.1 Streptococcus sp. HMSC064H09
TTTCACTTGCAGTTGTTGAAGCTGTTTCACTGGTAGTTTCAGAGCTTGCACCAGAAGTTGTGGCTTGTTCTGAGACATTTGTAGTGCTTTCAGTGCTAGTCACATTTTCAGTAGTAGCAGGAGCTTCGACAACCTTTGTTTCTACGAGGTCTGCTGTGGTTTCTACATTGGCAGTGGTAGCAGCAGTCGTATCAAGATTTGATGCGTTGTCAGCTATAACTTCCTCAGCGAAGGCAGGCTTTGCGACGAGGGCAAAACCTGCAAGAGCAGTTGCACATGAGAATGCAATCAGACGTTTTTTGGACTTAGGTCCAGTAAAATTAGAATGTACTTTCATACTTTTTCCTCCATTTCCTAAGTCCTATTATAGCGCTATTTTAGAGACTTTCAAGAAAAAATAAGAAATTTAGACAAAAATAAGAAATCGATTACATAAAAAGAGAGTGAATGCCAAATGTCATAATTTTAGCAGTCACAAGAGTTTAAAAAAACAAAAAAATCCAAGGTCTATGCCCTGGATTGAGGAGATTATGAAAAAGAAAAGTTTTAGGATAGTTATAGCATATAAATTAAAACCTAAAGTTTTCTTAAAGTGGTAGAAATATTTTGTCTTTCCTTTTTAATTCACTTTCTCAGTAGCCACACCGTTTTCATCGATGATATAAGTTTTGCCGTCTTTTTCGAGAGTGGTATTCGTCCACATAGCCCCACTGTCTTTGTCAAAGTAGTAAGTTTTACCATCAATGTCTACTAGGCTACCTTTGACTTGCTTACCATTTTTATCAAAGTAGAGTTGAACACCATCAATGGTTTGACGGCCTGTTAGGAGTTTGCCCTCTTTGTCGTAGTAGTACCAGTTCCAGAAATCATCGCGAACAAATTGGTTTTTAGCCGTAAATTCAGTCACTACTCCCTCATTATCAATTGTGTAGGTCTTATCATCGACTTTCAAAGTGTCGTTAGTAAGGATAATAGTGGTGTACATACCAGCATATCTTTCTGTTCGATATGATTTTGTTAGACGATAGCGCTTGCCATCGATTTCTTTCCACGTAGGCTTGTTAATACTTTCCACCTTTGGTTGGAAGTAGTGAAGGTAACCATCGGAGCCTCGTTGGATGCCCTCTAGGAGGACGCCGTTTTTATCAGTTCCATAGATTCCAGAGAAACTAGGCCCGCCCCAAAATGTTTTTTTTGAAAAAAGGGCTCCAAAATAGTTTTTTTCTATTTTACTATCTGTGACTAGATAAAGTTTGCTGTCATAACCTATGATACCATCAAGAACTTGACCCTTTAAAGCAAAGATATATTCTTTTCCATCGATAATTTGTTTACCAGTTAAGACTTCTCCGTTAGCATTGGTACGGTAGGTAGAAGTGTTTGCATGGAACATTGAAGGAGTTTCAACAATGCCATATTTGTTCTTGACCAATTGTCCTTGGTAATCAAAAAGATAAATCTTCCCATCAATTGTGACAGTATCATTTTTAGCCAAAAGTCCGTCAGGTTTGAAATAATAACGTTTACTGTCAATGGTATGCCATCCAATAAATGCAGCACCATCTTCGCCTAAGTAATTAGTATAAGTTGTATATTGAGGTTCTGTCCTATAGCCATTGAAAATTGAAGTGTGATGCCACTGATTCGTTAATAGAGAACCATCATTCTCATCGAATCGATAGTATTTTCCACCAATCTCTCGTTCTTGTCCTTTGACTTGTTTGCCATCTTTATCAAAATAAAGGATGACACCATCAACATTTTGCCAACCAGTTAATTTTTCACCGTTGGCAGTGTAGTAATACCAATCTTTTTGGTTGTCAGATTGGAAATGACCACCCGTCACGACCTGAGTAGGTAGTTGCGTTTTTTCGGTTAGGATACCATCAGCATCTGCTAGATAAGTTTTACCATCTACTTCAATACTTGTATCAGTTACCTTACGCCCATTATCTTTATCGTAGTAGTAATCCTTGCCATCAATGGTTACCTTTTCACCCTTTGCTTGGATGCCATTGTTATGGAAGTAGAGGTTGAAGCTGTCGATGGTTTGTGGGCCAGTTAGTTTGTGGCCCTCGTTGTCTAGGTAATACCAGTTACCCTGATCATCGGATGTGAACTTGCCACCTTGTGAGGGTGTTTCCTGTGAAGTAGTTGCCTTGTCGCTTGTTTCAGATGAGACTTCAGCACCCCTATCAGCAATAGTTGTTTCACTAGATTGAGCGGTTTCAACCTTTTTATCGGCCTCGTTACTAGGCTGTGTAGCAGTTGTTTCTATTGGCTGAGTAGCGACATTAGTAGGTGTAGTGTCAGTAGATACTGCTGCACTAGAAGTATTCTCGACAACTGTACTCGTTGGAGCTACTTCGGTTCTTGTTATAAGGCTAGCACTTGTCTCAAGATTGCTGTCAGAGACGACATTTTCAGGACTGTTAACAGCAGTCGTTTCTGGTTTGACTTCATCGGCTCCGACCTGTCCTAGTCCAATTAGTGAAGCCC
>NZ_KV809605.1:17645-28936 GCF_001812625.1 Streptococcus sp. HMSC064H09
TTCCCCCTTGTATGGTGACTTGGTAAATTCATGTCGTGATAATAAAAACAACATGAATACCAAAAATTAATTTACAATTGTATTTTAATCTTATTTTTTAATAACTTCAATAGAAAACGCATACATAATTATAATTTCAATAAATAGTGCAATAGAGACGTTTGAGAGAAGTAGATGTTTGCGCAAAAAAATCCAGGACCTGAGCCCTGGATTTAGGAGATTATGAAAAAGAAAAGTTTTAGGATGGTTATAGTATATAAAGCAAAGCCTAAAGTTTTCTTAAAGTGGAAGAAATATCTTGTTTTCCACTTTAATTCACTTTCTCAGTCGCCACACCATTTTCATCAATGACATAAGTTTTGCCATCTTTTTCAAGGGTTGCATTGGTTGTTATTGGAGAACCGTTAAGGTCTTTACCTATTGAAGTTGATTTTTCGAAGTGATAGAGCTTACCGTCAATTTCCTTCCAAGTTGGTTGGTAGTAAGAGATTACTCTTGGCTCAAGATAGCAGAGGTATCCTTTATCAGTACGGTAGAATCCTGTTCGAACGATTCCATTTTCATCCGAAGCGTGTCCGTAGTTAGTGTCATTTCGTAACAATTCTCCGTAAGAACCGAAAAGATAAGTCTTGCCATCTATGGTTTCTGTTGTGTTAGAGTAGCGATATTGTTTGCTTGGATTTAGGTAATAGGTCTTACCGTCAATTTCTCTCCAACCGGTTAATAATTTTCCTTCTGAATCTGCAAGATATAAACTATTATATGTTTTAGCGGAACCATTAACAAGAAGTTGGCCATCTTGATTGAAGTAATAATAATTTCCGTCAATTAAAAGGACATTATCTTTAGCTTGTAGACCGTCTTCTTTAAAGTAAACACGGTGACCGTTTATTGTGTACCAGCCGAAAACTTGTGCTCCATCATTGCCAAAGTAGTGAATATATGAATTAAAGGAATGGAATGCATTACGGAGGAGTTCGCCACTGTTCTTATCGAAATAGTAGTATTTTCCATCTATAAGGACACGCTCACCTTTGATTTGTTTCCCACTACCATCAAAGTAGAGTTGGATACCATCAATGGTCTGCCATCCGGTAGCTACTTGCCCCTTATCTTTGAGGTAGGTCCAGTCACCATCTTTATCTTGAACAAAGGTATTTCGAAGTGACGATGTCCCACGGCCTTGGTCATCAATTTCGTAGGTCATTCCATTGAGAGTTAGACTACGATTGGTCCACATAGCCCCACTATCCTTGTCAAAGTAGTAAGTGTCACCATCAATGTCAATCAAAGTCCCTTTAGCTTGTTTACCGTTAGCATCAAAGTAGAGCTGAACACCATCAATGGTTTGACGGCCTGTTAGGAGCTTGCCATCTGCATCGTAGTAGTACCAGTTCCAATTGTCATCACGAATAAATTGGTTTTTTACCGTAACCTCAGTAGCAACTCCCTCATTATCAATCGTATAGGTCTTGTCATCAACTTTCAAAGTAGTATCTGTAAGGATAATAGTGGTATACATACCAGCATGTCTTTCTTTTAGATACGATTTTATTAGACGATAGCGCTTGCCATCGATTTCTTTCCATGTAGGTTTATCAACACTTTTTACCTCAGGTTGGAAGTAGTGAAGTTGACCGTCTAAGCCTCGTTGGATGCCCTCGAGGAGGACACCGTTTTCATCAGTTCCGTAGATTCCAGAGAAACTAGTTCCACCCAAAACTGGATCTTTAGAAAAGAAGGCTCCAAAATAGTTCTTTTCTATTTTACTATCTTTGACTAGATAGAGTTTGTCGTCATAACCTATGACACCATCGACAACCCGACCATCTGAAGCAAATACATACTCTGTTCCATCGATGATTTGTTTACCTGTTAGGACTTCGCCATCTGCATTAGTTCGGTAGGTATATTTTAATCTCACTCTAGCCCCTGGCTTATCAACAACGCCGTAAGCATCTTTGACTAATTGTCCTTTTTCAAATAGATAGTTTTTACCATTGATTGAATAGATGCCATTAGAAGCATAGAGACCGGTATCGGTGAAGTACAAGTGTTTTCCATCAATATCTTGCCATCCAGTCACAGCAGCACCATCATTTCCGAGATAATAAGAACGGTAATCATGTGATGCAGGTCTAATTTCACCAAAATTGACCGTGGCCCATTGATTTTTAACCATACGTCCATTGTCTTTATCAAAGTAATAGGTTTTACCATCAATTTGAACGATTTCATCTTTAGCTTGACGTCCGTTTTTATCAAAGTAAAGTTGGTAACCATCAATGGTTTGAAGTCCCTTAACAGCGTGCCCTTTTTCGTCACCATAATAAAAATTAACATTTTCAGGGAAGATGAAATCTACTTTATCCCAAATAAAGGATTTTCGAGCTAGCCGTCCGCCCTCACCAAAGACATAGGTTGTGTCTCCTACATTAACCGCTACATTCTTAAGCAGTTCTCCATTTTCATCAAAATAGTGAATGAAACCAGCTGCTGTTTTAACGAGACCTGTGGCACGTATGCCATCTCGGTTGAAGTAACTAGTATGGTAAATGTAGTTTGTTTTATACCGTGAGATAATCTGTTTCTCAGACCAATTGCGGTAAGAATTTTTGAGAAGGGCACCGGTGTTTTGATCTAAGTAATATGTTTTTCCATCAACTGTGATTTCTTGACCTTTGAGTTGTTTGCCATCTTTGTCAAAATAGAGTTCAACCCCGTCCACATATTGGAAGCCAGTCAATTTTTCACCTTGTGAAGTGATATAAGACCATTCCCCCTTATCATTGGCTTCAAAATGTCCACCAGTAATGTTTGTAGGCAGTTTGGTTCTCTCTGTCACAACCCCATTCTCGTCAATTTGATAATGTTTTCCATCTTTATCGAGGTAGCAATTGACTAGGAGCATACCAGTATGGTCGTCTAAATAATAGTTCTTTCCATTTACCTCAACAAACTGGCCTTTAACCTGTTTTTCATCTTCTTGGAAATAGTATTCGCGATCTTCTACATTATTCCATCCAGTGAGATTTTTTCCGTCTTTGGTGTAGTACCAATTGCCCTGATCGTCGGATGTGAATTTTCCTTGGGTGATAGAGATTTCTTGTCCTGATAATGGATGCTCACTGACTTCAGTAACCTCTGGCTTATTTTCATTTATATTTTGCTTGTCGGTGGCAGGTTGAGCACCCCTATCAGTTGTAGCTGTCTCACCAGATTGAGCGTGTTCAACCGTCTTATCAGTTTCACTGGCAGTCTGTGTAGAAGTTGCTTCTGCAGGCTGACTGGCGACATTAGTAGATGCAGTATCAGTTGAGACTGTCTCACTAGAAGTATTTTCAACAGCTGTGCTCGCCGGATCTACTTCGGTTCTTGTAATGAGGCTAGCACTTGTCTCAAGATTGCTGTCAGAGACGACATTTTCAGGACTGTTAACGGCAGTCGTTTCAGGCTTGACTTCATCAGCTCCGACCTGTCCTAGTCCAATTAGTGAAGCCCCGATAGTCAAACTTGAAGCAGCGATTGTGATCCAATGTTTCTTAACTTTATGAAGTTTGAAACGAACTTTGTTTTCCATAATTTTCCCCCTTGTATGGTGACTTGGTAAATTCATGTTGTGACATTTAAAACAACATGAACACCAAAAATTAATTTACGATTATATTTTAATCTTATTTTCTAATGACTTCAATAGAAAACGGATACAAAAACGCCATACTCTTAGAAAAAGATGCTCATATTTGTGATAGTTATAGTCTATAAAAGAGTTTTCCTAATTTATTTATTTTTTCGTCTATAGATATGATTGAAAGAGTAATTGTCCCCATACAGTTCGAGAAATAGACTCTTTTTTTCAAAAATCATCCTGTGTAAAATAAGGGTCATAAAAACATATGAGGTGATTGCAATGACAAATCGTTACGACTTAAACAAAAATTTGGCACAGATGCTTAAGGGGGGCGTCATCATGGACGTTCAAAACCCTGAGCAGGCACGTATCGCTGAGGCGGCAGGAGCGGCAGCGGTCATGGCCTTGGAACGCATTCCGGCCGATATCCGTGCGGTGGGTGGTGTGTCACGTATGAGTGATCCTAAGATGATCAAGGAAATTCAGGACGCTGTTAGTATTCCAGTTATGGCCAAGGTGCGTATCGGTCATTTCGTGGAAGCACAGATTTTGCAGGCAATTGAGATTGATTATATCGACGAGAGCGAGGTATTGACACCAGCCGATGACCTTATTCATGTGGATAAAACGAAGTTTGATGTGCCTTTCGTTTGTGGGGCCAAGGACCTTGGTGAGGCTCTTCGCCGTATCTCTGAAGGGGCATCAATGATTCGTACCAAAGGTGAACCGGGTACTGGTGATATTGTCCAAGCTGTTCACCACTTACGACTCATGAATCAAGAGATTCGCCGTATTCAAAATCTCAGAGATGATGAACTCTATATTACTGCGAAAGACTTACAGGTGCCAATTGATTTGGTCCGTTATGTCCACGAACATGGCAAGTTGCCAGTTGTCAATTTTGCGGCTGGTGGTGTAGCGACGCCTGCCGATGCTGCGCTTATGATGCAGTTGGGTGCTGAAGGTGTCTTTGTTGGTTCAGGGATTTTCAAGTCAGGAGATCCCAAAAAACGTGCGGAGGCAATCGTCAAGGCAGTGACTAACTATAATCGTCCGGACATTTTGGCGCAAGTGTCAGAAGATTTGGGTGAAGCCATGGTTGGTATCAATAAGGATGAAATTGACATCTTAATGGCAGAGCGAGGAAAATAGATGACAAAAATCGGAATACTGGCTTTGCAAGGTGCTTTTACGGAACATGAGCAGGTCTTGAAAAAACTTGGAGTTGAAACAGTTCAAATCAGAAATCGACAGGATTGGGAAGCTCACACTGATTTAGACGGGCTCATTCTACCGGGTGGCGAGTCGACAGTCATGGGGAAACTTTTGCATGATTTAGACTTGTTTGAGCCAATTAAGACGAAAATTAATGCAGGACTACCTGTATTTGGAACTTGTGCAGGCCTAATCTTGTTGGCTAAAACTATAGTGGGAGACCAAACAAAACATTTAGCTAGCATGGACATAAATGTAGCCAGAAATGCCTATGGTCGTCAGCTGGGAAGTTTTGTCACAGATGCTGACTTTAAGGGAATTGGTGAGATTCCCATGGTCTTTATTCGTGGGCCAATTATTGAAGCTGTTGGACCAGAAGTGGAGATTTTAGCTCAAGTCAATGGGGCTTTCGTGGCAGCTAGAGAAAATCAGATGTTAGTGACCTCTTTTCATCCAGAATTAACGGGTGACAAAAGGGTACATGATTATTTCCTAGATATGATTAATCAGGCAAAAGAAGAAAAGCTTTGATTCAAATTTCATAAATTCATTTACTTCTCGTTCACGCAAAAAAATCCAGGACCTAGGCCCTGGATTTAGAAGATTATGAAAAAGAAAAGTTTTAGGATAGTTATAGTATATAAATCAAAGCCTAAAGTTTTCTTAAAGTAGAAGAAAAAGTTTACATGTGATATGAAAAAGGAAGTTGACAGTTGGTCGACTTCCTTTTTAACGATTACTAAATCAAAGTAATTATGCGATATCAATGGTTGTTATTTGAATTATTTTCTTATACTTCACCAGGTCCCATCAAATGTCCATTACCGTCAGCATCGAATTTGAAGGCACCAGTGTTTGTTCTAACAATGGTATTTTCAGCGCGTGCCCCATTCTTAGCATCGTAATAGTGGACAGTTCCGTCATCGTCAAATTTGAATTCACCTCTAAGTTGTTTACCGTTTTGGTCGAAGTAAACATGGATGCCGTTTAGGGTTTGAGGTCCTGTCAGTTTATCCCCTTTAGCATCAACATAGTAGTAGAAATCTTCACGGTCTAAATCTTTACTTTCTCTTGGGTACTGTCCATCTTGATCTACGATGTCATTTCCAGGAATGGTAATAGTGAAGTGGAAGATGCGATCACCATCGAGATTTCGGTAATTCCAGTTGTAGACATGAACAAAGCTATTAGTGACGAGAGCACCAGAGTCTTTATCATAATAGTGTCCATCCGGGGCGAAGCGTCCCTTGACTTGTGCTCCGTTAGGAAGGAAGTAAAAGTGACTATTTCCAAAGGTTTGAGGTCCTGTTAATGGTTTCCCATCAGCATCGAGATAGTACCAGGCAGTAGTATAGATATTTTGATTGTTGATGTCATCACGACCAATATAAGTTAAGATTTCCTTAAAAGCATTGGTTACGAGAGCGCCAGAATCTTTATCATAGTATTTACCATTTGGTGCAAAATGTCCCTTGACTTGTACACCAGTGAAATCATCAAAGTAGACTTTAACACCATCGATAGTTTGTTCTCCCTTGAGTTTATCACCTTTATCATTGACGTAAACCCAGTTGCCATCTTCAGTTTCAAGATAGCGTTTTGTTACAAGTGCACCAGAATCTTTATCGAAATAGCGACCATCCTCTGCAAAACGTCCTTTGACTTGTTTGCCATCCTTGTCAAAGTAGGCTGGAATGTTGTCAACGAAGTTGAGACCGATGAGATTTTTACCGTTTGAATCCTTGTAGTACCAGTTGCCCTCGTTATCACTATAATAGTGACCACCAAAAACTCGTGGTGCCTTGTCTAGGGAGATTGTAGGTGTAGGAGTGACAGGGGTATCTATTTCTTCGCCAGGTTTCATCAAATGTCCATTACCATTTGCATCGAATTTGAAGGCACCAGTATTTGTTCTAACAATGGTATTTTCAGCACGTGCACCGTTTTTCGCATCGTAATAATGAACAGTACCATCTTCGTCAAATGCAAACTCACCTCTAAGTTGTCTACCATTTTGGTCGAAATAGACATGGATGCCGTTTAGGGTTTGAGGTCCTGTCAGTTTATCCCCCTTATCATCTACGTAATAGTAGAAATCTTCGCGATTCAAATCATTGCTAGAAAGTGGGTAATGACTCATATCCAAAAATTGGTTTTCACCGTTAGGTCCAACGACTGAATTATTAGGAATGGTGATGACAAAGTGATTCACATGATTTCCGTCTTGATTTTGATAATTCCAGTTGTAGACATGGACAAAGCTGTTAGTTACAAGCGCACCAGAGTCCTTATCATAGTAGTGTCCGTCAGGTGCAAAACGTCCTTTAACTTGTGCCCCATTAGGGAAGAAGTACATGTTTGTACCACCAAGATTTTGAGGACCTTTAAGTGGCCGTCCGTCGGCATCAAGGTAGTACCAATCAGTAGTATAAATGTTTTGACCGTTGATATCATCACGACCAATATAAGTTAAGAGTTCTTTAAAGGCCTTGGTTACAAGAGCACCAGAATCTTTGTCATAGTATCGGCCATCCTCTGCAAAACCACCTTTGATTTGAATACCGTCTTGGCTAAAGTAAACAGGAACATTATCCACATAGTTCAGCCCGACAAGATTTTTGCCATTTGCATCCTTGTAATACCAGTTACCATTATCATCACTATAATAATGTCCACCAGAAATATGAGGTGCATTTTCAAGTGTTACAGAAGGTGTGACTGGCTTTTCATTTTCATCGATTGGGGCAGGTTGTTCACTGTTTTTTGTAGGTGTTTTTGTTTCTTCGACAGGAATAGGTTCATTGACTTTTTCTACCGAAGTTTTTGTAGTAGAGGCTTCTGAAGTTGCCGTTTTAATAGATATAGCTTTATTGGCCTCATTATCTTGATTGCTAATTTCTTGTTCAGAAGTGATTTCTACTGGTGATTCGCTTGCCAATTCAGATGATGCGACTTCACTGCTAGGAGCTTCACTAAGAACCGTACTTGTACTAGTAGGTAGCTCAGTATTAGTTGAGATAGGATTTGTAGTAGGTGCTTTGATCTCAACATTAGTTACTACAGTTTCTTGTTCGGGTGCAATAATTTCAGTTGATTGACCTGTAGCTTCGGGTATTTTTACTTCATCCGCAAATGTAGGGCGTGCGACTAAAGTAAAAGTAGCTAGAGCAGTTGCACAGGAAAGTGCTACGACATGTTTCTTTGACATTTGCCAATGATAATTCATTTCAGTATTCATAATAGACTCCCTTCAAAAATGAACACCGATGTTTAGGTGTGTAACATAAAGGAGCTAGGCCGTCAGAAAAATGTTAAAAGTGAGAAGATCTGTTAAAACGACTGAGCCCCATATCTAAATCTCTCAGGGTATGGCCATAAGACGATTTTATAGGCGAGCACGTCAAATGTGTGCAAGGAGAATATGCTTATGCTGTGTAATTTATATCTAGAAACAAGTGATTTTACTTATTTATCCTAATACTTTTATTTCTCTCTTTTCGTTTAATTATTGAATCCAACCTATGGCATGTGTCTTCAAATACAAAAAACTAGAGCTCTTAGTTTGAAGCATTCTCTCTAAAGCTCTAGTTTTATATTATAGACTGATGTGTGTATGAAAAGAGCCTTAGATTATCATGCCAAAGTGCCTAAGGACCAGTTTTCATGCATAAAAAATTATTTTGACGTTAGAAGTCTAAAGCCAAGTTCCTAATCCTAATCCCCTGTAGTACACTTTCAACGTTTTTAGTAAAACGCTTACATGTTCACCTATCTTTATTATAATACTTTTTTTATGACAAACAAGTTTTTTTACAAGATAATCGTAATTGTTTTAGAATTGTTCATAATTGGGTTCTATTTGTATGACATTTATTGATGATATGAAAAAGGAAGTTGACAGTTGGTCGACTTCCTTTTGTGTTGGGTAATTGTTCATAGTCACTTGTAAATGACTATCGAAGGATATGGCCAACCCCGTCATTATCGAAGTAATAAGTAACGTGATTGATTGTCAAGGTTACATTATCAGCACGATTACCAGAGCCAGGAAGATAATAGTAAGTCTTACCACCTAAAATGATGAGTTTATCTTTAGCTTGTATACCCTTATATTGTCCGTAATCATCATCGTAGAAGTAGACATGCTTTCCATCGATGACTCTTCTACCAGTCAGAATATTTCCCTTACTATTTGCATAATACCAGTTATTCTTATGTTCGAAGTATTTTCCGGTTACAAGGGCACCAGTCTCTTTGTCATAATAATGATCACCACGGTATGGATAATTAAACTCACCTTTCACTTTTTCGCCGTATCTAAAGTAGTACTGAATTCCGTCCAAATATTTAGTACCGTGAAACTTCTTTCCTTTTTCATCAACATAAAACTCTTTGCCGCCATCCTCAACCAATCTATCTGTTACTAAAGCACCGTTATCTTTATCGTAATAGTGATTATCAGGAGCAAAATGGCCTTTGTATTGGACACCATTGGTGCCGAAATAAACGTTGACGTTATCAATGGTGTGGGCACCAAGGAGGAGGTAACCCTTGTCATTGACATAGTACCAGTTACCTTCGGAATCACTGATATAGCGGTTTCGTTCAGTTGATTGACTTTTAATGCTGAGGACACCAGATTGGTCTGCCACATAGGTCTTACCATCGAAATCAAAAGTTGTATCTTTGACTTTTCGACCGTTATCTTTATCAAAATAGTAAACCCTTCCATCGATATCAACGAGCTCTCCCTTAGCTTGTCTATGAGTTCCTAAATGGAAATACATGTCGTAGCCATCAATAGTTGCAGGGCCAACGACAGGAAATCCATATTCATTATAGTAACGCCAGTATCCATCTTTATCTTGGACAAAATAAGCAGTCTTTTGTCGAAGGTCCTTAAAATCACTAGAAATGAATTTACCAACCCCATCATTATCAAATTCATAGATATTTGGAAATTCTCTCGTAATATAGTGTGTAGGAATATTCAATCGTTTATTTCTAGCAATAGTTCCATCATTGTAGAAGTAATAGTTATTGAAAAATCTGTGCACGACCATATTTCCATCATCTTGGAAAAAGTACTTATTACCATTGATGGTTTGCCATCCTGTGACTGGTAGGCCATCGGCACCAAGATAATACCGTTCGAGTTCAGGATGTTCATTGTTATCATAATTTGCATAAGGAGCAAAGTCAAATCTTACTTCTTTAGCATAGTTTTCTTCAGGAATGAATCGTCCAGCTTTGAAGGTGACGAGGCGGTTCGCCACAAGGGCGCCGTTATCTGGGTCGTAAAAATAGGATTTACCATTGACCTTACGGCGTTCCCCCTTGACCTGTCTACCATTTGAATCAAAGTAATAGGTCAAACCATCAATAGTTTGTGGTCCAGTCATAAGTTTTCCATCTTTATCCATATAGTACCAGTGACCACCATTATCTTGTAGAAAAGCGGGATGGTTATTTGCCACTGTAACGATACCATTAGGATCAATATTGAGTTTGAAATCACCGTTGTTGAGATGTGTGTCTTTAACTAATTGTCCTGCATTTTCTTTGCCAGCATCTCCAAACAGATAGAGCTTGTCACCAACCACGTTCAAGCCGTAGCTAAGTTGGCCGTTTCTATCAGGATTAAAGTAATAGGTTTGTCCTTTGATATCTTGTAAGCCAGAAACTCGCACGCCATCGCTACCTAGATAGTAAGTTTGACCATTTTCTTCAACAAATTCATCATGGAGCATACGTGCACTATCTGTAAAGTAATAGAGTTTTCCATCAATGGTTTCGAAACCAGGATGTTCTCGCTCTTTTTTGAAATAATAGCGTTCTCCATTAATATCTTGCCATCCCATAAGCTTATTACCGTTGTTATCGTAGTAATAAGTTACGTAATAAGGATGTCTTGTGGTAATAAGACTACCTAAATAGTTTTCTGTTTCAATGCGTTCTTCTTTTTCGGTAACAAATCCATTCCTTTTTTCAGTAAAGGCAGAACGGTCAGTTCCTCTTGTGGTATTTTCGATTGGGATATCACCGACAGGTGACGCATTCTCAGCTGTAACACTCTCACTAGTCGTTGCAATTACCTCAGAATGTGCAGTTTCAGAATGCGCTACTTCCGAACTAGCTGTACTTGTCACTTCAGAGCTTGGTTTTTCAGAGACTGTTTCTGTTGAAGGAACTTCTAAGGTAGCTACTGGTGCTTCTGATACTGTAGCAGTCTCGCTAGAAGGGGTAGCAGGTGTATTTTCTGTAGGTTTAGCTGTGGCTTCACTAGTCGCTGGAGCCTCAACGTCAATAGCGCCTTCTTTGATGATGGTTTCAACAGTCGCTTCATTAACAGGGGTAGACTGTTCTTCAGCTGAAGCATAGTTAAGGCCAGCAAAACTCAATCCCAAAGCCAGTCCTGTCACTGCAATAGTTACCCAATGTTTTT
>NZ_KV809605.1:29036-34749 GCF_001812625.1 Streptococcus sp. HMSC064H09
GTACTTTCTTTTCCATGATAATTCTCCTTTCATTGAAAGACAAATTGGAATTATATGTGTGAAATAAATATTATTCGTAAATATATTTAATAACCCTTCCATCACCGTTTTCATCGAAATGAACAAGCTCAGCTTTCACCTTGTAACGAATTGAGTGGTTAAAAGTAATGTCAACATTTTTAGCACGTTTTCCAGTTTTTGGGTAATAATAATGGTAGTAGTAGTCATTTCCCGCCCAAATTGTTCGCAATTCGTCGTAGCCTAGTCTACCATCATCGTGGAAATAGTAGTAATCATCTCCAATCTTTTGTTCTCCCTTGTAACATTTACCATCACTACCAACATAGTAACGATTACCGTCAACGTCAACGAATTTGTCACGTCCTAAGTCAACAAGTTCACCAGTATTCTTGTCATAGTAATAACCATCATCAGCAACAATACCTTTAGCTTGTTTACCATCTTTATCAAAGTAACCCTTCACATTATCGATAGTTTTGTGTCCAGTTACCTTTTGACTATTTTCATCGACGTAGTACCAACTATTAGAATATTTTTTACCAAAATATCTAGTAATTGCACCAGTTGAGGTGTCTGCTAGACTAGGGTATCTATCGAATTGAAATACTTGAACATAATTATGGTCGATAGGCTCATTACCTAGGTCGGTGATAAAATGCCAAGGTTTTATTTGAACATAACGTTTTGTGACTAAAGCTCCGGTGTCCTTATCGTGATATCTACCATCTGGTGCGAAATCCCCTTTTAACTGTGGTCCATCAGGGTAGAAGTAGTAGTCCTCACCGTTAATAGTCTGATAACCTGACACCTTGTAGCCACTATTATCTAGGTAGTAGCGGAATGTAGTTGAGATACCATTAGCACGCCATTCACGAGCGATTCTTACAGTACGTTCTCTGAAAGTATTTCTTGCTAAGTTACCTGTATGTTTATCGTAATATTTACCGTTTTTTGCGAAACCTCCTTTTACTTGCTCTCCATTTTCATCGAAGAATACTGTTTCACCATTAATAGTATGCTCCCCTTTTAAAGCGATTCCTTCGGAACCAAAATAGTAAAATGGTTTTGTATCATCGCTAAATCCATTGTGGTTAGAAGGAACGTATAAGTTCCTAGCTAGATGACCATTATCATTCATATAATGGATATTGTGGTAGTCATCATAGAACAGTCCATTTTTTTTGATATCATCTTTCTTTTCAGTAATGACACCTTCTTGATCTGAAATATAAAGTTTATCGTTCACTTCAAAAAGTGTTCCAATGACACGCTCACCATTATTTTTATCGTAGTAGTATTTGTTTCCTCCTTGTTTAATAAACTCTCCTTTAGATTGCTTTCCGTTTTGGTCAACATAATACCATTTACCATTTATCATAACTGATCGGTTGACACCTAAATTAACACGAGCACCGGTATCTTTATCATAATAGTAACCATCGTCTGCGAACTGGTCTTTGATTTGTTCACCATAGGCATTGAAATAAGTAGCAACACCATTTATTGTTTGGGGACCGTGAAGGAATTTTCCGTCATATCCTGCATAATAGGTGACTTTTCTAATTTTAGGGTTAAGATAGTCATTCTCTAGGTGATAGATAGTAACGTATTGATTTTTAACCATCATTCCTTGGTAGTCATAATAATAGCTGTTTTCAAAGTCATCGGTAACAATTTGGTTGCGATAGTTTAAAGCATATGGTACTTCAGAGAGTTTACCTTCATTATCAGATTTATAGGTCTTACCATCGATTTGAATAAGTGAGTTGATAACCATTTGTCCATTATGCAAATCATAGTAATGTTTTGGTAGACCTGAATTTGAGTAGCTAGCTTCACCTTTTAGTTGTCGACCATTACCGTCAAAACAAACATGATAACTATCAACAATTTGGTTTCCAATGAGTTTTTGACCATTTTCGTCGACATAATACCAGTTTCCATTGTCTTCTACATAAGCATTGGTAACAAGTTCACCACTATCCTTGTCATAGAAGTGTCCATTCGGAGCGAAGTGTCCTTTAACTTGGACTCCACTATCCTTAAAGTAAACTTTGACGTTATCAATGGTTTGTTCGCCAATGAGTTTATTGCCATCGGCGTTGTAGTAGTACCAGTTTCCTTTATCATCGCTGACATATTGGTTATGGAATTTAGAGTCACCTTGAATAGTGATATTTCCCTCTTTATCTGCGATATAATATATACCGTTTAACTCAAAGGAAGTGTCCTTGACTTTACGACCATTATCTTTGTCGAAGTAGTAGATTTTATTATCAATATTAATGAATTCGCCTTTAGCTTGATGTCCCTCTGGACGAGATGATTCATGGAAGTAGAGTTCAAAGCCATCAATAGTTTTAGGTCCAGTGATAGGAAATCCGTCTTTGTTGAAGTAATACCAACGACCTTCGTAGTCCATCATAAATTGATTTTTTGGATATTCTCTATTATTTTCTGAAGGAAGAGTATAGTAAATTGGGAACGGATAAGTTACAATGTTTAGTTTTTTATTGAGATAATCTGCCACCCCATCGTGGTCTGAATAAAATACATATGGCATAGACTTCCATAGACCCTTTTCGATGATAGGAAATTGTTTGTTTTTGGCTAAGGTCCCTTTGTCGTCAAAGTAGTAGCGTTTGTGGTCTAATTCCATTAGTCTATGAACAGCAACTTGGCCATTGTCATAGATGTAATAGTCATCACCTAAAATCGTCTGACGACCTTTCTTAAGTGTATTACCATTTTTATCGAAATAGTAACGTTCTAGTCCAGGCATTACATAATAGTTTGGTTCGATATAAGCAGGTTCATTGAAGTAAACAACTTTACTATAGTTTTCTTCTGGAATATAGTGGTTGTCTTTGAATGTAATAAAACAATCTGTTACTAGCTTGCCATCGTTTCCATCGTAAAAGTGTAGTTTGTCGTCAACTTTTCTAAGCTGCCCTTTTACCATAGTGCCATCATCGTTAAAGTAATATTGGAAACCGTTGATGTCTTTTGGTCCGGTAACCAGCCGCCCTTTTGCATCTACATAATAGGTAACACCATTTGCATCTGAAACGAAACTCTCTCTTTTATCTGTCTTTTTTGTGATACCTTCCGCTTCAACAGTGATGGTGAAATCGCCATCTTTTTGTGAGGTATCTAAAGTTGTTTTATCAGGAGTAGTACTTATGATGAGGTTTTCGTTGTTTGTAGGTGTATTTGTTGTACTTACCTCAGAATGTGCAGTTTCCGGACTAGCTACTTCCGAACTAGCTGTGCTTGTAACTTCAGAGCTTAGTTTTTCAGAGACTGTTTCTGTTGAAGCCAATTCAGAGTTAGCTGCTAGTGCTTCTGACACTGTGGCAGCTTCACTTGAAGCACTAGCAAGTGTGTTTTCTGCAGGTTTAGCTGTGGTTTCACTAGTTGCTGGAGTCTCGACGTCAATGGCGCCTTCTTTGATGATGGCTTCAACAGTCGCTTCATTAACAGGGGTAGGCTGTTCTTCAGCTGAAGCGTAGTTAAGGCCTGCAAAACTCAATCCTAAAGTGAGTCCTGTCACTGCAATAGTTACCCAATGTTTTTTAACTTTGTGAAGTTTAAAATGTACTTTCTTTTCCATGATAATTCTCCTTTCATTTTAAATCTGTCATTATTGAGAAGGAGTCTCTATAACTTCATTAACTAATGAGTGTTCCGTTTCCGTCCGCATCAAAATGATAGGTTTCCCCTTTTATAGTAATGTCAATATTTGACAAACGGGCACCTGAGTTGGCATCGTAGTAGTGGATTTTACCATCAACGGTGACTAGTTCACCTTTGGCTTGTTTACCGTTACTGTGGAAGTAGACTGGGACATTGTCAATGGTTTGTTCACCGGTCAAGGCGTACCAGTTTGGACCAAAGTAATACCAACTACCTTCCCATTCATGGTACTGATTTTTAAGTGCAGCGCCTGTTGCTTCATCCAGATAGTAGATGTGGCTGCTGTTAGGGATAGTATCACTGTAATACGCATAGATGAGCTCACCTCTACTTTGCATTCCGTAGTAGTATTTACGAGTAGGAAGTCCAAAGTAGTAGAGTTCGCCATCGATAACTTGAACGGAGACTAATTTGTTTCCCTTACCGTCTAAATAATACCAGTGATTATCTTTGGTTTTAACGAAACCAGCTTTTGTAACCTTTTTACCATCAAATCCGATATAGTCTCCACTATCTGCGTAGTATGTGAATTCTCCGAAGCCTTGATGACCATCTCCAACGATAAGATTCACTTCTTCACCATGAACAATATGTGTTCCTGAGTAAACTTTTCTACCATCTTGACCAACATAATAGCGTTTGCCATCGACTTCGACGATTTGGTCTCGGACAGCAACACCTGTGTCTTTGTCATAAAAATGATCAGCATTGGCAAAAATACCTTTGGCTTGGACACCGTCTTTATCAAAATAGACTTCTACACCATCTATAGTTTGAGCACCAATTAATTTATCGCCCTTATCATTGACATAGTACCACTTGCCATCTTTTTCGACATAACGGTTGGTAACGAGGGCTCCACTATCTTTATCATAATAATGGCCGTTTGGCGCAAAGTCACCTTTAACTTGAGAATAGTCATCACGGAAGTAGACATTGACATAATCTATCACTTGTTCGCCCTTTAAAGGATAACTAGATTTATCAACATAGTACCATTTACCTCCAGCAGTAACATAACTATTTTTGGCTGTAACTGGAGTCAATTTACCATTTTCATCTGCAATTGATGTTGGGTATCTATCATCTACAGCAATAAAAGTGAAAGCATTGGTGAGGATAGCACCTCTTACGCCGTTAATGTATTTAGAAAACTGAGCATAGTACCAGTTTCCATCAACTTGGAACAGTGGGTTTGGGCTGCCAGGGACATCATCTCTTAGTGAACCAGATTCATCAAAATAGTAGAGTTGTCCATTAATTCGCTTGAATCCATGGACAACATGTCCATTTTCATCAGCATAAACAGAAGGTGTCCAGAGGTATCCTCTCAGGTACATGTATCTGATTTTACCCCAGCCATTATAGACTTTTTGTCCCTGTTCATTGTAATAACTTTCAGTACCATCAGGATTCTTGAATTTAGAATAATAGACCATGTCTGGTTGGAAGTAGTACTCTTTACCGTCGATGGTTTTAGGGCCAGTGTAAATATTACCGTCATTGTCATAGTAGTAATAAATGTCGTCGCTGGTTCCGTTAATGTAGCGAGTACTATGGTAGAGGGCAATCTTATTATTCCAAAGTTCGCCATTTTCAGGATGGAAATAATATCCTTTTCCATCAACAACCACTCTTTGCCCTTTTGTTTGAAGCCCCTTGTCATTAAAGTGGTAAGTTTTGTCTCCAATTTCTTGAAGGCCAGTCACTTTTTCACCTGTCTTATCTACATAATACCAGTGGTTATCGCCAGTAGTAACAAAAGATTCAGTTGTTAGATGTCCAAGTTCACCATCATAATAATGTCCATCTTGGGCAAAGTTTCCTTTGACCTGTTTACCATCCTTGTCAAAATAGACATGCTGTCCATCAATTAGGTTTGGACCTGTCAGATCCTTGTCATCTTTTTTGTAATGCCAATTGCCTTGTTCATCACTATACCATTGACCACCCGTGATATTCTTTTCAGCAGAGGGAACTTGAGAATTAGGGGTAT
>NZ_KV809605.1:34849-35389 GCF_001812625.1 Streptococcus sp. HMSC064H09
GCACTTACCTCAGAATGTGTAGTTTCAGAATTAGATGCTTCCGAACTAGCTGTACTTGTGACTTCAGAGCTTGGTTTT
Source organism: Streptococcus sp. HMSC064H09 (assembly GCF_001812625.1). Taxonomy (NCBI): domain Bacteria; kingdom Bacillati; phylum Bacillota; class Bacilli; order Lactobacillales; family Streptococcaceae; genus Streptococcus; species Streptococcus sp. HMSC064H09. The sequence continues at coordinate 34,928 of NZ_KV809605.1, forward strand.
TCAGAAATAGTTTCTGTTGAAGCCCCTTCAGAGGTGACCACTGGTGTTTCTGACACTGTGGCAGCTTCGCTTGAAGCGGTAGCTGCTGTATTTTCTGTAGGTTTAGCTGTGGCTTCATTACTTGCTGGAGCATCGACGTTAATAGCACCTTCTTTGATGATGGTTTCAACAGTTGCTTCATTAACGGGGGTAGGTTGTTCTTCAGCTGAAGCATAGCTGAGTCCTGCAAAACTCAAACCCAAAGCAAGTCCTGTCACTGCAATAGTTACCCAATGTTTTTTAACTTTGTGAAGTTTAAAATGTACTTTCTTTTCCATGATAATTCTCCTTTCATTTTAAACTGTCATTTTAAGAAGGAGTATTTATAACTTCATTAACTAATTGGTGTTCCGTTTCCATCCGCATCAAAGTGATAGGTTTGCCCTTTAATAGTAATGTCAATATTTGACAAACGGGCACCTG
>NZ_KV809605.1:35489-38030 GCF_001812625.1 Streptococcus sp. HMSC064H09
TACTGTGGAAGTAGACTGGGACATTGTCAATGGTATGTTCACCGGTAACTTTATCACCATTGACATCAACGTAGTAGAAATAGTCCTCACAATCGAAGTCTTTGCTTGAAAGTGGGTAGTGACTAATGTCTACTGGTATTGTGTTATCATTGAGACCAAAAATAAAATTATGTGGGTACTTGATAAAAAAGTTATCGACAGGATTACCGTATTTATCTTGAAATTTCCAGTTATAGATATGGACGTAACGGTTTGTTACAAGTGCACCAGTATCCTTATCATAGTAGTGTCCATCAGGAGCAAAACGTCCCTTAACCTGTGCTCCATTAGGGAAGAAGTACATTTTGACATAATCAAGTGTTTGAGGTCCTTTTAGTGGTCGGCCTTCCCTATCAAGGTAATACCAGTCCTTTGCATATAAAATTTCGCCATTTATGGTACTACCAACGGAAGTCAATACTTCTTTAAAAGTATTGGTCACTAGTTCACCAGAATCTTTGTCATAGAATTTACCGTTTTGAGCAACCCTTCCTTTGGTCTGAAAACCCCAAGGATTATCAAAGTATAGTTTTTGACCATTAATTTCAACTTCTCCTGTTGCAGCTGTACCATCTTTTGTAAAATAATACCAAGTTCCAGTTCCATTACGTTCGAAAAAGCGATTTTTCAAGATTTTACCACTATGATCAACATAATAGACCTTATTATTTTCATAGATAAAACGATCTCGTAACATTTCTCCAATGTCATAGTGTTTATACGTATTTTCTGGACGGAAGTAATAGAAATCGCCATTAATTTCCTGAAGCCCAAGAACTATTTGTCCTTTATCATCAAGGTAGTAGGTTGAATCATTTTCATTAACAAAGCCTGCATGGGTTACTTTGCAACCATTGTCTTTATCATAGTAGTACTTAGGCATGTAATAATATTTGGAGATAAACTTCGGATCTCTTACAAATCCTCCTTTAATCTGTTTACCATCATGGGGATCGAACATAACATCTTGTCCATCAATAATGTAGGCCCCTTTTAGTGGGCTACCGTATTTATTAACATAGTACCAATTACCATTAACTTCAACGTAACGATTGGTTACGAGATTTCCTGTATTGATATCGTAGTAACCTTTAAGGTCATTATATATATCTAAATAGGCCCCTTTGACTTGTTGTCCATTATCCCGGAAGAATACTCTTTGTCCCTTAATGATTTGGGAACCGATAAGGTTTTCTCCGCTTGCATTCTTATAATACCAGTTACCCTGTTCATCGCTATAGTAGCCGTTAGGGTTTGGAGCATCTTTACCAATTCCATTTTCATCAAAGTTATAAGTCATCCCATTGATCGTTAGGCTTGTATTTACAACACGAGCTCCAGAATCAGGATCATAGTAACGGAGGACCCCATTATCAAGAACAAGTTCTCCTTTAGCTTGACGGCCGTTTGAGTAGAGATAGACGATTTGTCCATTAATAAGGGTTTCCCCATCTTTAGGACGAATAGCATTTCCATCATCACCGTAGTAGTACCATTTATCATGTTCTTTAATTGTTTGTTTTTTGACTAACTGACCGGTTTCTGAGTCAAAATAGTAACGACGGGTAATGTTTGTGGGCGTTCCATATTTATTAGAAGTTGGAAGAGTCTTTCCATCTTCTAGCTCTATGCTGATTCCTTTTTGCATGACACCAGAGTTGATTTCGAAATAATAAAGATTACCATCAATCATACGAGTTCCTGTATATTTAGAACCGTCATTATTGATAAAAAAGGTTCTTCCTTCTTTATCTTGAACGAGACCTTCTTTTCTAACTCTAGCTCCGGTGTTAGGGTCATAATAGTGCATCTTATCAAGATTACCAGAATACTTTTCACTAAAGTCTCCTTTGACTTGAGTTCCGTCATAATCAAAATAAACTTCTTGCCTATCAATGGTTTGTTCCCCCTTGAGAGGAATACCATCCTTGTCAACATAGTACCAGTTTCCCTTATATTCTAGATAACGTTTGGTTTGTAGTTGACCAGTATTATCATCAAAATAACGGTATAGTTTGTAATTTACGATTTGTGGTCCTTTAATTTGTTTTCCGTCCTCCCAGAAGGAGACTCTTACGTTATCAATCGTTTGGTCTCCAGTAAGTTTTTTCCCATTAGCATCTTCATAGTACCAATTCCCCTGTTTATCACTGTAGTAGTGACCGCCAGTGATATTATTTTCAGCAGAGGGAACTTGAGAATTAGGGGTATCAGTATCACTAGTTGTTGGTGACGAATTCTCAGTTGTAACACTCTCACTAGTCGTTGCACTTACCTCAGAATGTGTAGTTTCAGAATTAGCTGCTTCCGAACTAGCTGTGCTTGTGACTTCAGAGCTTGGTTTTTCAGAGACTGTTTCTGTTGAAGCCCCTTCAGAGGTGACCACTGGTGTTTCTGACACAGTGGCAACCTCGCTCGAAGCGGTAGCAGCTGTGTTTTCTACAGGTTTAGTTGTGGCTTCATTACTTGCTGGAGCCTCAACGTCAATAGCGCCTTCTTTGA
>NZ_KV809605.1:38130-71437 GCF_001812625.1 Streptococcus sp. HMSC064H09
TTTGTGAAGTTTAAAATGTACTTTCTTTTCCATGGTAATTCTCCTTTCATTTTAAACTTTTTACATACTGCAAAATAAGGGCTGTCATGAGAGTTTATGAAAAGTGAGCATTGGGGAGGAGTCCCTAACGATGTAAGTTAATCTTTTTGTGACAATCCTTATTTCTCCAAGCCTCCTCAATTTCTATATTACGAGACTGTTCGAGGCAAACATGAGTCCTGACGAAATGATTCTAGAAAAACGAGAGCCGTTCGGAATTTTCCTCCTTTCTAAGCATGGAAGATCTCGTTTATTTTGGGCTTCTAAGACACAAAAAACTAGAGCTTACTAGTATGAGGCGTCCCCTCTAGAGCTCTAGTTTGAAATGATGCTGTATTCTTTTTATGAGCCCTAGTTTGATGGTTCAAAGTGACTCAGGAATGGTCCTCCTACTATGATTCTTATTTAGGCACTAAGCAACTAATGCCAATCTTTTAGATAATCCCCAAGTGTCCTTTGAAGCAAAATTAAAACGCTTACACGTCCACCTAGTTTCATTATAATCCTTTTTTAAGAATAAACAATAGAAACTAATAGAATTATCAAAAATGTTAAAGAAGTGACATAAAAGATTCTATATTTAGTTTCGTTAGTCAAATAAGAATTCACCTGTGTAAATCATTTATATTTTTAATTTTTGCTCCTCATAGATAGATCATGGTCTTAGTCAGATGAAAAAAAGTAGTCTTTCTATCTAAAAATTTCTTTTCAGAATTATCTTTTTAAGGGTTACTTCTCTCATAGTTTTGCTATCTCTTAAGGTTAATTGAAGCTTACTTTAATGTTCAAAAGCCTTTAAGGATAAGCATTTGAAGGTGTTTGAAAATCGAAAACTTTCTATTTAGGACCTCACATGCGGTGTAAGGTCTCATTTTCAGTAATCAAAGTTAATAAAACTGAGCGCGTGGCAGAGATTTATGAAGAAAAGATGACTTTTTCCTATTTGTAATTTATCTGAATATATCATAGAGTAGAGACAACAACAGAAAAAGGATGATTGATATAGATGGAAAATAAGGTACGTTTTAAACTACACAAGGTTAAGAAAAGCTGGGTGACTATCGGGGTGACGACCCTCTCAATGGTTGCCTTGGCAGGTGGAAGTCTGCTAGCTCAAGGAAAAGTAGAGGCCGATGAGACAAGTACGCCAAATGGTGATGGTCTGCAGCAACTGAGTGAGGATGGCACTGCCAGTCTAGTGACGACCACAACTGTTACTGAGCAAGCGAGTGCCCAAGCAAGTGTGTCAGCAGTAGCAACAGCCAGCGTAAGTCACGAAACAAGCTCTCAGGTGGTGACAAGTGCGGTTAGTCAAGAGGCAACTGCTCAAGCACAAAACAGTCAAGTTGCCAGTCAGGAAGTGGCAGTTTCTTCACAAACTCAAGTTAGCACCCAAGAAACACAGACCGCTGGACAGGCCTCACAAGGTCAGGCAACTGTTCAAGAAAGAACTCAGTCCACTCCTAGAGTATTGACCAATGCAGCGCCATCAATCGCCACACGAGCTGCTGATAGCACTATTCGTATCAATGCCAACCGCAATACGAACATCACAATTACGGCCAGCGGTACGACACCAAATGTAACCATTATCACAGGGCCAAACACGCCTAAACCAAACGTGACGGTGACAAGTCCAAATGGCACAAGACCAAATGTGACCATTGTAACGCAGCCAAATCAACCCAACAAACCTGTTCAACCGAGTCAACCGTCCCAGCCGTTTCAACCTAACAAGCCAGTCCAACCAAGTCAGCCAAGTCTTGACTATAAACCAGTAGCTTCAAATTTGAAGACGATTGATGGCAAGCAGTATTATGTTGAAAATGGCGTTGTGAAAAAGAACACAGCGATTGAACTTGATGGTCGTCTTTATTATTTCGATGAAACTGGGGCGATGGTAGATCAAAGTAAACCTTTGTATCGTGCCGATGCCATTCCAAATAACTCTATCTATGCGGTTTATAACCAGGCCTATGATACGTCAAGCAAGAGTTTTGAACACTTGGACAATTTCTTGACGGCTGATAGCTGGTACCGTCCAAAACAGATCTTGAGGGACGGGAAAAATTGGACAGCTTCAACTGAGAAAGATTATCGTCCCCTTTTGATGACTTGGTGGCCAGACAAGGTGACACAGGTCAACTACCTCAACTATATGAGTCAACAAGGCTTTAGTGATAAGACCTATACGACAGATATGATGAGTTACGACTTAGCATCTGCTGCTGACTTGATTCAAGTTAAAATCGAGGAACGTATCGGTCGTGAGGGCAATACCACTTGGCTTCGTCAGTTGATGTCAGACTTCATCAAAACACAGCCTGGCTGGAACTCTGAGAGCGAGGACAATCTCTTAGTTGGTAAGGACCACTTGCAAGGAGGCGCTCTGACCTTCCTCAATAATAGTACGACAAGTCATGCCAATTCAGATTTCCGTCTCATGAACCGCACACCGACTAACCAAACAGGGACACGCAAATACCATATCGACCGTTCAAATGGTGGTTACGAGTTGCTCTTGGCTAACGATATCGATAACTCTAACCCAGCTGTTCAGGCCGAGCAACTAAACTGGCTCCACTACATCATGAATATTGGTTCTATCCTTGGCAATGATCCAAGTGCCAACTTTGATGGTGTCCGTATCGATGCGGTGGACAATGTGGATGCGGACCTCTTGCAGATTGCTTCTGATTACTTCAAGGAAAAATACCGTGTGGCTGATAATGAAGCTAATGCCATTGCTCACTTGTCAATCCTTGAAGCCTGGTCTTACAACGACCATCAATACAATAAGGATACCAAGGGTGCTCAGTTGTCCATTGACAATCCGCTACGTGAAACGCTTTTGACGACTTTCTTGCGTAAGAGCAATTACCGTGGTAGCTTGGAACGTGTCATTACTAACTCTCTTAACAACCGTTCAAGCGAGCAAAAACACACGCCTCGTGATGCCAACTACATTTTCGTGCGTGCCCATGATAGTGAAGTGCAAGCTGTTTTGGCTAATATCATCAGTAAGCAGATTAATCCAAAAACAGATGGTTTCACCTTCACCATGGATGAGCTCAAACAGGCCTTCGAAATCTACAATGCGGACATGCGCAAGGCTGATAAAAAGTTCACTCAGTACAATATCCCAGCTGCCTATGCCACAATGTTGACCAACAAGGACAGTATCACTCGTGTTTACTACGGTGATCTTTTTACCGACGATGGCCAATACATGGCTGAAAAATCACCATACTATAATGCCATTGATGCTCTGCTCCGTGCTCGCATCAAATATGTAGCAGGTGGCCAAGACATGAAGGTTACTAAGCTTAACGGCTATGAAATCATGTCATCTGTGCGTTATGGTAAGGGTGCAGAAGAAGTTAATCAGCTTGGTACTGCTGAAACACGTAACCAAGGAATGCTGGTCCTCACAGCCAATCGTCCAGATATGAAATTGGGAGCAAATGACCGTCTGGTAGTCAATATGGGAGCTGCCCATAAAAATCAAGCCTATCGTCCATTGCTCCTCAGCAAATCGACAGGGCTTGCAACCTACCTCAAGGATGCTGATGTGCCAGCTGGATTGGTTCGCTATACGGACAATCAAGGGAACTTGACCCTCACGGCAGACGATATTACTGGTCATTCAACCGTTGAAGTTTCAGGCTATTTAGCGGTTTGGGTGCCAGTAGGTGCTTCAGAAAACCAAGATGCCCGCACCAAGGCTTCGACGACTAAGAAGGGTGAGCAGGTCTTTGAATCATCATCAGCTCTCGACTCACAGGTCATCTATGAAGGCTTCTCAAACTTCCAAGATTTCGTTAAGACACCAAGTCAATACACCAACCATGTTATTGCACAAAACGCCAAACTCTTCAAAGAGTGGGGAATTACTTCCTTTGAATTTGCGCCACAATACGTGTCTAGTCAGGACGGCACTTTCTTGGATTCTATCATTGAAAATGGCTATGCCTTCGAAGACCGTTACGATATTGCCATGAGTAAGAACAACAAATACGGTTCGCTCAAAGACCTCATGGATGCCCTTCGTGCCCTTCACGCAGAAGGTATCTCAGCCATTGCTGACTGGGTTCCAGACCAAATTTACAATCTTCCTGGAAAAGAAGTGGTAACAGCTTCTCGTACCAATAGCTACGGAACGCCACGTCCAAATGCTGAAATCTACAATAGCCTCTACGCAGCTAAAACACGTACCTTTGGAAATGACTTCCAAGGCAAGTACGGTGGTGCCTTCCTTGATGAATTGAAGGCAAAATATCCAGCAATCTTTGAGCGCGTGCAGATTTCAAACGGCCGTAAATTGACTACCAATGAGAAAATCACGCAATGGTCAGCCAAGTATTTCAATGGAAGCAATATCCAAGGTACTGGAGCTCGCTATGTCCTACAAGATAACGCTACCAACCAATACTTCAGCGTCAAAGCAGGTCAAACCTTCCTTCCTAAACAAATGACTGAAATTACTGGAAGTGGTTTCCGTAGGGTTGGAGATGATGTTCAATACCTCTCAATTGGTGGCTACCTTGCTAAGAATACCTTTATTCAAGTCGGTGCCAACCAGTGGTATTACTTTGATAAGAACGGCAACATGGTCAAAGGTGATCAGGTCATTGATGGTAAGAAATATTTTTTCCTAGACAATGGTCTCCAGCTACGTCATGTCCTTCGCCAAGGCAGTGATGGTCACGTGTATTACTACGATCCTAAAGGGGTTCAGGCCTTTAACGGATTCTATGACTTTGCGGGTCCTCGCCAAGACGTTCGCTATTTCGATGGCAACGGTCAAATGTATCGTGGCCTCCACGACATGTATGGCACAACCTTCTATTTCGATGAAAAGACTGGTATTCAAGCCAAAGACAAGTTCATCCGTTTTGCGGACGGACGCATGCGTTACTTCATCCCAGATACAGGAAATCTCGCAGTCAACCGATTTGCGCAAAATCCTGAGAACAAGGCTTGGTATTACCTCGATAGCAACGGTTATGCCGTGACAGGACTACAAACCATTAACGGTAAGCAGTATTACTTTGACAATGAAGGACGTCAGGTTAAGGGACACTTTGTCACAATCAATAACCAACGTTACTTCCTTGATGGTGATAGTGGTGAAATTGCTCGCTCACGCTTTGTGACGGAAAACAACAAGTGGTACTATGTCGATGGCAATGGTAAACTGGTTAAAGGTGCTCAAGTCATCAATGGTAATCACTACTATTTCAACAATGATTATAGCCAAGTCAAGGGTGCCTGGGCCAACGGCCGTTACTATGATGGTGACTCAGGTCAGGCCGTAACCAACCGCTTCGTCCAAGTCGGTGCCAACAAATGGGCTTACCTCAACCAAAATGGTCAAAAGGTAGTTGGTCTCCAGCATATCAATGGTAAACTTTACTACTTTGAAGGCAATGGGGTCCAAGCTAAAGGGAAACTTCTGACTTACAGAGGCAAGAAATACTACTTTGATGCCAACAGTGGTGAAGCCGTGACCAATCGCTTTATCCAAATTTCTCATGGTGTTTGGTATTACTTTAACGCCTCAGGCCAAGCCGTAACTGGTGAACAAGTCATCAACGGCCAACACCTCTACTTTGACGCTTCTGGCCGTCAGGTCAAAGGCCGTTACGTCTGGGTTAAAGGCCAACGCCGTTACTATGACGCCAATACTGGAGCTTGGGTCAGAAAACGATAAGTAGGCAGAGAAAATGTATTTTTGGGACTATCCCAGAAGCTTATAGATTGAAAATCAGCAGCTTTCCACATAATTTCAAAACTTTTAAGTACTTGAAGTATTTTCTTTCAAGTACTTTTCTTTTATCATTTCCCTCGAAATGTCTAGTGGATTGTAAGTAAACAATGAGTTTGATTAATAGATTCCTCAATATACCGTTTACTTTCGTTTTAAACTATACTCAGTCCTCTAATGATGGGGGAGCTAAAACGGCTAAACATCGGAATTTCTGTGTAAAGTTAACAAAATCCGAACGTTTTTTTAGTAACGTTTTCTAACATATAAAGACGATAGGTATATATCTTAGGATTGTTTTTCAAATGGATTATGGGTAGAAGGTTAGTCTTATGAGACTAGAGTTATGCATCTGTAATTGTATTCGCTTCCAAAATCCCTTAACATAGTATAGAGAAATAAAGTTATATTGAAAGGTGTATGTTATGGAAAAGAAAGTTGGATTTAAGTTACACAAGGTCAAGAAAAACTGGGTGACAATTGGAGTTAGCACGCTGTCGATGGTTGCACTTGCGGGTGGAGCTCTTTTAGCAGATCAATCGGCACAAGCAGATGAAGTGTCACTTCCTAATGGAGATGGTTTTGAACAAACAGATGCAGGCATTGAGTCAAGTGCTTCATTGATTAATGAAAGTTATTCACCAACCTTGACGGAAGATGCTGGCCATTTGTCAGCGGTGTCATCTAACTATGGAAGTCAAACAAGCTCAGGCTACGAGTCTTCATCATCTGTCTCAACAGGAGGCTCATCACAGACTGTGGTTGGTGGCGGAGCTGGTCAAGTCAGTTCGTCACAATCTTCTCAAGTAGTAGGAACACAAACCTCTAATTCATCACAAACAGGTTCTGCTTACCAATCAAGTAGCAGTTCATCATCAGTAAGTGCTAGTGCGTCAAGTTCGTCAAGCTCATCAAGTTCAGCTTGGTATTCTTACTCGTCGTCATCATCATGGTCATCATCATCGTCAGCTAGCGGTTTTGCGACAATTACGACAAGTTCGTCTGACTCAAACGGCATTCATTGGAATGGTGGTCGAAACACGACAATTACCATCACGGCTTCAGGTACTACGCCGAATGTTACTATCGTTTCGAATTCAAATAAACTGTTTCCAAACGTGACAGTAGGTCATTCAAATGGTTCAAATGCTAATGTCACTATCATTTCACAAGGAAATCAACAAAATAACTCAGGTTACCAAATCATCTCAGGCGAGACTAAACCAAGTGTTGATTCGAACAATGCCAAGTCTTCATTTGTCCGTGTAGGCGAAAATCAATGGTATTATTACGACCAATATGGCCAAAAGGTCAAAGGTGAAAAGGTTATCGATGGTAAGGCTTATTACTTCCTTGAAAATGGTCTTCAAGCCCGTGACTCACTTGTTAAAGGTAGCGATGGCTACACTTATTACTACGATAAAAACGGTGTGAAAGCTATCAACGGCTTCTACGATTTTGCAGGTTATCGTAAGGATGTACGCTATTTCGATTGTTATGGTCACATGGCTACTGGTCTCCTTGAAATGGGTAGCACAACCTTCTACTTTGATACACAAACAGGTATCCAAGCTAAAGACAAATTTATTCGCTTCTCAGATGGCCGTATCCGTTACTTTATCCCTGATACTGGTAATATGGCTGTAAATACCTTTGTTCAAAATAAAGAAAACCAAGCTTGGTACTACCTTGATGAACATGGTTACGCTGTGACAGGAAAACGTATCATCAATGGTAAAGAATACTGCTTTGACTCAGAAGGCCGTCAAATCAAAGGTCAGATGATGCAACAAGGCAACAAGCAATACTACATTTCTGCCCAAACAGGTGAAATGGCTGTGTCACGCTTTATCTTTGAAAATAACAACTGGTATTATGCGGATGCTTTTGGTTGCCTCGTTCAAGGTGCCAAAGTGATTGATGGTAAACTCTATTACTTCAACAAAGACCATAGCCAGCTAAAAGGTGGCTGGGCTGAAGGACGTTACTATGATGCCGTCACTGGTCAAGCAGTCATCAACCAATTCATTCAAATTGCGGCTAACCAATGGGCGTACCTTAACCAAGATGGTCACAAAGTGACAGGTCTTCAAAATATTAACAATAAAGTTTACTACTTTGGTAGCAATGGTGCTCAAGTCAAAGGTAAATTGCTCACTGTCCAAGGTAAGAAATGTTACTTTGATGCCCACACTGGTGAGCAAGTGGTAAACCGCTTTGTCGAAGCTGGACGTGGTTGCTGGTATTACTTTAACTCAGCTGGCCAAGCAGTGACTGGAAAACAGGTCATCAATGGTAAACAGCTTTACTTTGACGGTTCAGGTCGTCAAGTTAAAGGACGTTATGTCTATGTTGGTGGTAAACGCCTCTTCTGCGATGCCAAAACTGGTGAATTGAGACAGCGTCGTTAATTAATATGTCCTTTAAAAATCTAGAGCGAATTTTTCCTTTTCCTATCTAAATTATTATTATTTTCCTATCATAACTCTAGATGATTAAATAGATGAAAAAACCAGCATTAGCTGGTTTTTTGAGTTGTTTTAGAGAAACTGTCAGTGTACACTCAGATGCTTTTTCATGCTTAAATCCTAATAATTTTGTCCCTCTCATATTCGCAAGGAGGAGCTATAGCCGTGTTATAATGGGTATTATATCTGTATGTAGGAAAAAAGAGGTAAAGGTAAATATGGGGAAGTTTATTCTTAGGCGAAAATATTTGAGAAAGTTGGTTGCAATCAGTACGATTTTATTAACTGTGGCTTGCTTCCTGACTTATTATATTAATTCTCATCAAACAAAAGCAAATCACTCAGAGGGGCATTCTTTAAAGGTTGAGTACGATATAACTGAAGATTCGTTAAAGGATAGTAAACCTGTAGTTTTTGGAGATAGAAATCAATTTGTCCTTGCCCCTTCAAAGGCACATGTTACTCAAAATTATATCGCTGATCTCAGATTTGTATCCTATAAGGGAAAAGATGTTACGGTTCAAAAGACTGATGGCTCTGAATATATCTTAGTCACCCTTGCCCTCAATGATAACTTTAAGCGTAAGGAATATGACCTTTATAAGGCAACAGAGGCTTATAAAAAAGATGCTAAAATCTGGAAAGTCTTTGATTATTTAACCTATGAAGGGAAGGACCTAGCCATTATTGCCTTGGTTAAGGATGATGTTCATTATACAATTGATGAATATGTTGGAGTTGATTTATCAAATGGGAAAGTTGAAGCTTTACCAGAAGAATTGAAAACTTTCTATAATCAATCTGATAGCAAGCTTAGTGCATATAATGATGGGTATTATTCTAATGTTATTAGATCTGCTTCTTTAAACAATATCGCAGAATCTTATAATTTGTTTGTTTCAGATAGTATAACTCATCTTGAGTCTGATGGGGAAAAAGGAAATGATGATAATGCAAAAGCATTAAATCTTTTTACGGATTATCCTGATTTCTGGAATAAAATATATGGAGATGTGTCTTACAGTATCTATCCTCGTCCGGAGTCTGTCAGTGCGGAGGAGTGGCTTAATGCAACACTTCATTGGTTAGCTCCAGCAGGTGGTGAAGATTTAACGGTTTATGCAGTTAAAGATGGGAAAAAGACAGATTATCCCATTAAAAGTTACGCTAACTTAGAGGCATGGAAAGCATCGCAACCAACTGAGTAATCGGTGGTGAAAATATCTAATTATAGAAATTTTGATAAGACAATTTGACTTGATGGACACGGGCATTTTTGAGATACTTCCAAAAGGAAGAGTTTATTAGGTATCAGATTGAAGAAGCAGTAAAGGAGAAAAATCATGGTTATCTTAGCTTGGAGTATCATTGTCATATTATTTATCTTCATTTCGAATTACTACTTTTATAAAACAGATTTCAGACCACGAAAACCCCCATTACTCTATGCCATTATTGAAACCATAGGTGCCTTTTTCACTAGGTGGTAGTACATGGAAAATGAGTAAAAAATAGCAATCAAGCGTTTTGTGGACTACTAAATATGGAAAGCATCGCGACCTCCTAACCCATAAACCACGCATACTTTAGCAGGATTTTGCTAGTCCCCGTAACCAAGCCTTTATTTCATCTTAGAAATGAAGGTTTTTTTATTTAAAAATAAATTAATATTGTTGGATGATTCTATCGTCTAAAAAAGTCTTAGTCCTAACGATTTTAGCTGGTTTTATGTTATCCTTAGTGCATTTGTTCACAAGGTGTATTTATTAGGCAGATTATTAAAGGACGTTTTCTGAGAAAACGAAGGTAGATACATTAAACTGATATTACAGTTGTGTAATTGTATTCCCTTGTCAAATAGCTTATGATAGAAGTAATATAAGGGAAAAAGGTAAATATTATGGAACAAAAAGTACGCTTTAAAATGCATAAAGTGAAGAAGAATTGGGTGACTATTGGGGTGACAGCACTCTCAATGGTTACTGTTGCTGGTGGAACTTTGTTGGCGGATCAACAGGTTCAGGCCGATGAGCAAAATCCTGCGAATCAGTCGGGTGATAGCAGTCAAGATTTGCTTCGAGAAGCGCCTGCCACAACTAATGATGCAGCAACTACAGTAGCACCAACTATTTCAGCAGATGCTAATACTGCGAGCGTGGCTATTCCTGTCGCAGATGCGACTAGCACGACAACCGATGTTACAGATAGGGCAGTGGCTCCTGCTGCAAACACAGCGACAGTTGACACCAACTCAGGTCAAGAAGCGCCAAGTACAAATGTGCAAGCAGCAACTGCTGACACTAGTGCCACAACAACTGATACAAATACTAACGCTGCAGTAACTGGAACGGATCGTGCAACAGCTACTACAGACCGTGCAGCAGCAACTGATACGGCAAATACAGAAGCTCGTACACGTAGTCGTCGTGCCTTGGCAGAAACTCGTGAAGCCAATACCGATACAGCGACTGGTATCCAATGGATTAACGGCAAACAATACTATGTCAATAGTGACGGTAGTGTGCGTAAGAACTTCGTCTTTGAGCAAGATGGGAAGTCATATTACTTTGATGCTGAAACAGGAGCTCTTGCGACCAAGTCACAAGATGAATTTTCAACAGAACCTATCAAGGCAACTGTGGATTTTTCATCTGGAAATCAGCTCTACAAAAACGATAACAAATCTTTGGACCAACTCGACACCTTCATCACAGCAGATGCTTGGTACCGTCCAAAGAGTATTCTTAAGGATGGTAAGACTTGGACAGCTTCAACTGAAGCGGACAAACGTCCACTCTTGATGGTTTGGTGGCCTGACAAATCAACTCAGGTTAACTACCTAAACTACATGCAAAATCAAGGTCTTGGTGCGGGATCATTTTCAACCAACTCTAGCCAGGAAAGTCTAAATCTAGCTGCTAAAGCTGTTCAGACTAAGATTGAAGAACGTATTGCGCGTGAAGGCAATACCAACTGGTTGCGTACAAGTATCGACCAGTTCATCAAGACTCAGCCAGGTTGGAATAGTAGCACTGAAAATAGTTCCTACGACCACTTGCAAGGTGGACAGTTGCTCTTTAACAACAGTAAGGGTGATACTGGTAACCGTACTAGCTACGCCAACTCTGACTATCGTTTGCTTAACCGCACACCGACTAATCAGACGGGTACACGTAAGTACTTCAAGGACAATTCTATCGGTGGTCTTGAGTTCTTGCTTGCCAACGATATTGATAACTCAAACCCAGCTGTTCAGGCGGAACAACTTAACTGGCTCCACTTTATGATGAATATCGGAAGTATCATGGCCAACGATCCAACAGCCAACTTTGACGGTTTGCGTGTCGATGCCTTGGACAATGTGGATGCCGACCTTCTCCAAATCGCTTCAGATTACTTCAAAGCAGCCTATGGTGTTGACAAGTCTGAAGCCAATGCGATCAAACACTTGTCATACTTGGAAGCGTGGTCTGCCAACGACCCATATTACAACAAGGACACTAAGGGGGCACAACTGCCGATTGATAATGCCCTTCGTAATGCTCTTACCAACCTTTTGATGCGTGATAAAAATACACGTATGCAGCTTGGGGACATGACTGCTTTTATGAATAGTAGTTTGAATCCACGAGGTGCTAACGATAAGAACGGTGAACGTATGGCCAACTATATTTTCACCCGTGCCCACGATACGGAAGCGCAAACCATTATCCAACGTATCATCCGTGATCGTATCAACCCAAGTCTGTTTGGTTACAATTTCACCCGTGATGAAATCAAGAAGGCCTTCGAGATTTACAATGCGGATATTGATAAGGCTCATAAAACTTATGCGTCTTACAACTTGCCATCTGTCTATGCCCTCATGTTGACCAACAAGGACTCTGTAACACGTGTTTATTACGGTGACCTCTACCGTGAGGATGGTCACTACATGGCGAAAAAGACGCCTTACTTTGATGCTATCGACACCCTCTTGCGTGCCCGTATCAAGTATGTAGCTGGTGGTCAAGACATGGAAGTGAAGAAAGTCGGAAATGACGGCCTCTTGACATCAGTTCGTTATGGTAAAGGTGCCAATAACAGAACTGATTGGGGAACTGCTGAAACCCGTACGCAAGGGATGGGTGTCATCATGACCAACAACTATGATTTCCGATTGGGTAGCAATGAAACCGTAACGATGAACATGGGTAGAGCTCACCGTAATCAGCTTTATCGCCCATTACTTTTGACAACAAAAGATGGTATAGCAACCTACCTCAACGATTCTGATGTGCCTAAAAACCTTCTTAAACGTACCGACTGGAATGGGAACTTGACCTTCAATGCCAACGATATTTTTGGTGTGGAAAATGTGCAAGTATCAGGTTACCTCGGTGTCTGGGTACCAGTCGGGGCTAAGGCTAACCAAGACGCACGTACACAGCCAAGTAACCGTGCCAATAGAGATGGTCAAGTTTACAAGTCTTCAGCAGCCCTTGATTCGCAAGTCATGTATGAAGCCTTCTCAAACTTCCAAGCTTTTGCGGACGATCAGCCAGAACTCTATATGAACCGTGTCTTGGCTAAGAACACTAATTTGCTCAAAGCTTGGGGTGTTACGTCGGTTGGACTTCCACCACAGTATGTTTCAAGTAAAGATGGCACTTTCCTTGACTCAACAATTGATAATGGTTATGCCTTTGATGACCGTTATGACATGGCCTTGAGTCAAAATAACAAGTATGGCTCACTTGAGGACCTCCTTAATGTCCTTCGTGCTCTCCACAAAGATGGTATTCAAGCCATTGCTGACTGGGTGCCAGACCAAATTTATAACCTTCCAGGAAAAGAAGTAGTTAATGCCACACGTGTTAACGGCTACGGTTATCACCAACAAGGTTATCAAATTGTGGACCAAGCCTATGTGGCAAATACCCGCACAGATGGCACAGACTATCAAGGCAAGTACGGTGGTGCCTTCCTTGATGAGCTGAAAGCTAAGTACCCATCTATTTTCAACCGTGTGCAAATCTCAAATGGTAAGCAATTGCCTACGAATGAAAAGATTACCAAATGGTCTGCTAAGTACTTCAACGGAACTAACATCCTTGGACGAGGCATCAACTTTGTCCTTCGTGATGACAAGACCAACCAGTACTTTAATACTTCAGCCAACGGCCAACTCTTGCCAACACCACTTCGTGATACAGGTGCCATCACAAGCACTCAAGTCTTCCAACGTCGTGGACAAGATGTTTACTTCCTTCGTGATAATCAAGTCATCAAGAATGAATTTGTTCAAGACGGTAACGGTAACTGGTATTACTTCGGTGCTGACGGTAAGATGACCAAGGGTGCCCAAAACATCAATAGCAAGGATTACTATTTCTTTGATAATGGTGTTCAATTGCGTAATGCCCTTCGTCGTGCTAGCAACGGCTATACCTACTATTACGGTCTAGACGGTGCCATGGTTAAGAATGCCTTCGTTGATTTTGATGATAAACGTAAGCAAGTCCGTGCCTTTACAACACAAGGAACCATGGTAGTGGGTAACCTTCATTGGAGTGGTCACCATTTCTACTTTGACCGTGAAACTGGTCTTCAGGCTAAGGATCGCATTGTCCGTACCGATGATGGTAAATTGCATTACTATGTTGCTGGAACCGGTGATATGGGACGCAATGTCTTTGCGACTGATAGCAGCACAGGTAAACGTTATTACTTTGACGCTGATGGTAACACTGTGACAGGCTCACGCGTCATTGACGGTAAGACTTATTACTTTAACCAAGATGGTAGTGTCGGTACGGCCTACAGCAACCGAGCTGATTCTATTATCTTTGAAAATGGTAAGGCGCGTTATATCACACCAGCAGGCGAAATTGGACGCAGCATCTTTGTCTACAACCCAGCAACTAAGGCATGGAACTACTTTGATAAAGAAGGTAACCGTGTCACTGGACGTCAATACATTGATGGTCACCTCTATTACTTCAAGGAAGATGGTAGCCAAGCTAAGGGTGAAATTATCGAAGAAAATGGCATTAAGTATTACTATGAGCCAGAATCAGGTATTCTTGCTAGCGGACGCTACCTCCAAGTTGGTGATGATCAGTGGATGTACTTCAAACAAGACGGTTCACTGGCAATCGGTCAAGTTCGTGCTGATCATGGATACCTTAAGTACTTTGATAAAAATGGTATCCAAGTCAAGGGTAAAACCATTGTTGAAGATGGTAAGACTTATTACTATGATGCCCACAGTGGAGCTCTTGTAACAAGCAGCTTTGCTGAGATTGCACCAAACCAATGGTCTTACTTCAATACTGATGGCCAAGCCCTTAAAGGCAAGTGGACTATCAATGGCAAGGAATACTACTTTGACCAAAATGGTATCCAATACAAGGGCAAAGCAGTTAAGGTCGGTAGTCGTTACAAGTACTATGACGAAAACGATGGTCAACCTGTAACCAACCGCTTCGCTCAAATCGAGCCTAACGTCTGGGCTTATTTCGGAGCAGATGGCTATGCCGTGACAGGGGAACAAGTCATCAATGGCCAACACCTTTACTTTGACCAATCAGGTCGCCAAGTTAAAGGTGCCTACGTCACAGTCAATGGCCAACGTCGTTACTACGATGCCAACACTGGCGAATATGTCCCAGGAAGATAAGCAGTAGTAGCCCATGTAATTGACTAGAGAACACACAGCCGAGAATGAGGGAAAATTCTCAAGAAGAAAGATCGTGAAAACGGTCTTTTTTTGTACTCCTATTTCGATTTTCTTCGAAATAGCCTTGACAGTGCTTTAGGAAAAGCGTAGAATCTATTTCGAAAAGTATAGAAATAGGTATTCTGACTTAAGTCGTACTGATGCTCCGTATCAAGGAAAGGATAAATCAAATGGAAACATTCCTTTTTATGACAATTCTTGCCATGTTAGTTATCGCTATCATAAGTTTTATCATTCTGAAGAAAAAATGGCAATTTTCAATCAAGCTCTTTTTAGTAGGTCTGATTGGTTTTGCCTTACCTGTCATGATGATTGAAGGACCTATCAATGCTGTGGTTTTTTCTGGCTTTGTCCACTCTTCTAAATGGTTCACCATTATTTATGGAGGACTTATGGCTGGCCTTGTCGAAGAAACAACACGTTATGTGGTGTTTAAGGTCCTTGCTAAGAAAAGAAGTTTGATGACATCTGATATTGTTGCTTACGGTTTTGGACATGGACTTAGTGAATTTATTTTGCTTGGAGTGATGGGGTTACTCACTTACATCATTGTTTTACAGGCCATCCATTCAGGTCAGACCAGTCAATTGCCGCCACTTCTTGTGAGTCAGGTCAACCAACTAACTGGATTTGCAGTTGTTATGTCTCTCTTTGAAAGACTAGTTGCTTTGGTACTACAAGTCTTGCTTACAGCTTGGGATTTTCTAGCAGTCACTAAGCATAAGCTTTCATTCTATTTTGGGGCGATATTACTTCATGCTACCATCGATTTTTTGGCAGGTGCTTATCAACAAGGGATAGTCAGAAATATCTTATTAATCGAAGTCATGTTAGCTATTTATGTGCTAGGTGTCGGACTTGTGACACGCCAAATTTGGAAAAAGGAGGAAACTCATGGGCTTATCTGAAACCTTAAAAGCCATCTCTGCCCCCGTGAGGAGAGAAATTTTAGACTATCTAAAGTCTGGGCCCAAGTCTGCAGGTGAAATCAGCCAGCAGTTTGACTTGGCTCCCGCAACAGTTTCTCATCATTTGTCTACCTTGAGAAAAGCAGGACTTATTGAAGAAGAAAAGCAGAAGAATTTTATTTACTATAGTTTGAACTTGACCGTTTTTGAAGAAATTTTAACGTGGATTCAGTCACTTGGAGGAAAAGAAGATGAAAAATAATATGCAAAGAGTTATTGGTAATATTGTGATACTCACACCGGTTATTGTCGGACTAGTATTTTACAATCAACTCCCAAATCGGGTGGCTATCCACTTTAATGTGGAAGAACAAGCCAATGGTTTTATGAATCGCAATCTAGCAATAGTTGTCCTTCCTTTTATTGCTCTTGCCATTTATAATCTCTTATTTTCATATTTTAAACAAATAACCATTTCATTCTTAAAAGAGTTTATGTTATGGCTTATTCCGATTTCTGCAGTTATCATTCAAGGTCTCTTATTGACTGTTGCCATGGGCGGACATGTCCAAGTTCGATTGACTGTCATTTGGTTAGTGGCACTCATTTTTCTAGTAATCGGAAATTATCTTCCTAAAAGTATTGGTCTAGCTACTAAAAATCACAGTGAGAGCAGTAACTCAGTAGCGAGAAAGTTAGGTTATCTAATGGTTGCAATGAGTCTTGCCTTGTTAATCAGTCTATGCTTTAACCCCTATACTACAATTATTATTTTAGGTATTTTTGTAGTTCTCATCTGGAGTGTCTTGTTACCCAATTTTCGCAGTTTAAGAAAGTAATCGTCTGATTACTTTTTTTGTACGTCTGTGTCATAGATTGGACCATATATGGCAGAAGGATATTTTTAGTCTTGAATTTGATATGCTAGATGTGTATAATGATGTCACAGCGAACTATTAAAAGAGGTCGTTGCTCATGACAACACAAACAATTACCCAATTTAATTCACTTGCTCGACCTAATCTTGCTACAGGTTATAGGAGGTAATCTAGATGACAAAAAGCAATAACACGCAAATTACGGATATCTTAAACAATATCTATAATCTGATTGTAAATCCAGAAACAACTGAAAAAGAGAGAAAGTTGCTCGTAACGTTTAAAAATGAAATCGAAGTTGGAAAGAAGGATAATGATGAACTTCTTGCAGAATTATGCAGAGCTATTCAAGTTCTAGCAGTCAGCAATCTTTCTAAAGGCAAATCACTGAGTTCTGGAGTAAGTGACTTGAGTAAGACGCTCACAGAATTCCAAGAAAAATCAGAGCGTAACATTAATCTAGCAAGAGGATTAGCATCAATCTGCTTGTCATTTAGATGATCTTTTATGTTTTTTATCTTGAGTGTCATGATATTTAATTTTAGCAGTGTAAGAAAATACATAGAAGTAATCGACTGATTACTTCTTTTTGTCTCCCAAAAACATCTTGCTAAAACCAGTGTTCTAATGATATAATACAAGTGTATTAATCTAATTTTCTAAGGAGTATCTATGAAAAAGCGTAAGAAAATTATTCTTGGTTCCATAACGGGAGCTTTGGCCTTGGCTCTTGCTGGAGGCGGTTTTTGGGCCTATAAAACCTTTGTCCCACAAGAGACACCGATTGACAAGAATGCTACGGTAGCCTCAAATTTTTACCAAGCTGTTAACAAGGACTGGCTGCTAAAAACCAAAATTCCTGCTGATTCTCCAAGCATTGATAATTTTTATACTTTAGATGAAGATATCAAAGGAAAGCTAAAGAAGGATATCAAAAATTTAGGGGAGGGCAAGGAAACGTCAGATATTACAGGGATGTCTGAGTTTATCACTTTCTACAAGGCTGCTAGTGATTACAAGCAGCGTGAGAAGGATGGCCTTGAACCTCTCAAACCTTATCTAAAAGAAATTGAGGATATCAAGGATCTGAATGATTTGGCCAGTAAATCTGCTAGCTTGACTGATAAAGGGATTCCTCTTCCATTTGGTTATGACGTAGGAACTAACGCAGAGAATACCAGCCAAAAACAAATCCAATTGAGTCCTCCAAGTATTTTATTGCCAGATGTGTCTATTTATAAAGACGAGGCCAGCAAGAAACAATATTTGACTCCAATCGAGACAGCCACGCAAAAAGCCTTGGAAATGCTTGGATATAGTGAAAAAAATAGTAAACGCATTGTCAAAGAAGCACTGGAGTTCGACGAAATAATTGCTAAGTACAGTCTCAGTAATGAAGAGATGTCTGAGAGTAAGAATTTGGTTCATCCTAAAACGGCAGAAGAGATTAATGCCTACTCTGGTTCCTTCAAATTATATGATGTCATCAAAGGCATTATGGGACGTGATTTAGAAACCATCAATGTCCCTAATACCAAGTATTTTGAGAATTATAGTAAGGTCGTTAATCAGGACAATTTTTCTAAAATCAAATCATGGATGTTGGTGCAAGAAGCTATGGCAGCGTCAAATTCTCTGACAGAAGATTATCGCTTGAATTTTGAATCGATTAGCATGGCTATTATGGGCACACAGAAGCCAGTTTCTAAGGAAGATTCGGTTTACGAGATGAGTGTCCATCTGTTTAGTGATGTCATGAGTGTCTATTATGGACGTAAATACTTTGGTGAGGAAGCAAAGACTGATGTGACAGGCATGATTGATAGAATCAAAAATGTCTATCGTGGCCGTCTCCAAAAGAATAATTGGTTGACGGAAGGCACACGCAACAAGGCTATCGAAAAGTTGGATAAAATGAAGGTTTTCGTAGGTTATCAGGAAGATGTCGATCCTGGTACTAAGGAACTACATCTTGACCCAAACAAGTCCTTCTTTGAACTGTCAGAAGACATTGCCCAGTTCGGAAAACGTTATACCATTGATCATTTTGATGAGCCTATTGATAAGAATAAATGGTCTGGATCAGCTTTTGATATCAATGCCTATTACAACCCAGAAAGCAATAGTATCAACTTCCCGGCTGGTATTTTGCAAGCGCCGTTTTATGACAAGAACCAAAGTACTGAAAAGAACTATGGTGGTATCGGTGTCGTGATTGGACATGAAATTACCCATGCCTTTGACTCCAATGGTGCCGACTATGATGAGAACGGCGACATGCACAATTGGTGGACAAAAGCTGATAGCAAAGCTTTTGACAAGAGAATCAAAGCCTTTGAAGACCAGTGGAATGGTTTGGAAATTTACGGGACTAAGGTAAATGGAAAACTCACAGTCACTGAGAATGTCGCAGATGCTGGCGGTCTCTCATCCACACTACAAGTTCTCAAAACAGATATGACAAAACCTAACCTCAAGGATTACTTTGAGAACTACGCAGATATCTGGAAACAAAAGGCCAGCCTACAGTACAATAAATATACCATGGTACAAGACGTCCACGCACCAAATGAGTTGCGTGTAAACCAACAACTTAAAAACCTTCCTGAGTTTTATGAGGCCTACCCTCAGATTAAGGAAGGAGACGCCATGTATCTAGCACCAAGCAAACGCATTAGTTTGTGGTAAGATGTGTTGATATTTTGTAAATCAACAAGAAGAGAATTTGGAATGGAAACATCCCAGGTTCTCTTTTTATGTTGTCACTTTGGAGAATCATTTTCTAGTGTTATAATGTTGCTATTAAGGAAAGGATTCAAGAATGATGCATAAAAGGAATCTGATAGAAGATAATAAAAGAGGTGAGAATCAGAGCTTTCTCTACTTCCTACACGAGGAGAAAAAATTTGACGTAAAAGCACTTGA
Organism: Streptococcus sp. HMSC064H09; assembly: GCF_001812625.1. NCBI lineage: Bacteria > Bacillati > Bacillota > Bacilli > Lactobacillales > Streptococcaceae > Streptococcus > Streptococcus sp. HMSC064H09. The sequence goes on from NZ_KV809605.1 coordinate 57,837, forward strand.
TGATTTGTGTCACTACATCATAGAACTGGATACAATCAGTCTCGAGGAGCTGAGAGATATCCATTATATTGAAAATCAAATACTACGCCATCTCGTGTATCATTTTGATGATAATGATCTAAGTAAGATTTCAAATCTCCCTTTTGAGTATTGGGAGTATATAGAGCCCTTTGAACGTTTGGTGGCATGTTTGTATGAGGGTGATGGTGAGGAAGAATAGTTGTTCTTATATTAGTTTTAACTTAGTAGACCATCAGTAAAGGAGTATAGATGAAACATCGTATTGCAATTTTGTCAGATATTCATGGGAATACAACAGCTCTTGAAGCAGTTATTAAGGATGCACAAGAGTTGGGTGCAACAGAATATTGGTTAATGGGGGATATTATATTACCTGGACCAGGAAGAAATGAACTCTTTGAGCTTCTGTCTTCTATCCCGATAACAGCTACCGTTCGAGGAAATTGGGATGATTGTGTTTTGGAGGCTTTAGATGGGGAATATGGTCTGGAGAATCCACAAGAAGTTCAGCTCTTGCGACTTACCCAGTACTTGATGGAAGAATTGGATACTGAATATGTTGATTGGATACGTTCTCTGCCTCTGGTTTTGAAGAAGGAAATCAATGGGATTCGTTTTTCTTTGACGCATCACTTACCGGAGAAGAACTACGGAGGTGAGTTACGTCCAGCTAATGATACCAGTCATTTTGATCAGTTATTAGATGATCAAACAGATATGGCGATTTACGGTCATGTGCATAAGCAATTGCTTCGTTATGGTAGTAAGGGGCAACAGATTCTTAATCCTGGTACGATTGGGATGCCCTATTTTGATTGGTCACCCCTGCAAAATCATAGGGCTCAGTATGCCATAATCGATGTCGAAGAAGATGGTGTTACTAATCTCCAATTTCGAAAGATTGCCTATGCTTATGAAGCAGAGTTGCAGTTAGCCAAAGACAAACAGTTGCCTTATATCGAGCTTTATCAAGAATTACGAAGAAATGACAATTATCCAGGCCATAATAAAAACTTGCTCGAGCGTTTAAATCAACAGTATGGCTATGCTAAAGATGTCAAGAAATATTTTGACTTGAAGTAGATTGATGATAGAGATTTTGCCGGTAGCCTTACTAGGTTTTAGACAAAAAGAAAACACCAGAAAAAATGATTTCTGGTGTTTTTGAATACATTTTGGCAAAAATGAGGTATTTTTAAATGCTTACAGTTGTTAGTTTGATATTAATCCTTTTTCTCTGTAGCTACGCCATTTTCGTCAATAATATAGGTTTTTCCATCTTTTTCAAGCGTAGTGTTAGTGGTAATTGGAGAACCTTTTGAGTATGGACTAACTGATATCGGCATTTCAAAATGATAAAGTTTACCATCAAACTCTGCCCATTCGCCACTAAAAGGAGTAGTCATATAAATTTCAGGGTTGAAATAATAAAGCCTATTATCTTCTAACCGAATGACACCTGTTTTTACAACTCCATTTTCATCAGAGATACAGAAACCATTCCAAGAGGTCGAGGTGTCTGTAGCTGTATTCCTTAGAAGTCGTCCTTTAGGGCCCAAAAGATAGGTCTTTTCATTGATAGTTTTTAGATATGTTCGGTCTTCAGCTCCCCATGGTGGGCTAATATAGTAGGTTTCATTATTGTGATTAACCCACCCGAACTGTAGATGACCGTCCTTATCAGCATAATAGTATTTGTAGTTGCCGTCAATATCATTAGCAAGCATACTACCGTCTTTTTTGAAGAAATAATCGAAACCACCTATCTTGTATGTATCATTTCGAACTTGGTAGCCATCTTCTTTAAAATAAACACGTTTACCGTCAATAGTTGCCCAACCAAATATCTGGCTTCCATCCTCGCCAAAATAAGTATATTTTTTAGAAAAGTAATCGCCTGTTTCATGGAATTTATTTACGAACATAGCACCAGTATCGTTATCGAAGAAATAGTACTTTCCATCAAGCAGAAGTCGTTTTCCTTTGGCTTGTTTTCCAGTTGGATCAAAGTAGTATTTTTGATGATTAATAATTTGAAGTCCAGTGGCTAACTGTCCGTTTTCTTTAATATAAGCCCAATCACCATCTTTATCTTGAATAAATTGTCCAGGTTTGTTCATCGTTACATAACCATTTTGGTCAATGATATAACGAATACCATTAAGTTCAAGTGTTCGGTTAGTCCACATAGCTCCGCTGTCTCTATCGAAATAATGTGTTTGACCGTCAATTTCGACAAGTCTTCCCTTAGCTTGTTTGCCCTCTTTATCAAAGTATAGAGTGACATTATCTATTGAATGGAGTCCGGTGACAGCTTTTCCCTCGTTATCAAAGTAGTACCAATTCCATGCATCATCGTGTTCGAAACGATTTGTTAGTTTAGTTTCGGTCGCTACTCCTTTATCATCAATGAGGTAGGCTTTTTTATTGTAAACTAAGGTCTTGGAAACTGTGAGAGGGGAAGTTTCGGAAAGCGAACTTGTTCTATTGAAAGCATAGAATTTATTGTCACTTTGAATTACAGTTTCTTCAATTTTAGTTAAATCTGTGTTTTCTGGAAGTAGATGTCCGATGTAAAAATCATTGTTTTCATCAAGATAGTATAGATTACTATAATTATCACCAATAATACGTTTAATCTTATCGGTCTTTGTTCGTACTCCGTGGTCAATAATGTCTACTTCTTCCCTGACGGTATCGGTATAACTTCTTCCACCATTCTTGTAAGTTCTGTTTATGCTAGGCTCTAAGTGGTATAGCTTACCATCAATCGTTTTCCAAGTAGGTGTTGTAACTGTAAACATTTTGGGGATATTGCTATTATCAAAATATCTATTATTTTCAAAATAATAGAGTTTACCATTATTTGCAGTGCTAACACCAGTAAGTAAAACCCCATCCTTATCTGTACCTACGATGCCAGAGTAGACTGCATCATAATCCAGTTCCTGACGTTTGAGTAAAGGTCCGAGATAGTTTTTTAGAAGTTTGCCTTCAAAATAGTAATAGTCCTTGCCACCTTTTTTGACTATATCAGTGACTGGTGAACCAGAATTTGAAAAATAGTAGTCATCACCATTAATATGATGTTCTCCGGTTAGTACTTGGCCAAATTTATTGGAGCGATAGCTAGTATTTAAAGTTCCAACAAAGACACGTAATGACTGAATATAAAAGGCATCTTTTACCAATTTTCCATGATTATCAAAGAGGTAGTTTTGTCCTTTGAAGATAGTAAGATCATTTTCAACTCGACCATTATAATCAAAATAATAAAGTTGATCGCCAACTCGATGCCATCCATAGTAACGTCGACCATCAGAACCATAATATTCGTTATACGTTTTAGCAAATGGTTCCTGTCTTCTGATTTCAATAGACCAAGTATGCCAATAGTTGGTTTTTACAGCACCTGAATAGTGACTAAAATAGTAATGGGAGCCGTCAATGATTCTTTCCCCATTTTTCGCTTGACGACCTTCTTTGTCAAAGTAAAGAGTTACTCCATCTACATTTTGCCATCCTTTTAGTTTCTCTCCTGTTGCGGTGTAATAGTACCAGTTGCCTGAGGAATCTTCTTGGAAATGGCCACCAGAAACAAGTGGACGTTGAGGAAGTTTCTGTTCAGTTTCAATCAAAAGTCCATTAGCTTCTGCGTGGTAAGTTTTTCCATTGATAGTAATGTCGGTATTTATGACCTTATGACCACTATCCTTATCGAAGTAATAGGGTTCGATACCTATTGTAACGATTTCACCCTTAGCCTGAACACCGTCTGGGTAGAAATACATATCGAAGCCATCTATAGACTGTTCGCCTGTGACAAGTTTTCCTTCTTTATCGCTATAGTACCAGTTTCCATCGTCATCTGACCAAAAACGGTCACGAACCATTTGGCCACTATCTTTTTGAAAATAATAGGAATTTCCATCTAGGACGACAAAGGCATCTTTAGCTTGGACACCATTAGGGTAAAAGTAGAGTGGTATATTGTCAATAACTTGTTTACCTATAAGTGCTTTCCCATCTTGGCCTAAGTAGTACCAATTTCCATTCTTATCAGATGCAAAAGCATTGCGAGTAAGTTGTCCGCTATCTTTCTCAAAGTGATATGTTGCTCCGTTAACTTGACGGGTGTCTCCTTTGACTTGCTTCCCATCGGCATCAAAGTAGACCGTAACATTATCAATATTTTGCATACCAGTAAGTGCTTTCTCGTCCTTAATGTAGTACCAATTGCCCTGACTATCACTAGTGTAATGACCTCCAGATATCACGGGACTTTCTTCTACTTTATGAGCAGTATTTGTTTCAGAATCTGGTGTTCCAGAGCTTACTACTTCACTGCCAGTAACAGTAGAGACTTCCGAACGAAGAGCTTGTTGAGAGTTAATTTCAGAAGTACTTGTTTCTGTAACAGTTGCTTCAGTGGTACTTAGATCAGATTCAGTAGAAGTAGTTTCAGTGATGTTTTCTCTTGTATTGGGGGCGTCGAAAGATTTGTTTTCTTCTGGTTTAGTAATGACTTCATTAGTTGACGAGCTTATGACATCAATTGCGCTTTCTTGGATGTTGCTTTCAACAGTTAGTTCTGAGATGGGGGGAGTCTGTTCAGCTGCGTTCACATAGCCCAAGCTTGCAAAACTAAGCCCTAGAGCTAGACCGGTTACTGCAATGGTTACCCATTGTTTTTTTACTTTGTGAAGTATAAAATATACTTTCTTTTCCATGATAATGGTCCTTTCATTAAATTAAACAATAGTAGTAAGGATAAAGTTAACTTATGAGTGGAGTTAAAGTAGTATTACAGAATTCTTGCTTACATATTAAGTTTATCACCGAATTCTAATAAAATCAAAGAATTATGTAAACGGTTTCGTCTTTTATAGAAATCTCTTTCCAACTCTTTTCTAAACAAAACTGATAGTATATGAATGATAAACTTTCATTAAAGAGAGTTAATGATGTATTTGCTTTAAGTTAGCAGCGGATAGATCCTTGAGTAGGGTATTTTTGATATTCATAATATGCTATCCACTGATTTTAGAACGCCACCAAAAAAGCCACTGGTATACAAAACCAATGGCTTTCAACAATTTATTTCTTCTTCCCTAGTACAAAATAGCGGCTAGGGATTTGTTGTGTCAAACTGACGGCGATGGCGATGGTAAAGGAGGCCAGGAAACAAGCTCGTAGGAAGCTGAGGCCTAGGTCTGCATTTCCGATTAAGAGGAAGTAGACCGCACGGTAGAAGCTCATCCCTGGGATGAGTGGGAACATGCTTGAGGCTAGGAAGACTGTAGCTGGACATCTACGGTAGTGAGCCAAAAAGCGTGAGGTGATAGTGACTAATAGGGCAGGGAAGAGGATGGCTAAGACCTCGTGATGGGTATTGTTCCAAATCAAGAGGTAGAGGAGCCATGAGCCCGCTCCTAGGGTTCCGAGGTCCAAGAAGTATTTCTTAGGCACTCGGTAAAGCACGGAGAAGGCTGCTGTCCCTAGTCCTGCCATGAAGGTCTGAATCAAGACCCCCAGCCATGAGGTTGACGGTGTTGAGAATATGCCTGATAACTGTTCCGCAAAGGGGAGGATGGAAATCATGGCAAGAACACCGACAGAGATAGATAGACAAGTGGAGACCCCTGACAACATCAGGGCCAGACCGCTATAGTAGTTGTTCTGGGTGAATTCTCGAATGGCATTTACAAAGTAAGCCCCAGGAATCAAAATCATCAAGGTGCCCAGAATAATCACGCTACGATGTTGCCCGATACCCAAATAATAGAGAATGTTAGCTGATAAAGCGGCAATGGCACTAGAAAGGATAATCTGCAAGAAACTGGTATGAATAAAACGGGAAAAGAGTTGCATGCCAATCCCTACAAAAACTCCCGATATAGCCGCAGCAGTTCCATCAATCCAGCTACTTCCAAGGGCTAGTGAGAAGCTCCCTGCACCAATGACACAGGCTATAATATCCTCTAAAGGACGATAGAAAGTCTTCTGCTCAATGGTTTTCAGCTTTTGGAAAATGCTAGATACAGGCTGATTTGGCTGTTCTGCCAGTTCTCGAGACAGGCGGTTTACTTCCTCTAGTTTACCTAGATGGATAGACGGGACTGAGGTAGCTAGGACACGAGACTCTTTAAGACCTGAGCGGTTGAGTCCAGAAATCATGACTCCTCGATTGACCACATAAGTGGAGAAGTCTCTGATACCAAGAGACTTGGCCATGTGTCCCATGGTGTCCTCGATACGGTAAATCTCAGCACCGCTCTCCATAAGGACACGGCCTGCCTGAAGGACGGCATCCATTTCATTTTTGGTTTCTATTTCTGTCTCTCTTGGAAAATCGATGGTCATTTGAACCTCCTTAGCGCTTAATTCGTCATTCCATTATAAGGCTTGAATGGTGGTTTTTCAATAGCTTTGACGACTAAAATAGGACTTTCTATGAGATTTTTCTTCTACTTAATGATAGGGGGCAGGAAAATGGGGGGGCTTGCCTTTTGCCTTGCTATTGGTAGAGGCAAATGCTACAATTAAATTATAAAATGTATGCGTTTACATAATTTTACGCCACCTTTCTCAAAAAGCGTTTAAGTCCTTTATTTATAGGGGTCTTAGCAATTAAAGAAGGGAACAAATGTAAGTGCAAATAGATGATACCTTTGAAAAGGAGACAATTCCATGAAAAAAATTATCAATAAACCTGAAAATGTTGTGACAGAGATGCTAGATGGTTTGGCTTATGTTCACAGTGATTTGGTGCATCGTGTTGACGGCTTTGACATCATCGCAAGAAATGAGCAGGCTGCTGGTCAGGTCGGTCTCATTTCTGGTGGTGGAAGTGGTCATGAGCCAGCTCACGCTGGTTTTGTAGGTGATGGTATGCTTTCAGCAGCCATCGCAGGTGCAGTATTTACGTCACCAACGCCTGATCAAATTTTGGAAGCTATCAAGGAAGCAGATCAAGGGGCTGGTGTCTTCATGGTTGTTAAAAATTATTCTGGGGACATCATGAATTTTGAGATGGCTCAAGAATTGGCTGAAATGGAAGGTATCGAGGTTGCCAGTGTCGTTGTGGACGACGATATTGCTGTGGAAAATAGCCTCTATACTCAAGGTCGTCGTGGGGTTGCAGGTACCATTTTCGTGCATAAGATCCTAGGTCATGCGGCTCGCGAAGGTAAGTCTCTGGCTGAAATCAAAGACTTGGCTGACAAGATTGTTCCTAATATCCTCACTATTGGTTTGGCCCTTAGCGGTGCGACAGTTCCTGAGGTCGGCAAGCCTGGTTTTGTCCTAGAAGAGGATGAAATAGAGTACGGTATTGGTATCCATGGTGAACCAGGCTATCGCAAGGAGTCTATGCAACCTTCTCGACAGTTAGCTGAAGAATTGACAGGGAAGCTCCTTGAAGCCTTTGAGGCTAAGTTAGGTGAACGCTATGCCCTTCTCATCAATGGTATGGGTGCGACACCTCTCATGGAGCAGTATGTCTTTGCTAATGATGTAGCAAGCATTCTTGGAGATGCCGGACTAGATGTGACATATAAAAAGTTAGGTAATTACATGACATCTATTGATATGGCAGGCCTCTCATTGACTCTCATGAAGATTGAAGATGAGGCTTGGCTTGAGGCTTTGGAGAGTCCAGTTAAGACTATTGCTTGGTAGTCTGACGTGAGAACTAGAAATTAGGTATATTATGGATAAAACAGTTGCAGTAAAATGGATGCAAGACTTTGACCAAAAAGTTGAAGCAGAAAAAGACCACTTGTCTGAATTAGACGGTCCTATTGGAGATGGTGATCATGGTGCTAACTTGGCGCGTGGTATGGCGGCAGCCATTGAGGCTATTAAGAGCACGGAACCACAAAGTGCAGCAGAAGTGTTTAAGGCAGTCTCAATGGCCTTGATTAGCAAGGTTGGTGGTGCCTCAGGTCCGCTCTATGGGTCTGCCTTTATGGGCATGATGAAGGCTGAACAAGCTGGACAGGATTTGGCAGGAGTGCTTGAGGCAGGTCTCGAGATGATTAAAAAACGTGGTCATGCACAAGCTGGTGAAAAGACTATGGTGGATGTTTGGCATCCGGTTGTTGAAGCTGTCAAACAAGGTCAACTAACCAATGATGTCATTGACCAAGCTGTTCTTTCAACCAAGGAAGTTGCAGCTACCAAGGGGCGTGCCTCCTATGTAGGAGAGCGTTCTATAGGTCACATTGATCCAGGTTCGTATTCGTCTGGCTTACTCTTCAAAGCCTTACTAGAAGCGGAGGAATAGGACATGCCAGAACTTGGAATTGTGATTGTATCCCACTCTGCTGATATCGCTAAAGGTTTGGTGAGTCTGATTCGTGAAGTTGCACCAGATATTCCTTTAACGGCCACAGGCGGTCTGGAAGATGGTGGACTGGGATCTAGTTTTGACCATGTTCAAGTAGCAGTGGATAGTCAACCTGCTAAACGTCTCTTGGCCTTTTATGATCTGGGCAGTGCTCGCATGAATTTGGAGATGGTTGAAGAATTTTCAGACAAGGAAATCCTTATTCAACAGGTCCCTCTCATTGAGGGGGCCTATGCGGCATCAGCCTTGCTTCAGGCAGGAGCGAGTGAGGTTGAAATCTTATCTCAGATAAATGAATTAACCATTCAAAAATAGAATAAAGGAAAACTATGACAAATCAAATTAAGTATAAATGGGCTACTCTTGGGACGGGTGTTATTGCCAATGAGTTGGCACAGGCTTTAGAGGCTCTAGGTGGTAAACTCTATTCCGTTGCAAATCGTACCTATGATAAGGGAGTGGCCTTTGCTGAGACATATGGTGTTGAAAAGGTTTATCAAGAGATTGATGAAGTGTTTAAAGATCCTGAAGTGGATATTATCTACATTTCAACGCCTCACAATACGCATATCAATTTTCTTCGCAAGGCACTCGCAGCAGGTAAACACGTCCTCTGTGAAAAATCTATCACCTTAAATAGTGAGGAATTGGCAGAAGCTATCCAGCTCGCCGAAGAAAATCATGTCAAACTGGCAGAAGCCATGACTATTTTCCATATGCCTATCTATCGAAAACTATCTGAAATCGTGGAAAGTGGTAAGCTAGGGCCTCTCAAGGTCATCCAGATGAACTTCGGTTCTTACAAAGAATATGACATAACCAACCGCTTTTTCAATCGTAATCTAGCTGGTGGTGCCCTACTTGATATCGGTGTCTATGCCCTATCCTTCGTGCGTTGGTTTATGACCTCACAACCGACAGAGATGGTTTCACAGGTCAAATTAGCTCCGACTGGCGTTGATGAGCAAGCGGGTATTCTCCTTACCAATGCAGAAGGGGAAATGGCAACGGTGACATTGAGTCTTCATGCCAAACAACCTAAACGTGGCACTATCTCTTATGACAAGGGCTATATCGAACTTTACGAGTACCCACGTGGGCAAAAGGCAGTCATCACCTATACAGAAGATGGCTCACAAGAAGTCATCGAGGCCGGAGAAACCGCCAAAGCCCTCCAGTATGAGGTCCTAGACATGGAAGCAGCTGTTGCAGGCGAGGATGATCATACCTACCTCAATTACAGCCGAGATGTCATGGAACTCATGACTCAACTCCGCAAAGATTGGGGCTTGGTCTACCCAGAAGAAGAATAGCAGTTTTCCAAACAGACGACAAAAGGCTCAGCAAGGCTGAGTCTTTTTAATCTTATCTTATTTAAAACTGAAGCCCTCATAAACGAGCTCAGCCTTTGGATTGTTTGCGGTAAAGGTTTTAGCAAATGCTTCCATCATTTTTACTGGACCACACATAAAGACAGTTGTGTCATCAGTGAGAGGATAGTCAGTGAAGTCTAGATAACCATCCACTTGACTATTGACAGTGTGAAGTTTGAAATTTCTATTTTTTGCAGCATATGCAGTTAACATCTCCAGATAGACAGCGTTCTGCTCACCTGTATAGGCTAGTAGAAGTCGACATCCCTATCAAGGACAGGATTTTCACGGATATAGGAAATGAAAGGGGTTATGCCGATACCACCTGCAATCCAAACTTGCTTGTCACGACCTTGATTTAGCAACATGTGACCATAGGCACGGTCGATTGCTACAGGACTTCCGACTCTGAGCTTCTTGTAGATTTGTTTGGTATGATCACCTGAGGCCTTAACGGTAAAGTAGATAATATTACCATGTCCACCTGAGATAGAGAAAGGGTGGGGTGATTTTTCAAAACTAGCTTGAAGGATCTTAATAAAGGCAAATTGACCAAACTGATAATCCATTGGACGTGTCAGTTTAATGGCTATTTCGGTTGTGTCATGGTTAATACGTTCCAAGCCTACAATCTTCCCACGATTTTTAAAACCAATAATTTGGTAGAGGAAGATGATATAAAATCCTGAGCTTAAACCAAGAATAGCGAAGACCCCCACTACCAAGGATAAGAGACTTAGCTTAGTCAATACTTGTCCTAAAATTAAGTAGACGTGGGAGAGACCAAAAATATAAGCTAAGTAAACCAAACGATGAAGCCAACGCCAAGTTTCATATTTGAGATGTTTACCAAGAAAGGCCAGAACCACAATAGCTAAGAAAGTATAAATGCCAAGGTTTCCTAGCTGACCAGCTAGACGAGAACCCCATAGACTCCCCATACCGATGTTGTGGAAGACTAGAAGAACAATTGATAAGATGGCAAGAAACTTGTGGACAGCGTACATGCTCTCAATCCCGTTAAAGAGTTTTTCTAAAACTCGTGATCGTGTTGCCAACATAAAAGTCCATGATAAGGTTGTTAAAGCTAGACCAGGAGCGACGAAGTTTGTCATGCCTGTTGCTAGCCAAGCATAGACCGTCAGACCCAGACTTGCAATTAGTAGGAGAATTCCTTTATATGATTTCATGTAACCTTCTTTCTATATTGAAATATTACTAATTAGTTGTAAGTGATATTGTTACAATGTAGCTTATACAAAACTGTTTGTCAAAAATAGCCTATAAAAATTTTATTTTTATATGAAAAATAGCATAAAAATCTAGTTATCCGCATAAAAACTGGACTTATCACACTTTATCAAGGTCAAAACCACTCAATTTACTACTAATTTACTACTTATGAATGAGCTTTGATACGACGATTTATCCTTGAAAAGTGAAGATATAAAGATACTTCCAATAAAATTTGAATATTTAATAGGTAGACACTTCAAAAAATGAGGTGTCTATTTTTTTACCCGATTTTGAAAGGAAGTGAACTTATGAAAACAAAAAATCAAGAATCAAAAGGTCGTTCCCCACTCTTTAAGACCATCAAACATTCATTCAGCCAATAAAAAAGAAAGGATAGGTAAAAATATGGAACTTAAATTTGTGATTCCCAACATGGAAAAAACATTCGGCAATTTAGAATTTGCTGGCGAGGATAAAGTCGTTCAGCGAAGAATCAACGGACGGCTAACTGTCTTATCAAGAAGCTATAATCTCTATTCTGATGTTCAAAGAGCAGATGATATTGTGGTGGTGCTTCCTGCTGAAGCTGGCGAAAAACATTTCGGCTTTGAGGAACGTGTGAAGTTAGTCAATCCACGTATTACCGCAGAGGGCTACAAAATCGGCACTCGTGGTTTTACAAATTACCTTTTACATGCTGACGACATGATAAAAGAATAAAGAAAGAGTGGAAAAATGATGAGATTAGCAAATGGCATTGTATTAGATAAAGACACGACTTTTGGAGAATTGAAATTCTCTGCTCTACGTCGTGAAGTGAGAATCCAAAATGAAGACGGGTCGGTTTCAGATGAAATCAAGGAACGTACCTATGACTTAAAATCCAAAGGACAAGGACGCATGATTCAAGTAAGTATTCCTGCCAGCGTGCCTTTGAAAGAGTTTGATTATAACGCACGGGTGGAACTTATCAATCCCATTGCGGACACCGTTGCTACTGCCACCTATCAAGGAGCAGATGTTGACTGGTATATCAAGGCAGACGATATTGTGCTGACAAAGGATTCTAGTTCATTCAAAGCTCAACCACAAGCAAAGAAAGAACCGACACAAGACAAATAGTCGCTAGGTAGAAAGGAGACTTTTTCGCATGAAACAGCGTGGTAAAAGGATTCGCCCATCTGGTAAAGATTTAGTCTTTCATTTTACGATAGCGTCACTCCTGCCTGTTTTCCTGCTGGTTGTCGGACTGTTTCATGTGAAGACAATCCAGCAGATCAACTGGCAGGATTTTAACCTATCACAAGCAGATAAGATTGACATTCCCTATTTAATTATCAGTTTCAGTGTCGCAATTCTTATCTGCTTGCTGGTAGCGTTTGTATTCAAACGGGTTCGCTATGATACGGTTAAACAACTTTACCACCGTCAAAAACTGGCAAAGATGATACTTGAAAACAAGTGGTATGAATCTGAACAGGTCAAAACAGAGGGTTTCTTTAAAGATAGTGCTGGTCGTACAAAGGAAAAGATAACCTACTTCCCTAAAATGTATTATCGACTTAAAAATGGCTTGATACAGATACGGGTGGAAATCACGCTGGGAAAATATCAAGACCAACTCTTACACTTGGAAAAGAAATTAGAGAGTGGCTTGTACTGTGAGCTGACGGATAAAGAGTTAAAGGATTCCTATGTGGAATATACTTTGCTCTATGACACCATAGCCAGTCGTATTTCTATTGATGAAGTAGAAGCTAAAGATGGTAAACTTCGCTTAATGAAAAACGTATGGTGGGAATATGATAAGCTCCCTCATATGTTGATTGCTGGTGGTACAGGTGGCGGTAAAACTTACTTTATACTGACACTGATTGAAGCCTTGCTTCATACAGATTCAAAACTGTATATTCTTGACCCGAAAAATGCTGATCTTGCGGACTTAGGTTCTGTGATGGCAAATGTCTACTATAGAAAAGAAGACTTGCTTTCTTGCATTGAAACATTCTATGAAGAAATGATGAAACGTAGTGAGGAAATGAAGCAGATGAAGAACTATAAGACTGGCAAAAATTATGCTTACTTAGGTCTCCCGGCACACTTCTTAATCTTTGATGAATACGTCGCTTTCATGGAAATGCTGGGAACAAAAGAAAACACCGCAGTTATGAATAAGCTGAAACAGATTGTCATGTTAGGTCGTCAAGCTGGCTTCTTTCTAATACTGGCTTGTCAACGTCCAGACGCAAAATATTTAGGCGACGGAATCCGTGATCAGTTTAATTTCAGAGTGGCTTTAGGTCGTATGTCTGAAATGGGCTATGGCATGATGTTTGGCAGTGATGTACAAAAGGATTTCTTCTTAAAGCGAATCAAAGGTCGTGGCTATGTTGATGTAGGAACAAGTGTCATATCAGAGTTTTATACTCCCCTTGTACCAAAAGGATATGATTTCTTGGAGGAAATTAAAAAGTTATCCAACAGCAGACAGTCCACGCAGGCGACGTGCGAAGCGGAAGTCGCAGGTGTGGACTGATCTTGCTGGCTGGTGTGGCAATAGCCACGCCAGCACTTAACCCCCCGTATCTAATGAACTGCACCCCAAAAGTTAGACAGAAAAA
>NZ_KV809606.1:0-36144 GCF_001812625.1 Streptococcus sp. HMSC064H09
GCTTTTCGTCACCCACTACAGTTGACAAAGAGCTTTAAAAACTAGGATTCCAGTTGGAATCCTAGTTTTTAATTGTTTACAATATCCGCATATCCTGATTTAAGGTCTGCATTTTCCGTTTCTTTGACATAATACACGCCACCATTAGTAGTTGGTGAATAAAGAACAAAGGGAGTCCCATCTTTTTTAATGGTAAAGAAATAACGGTGAACAGATACATTTTCCCATCTCTCGTATACCGAAACAATGGTATACTCCGAATTGCTATTACCATTTGCAGCATAAGTAGCATCCACAGTCTGGTTATGGTCCGACATCCAACGGATAGGCAAAGAAGAGGCTTCATTGGTAATTTCTTTGTATCCAGGCTGATTCATCTGCTTTCCCCAAGAAACCATCAAACTAGCAAGTTGACTGGCCTTGTCATTGGTCCAGCGTGGATTTTCAATATAGGCTTCCTTGGCATGGTTAGGATCAGGTGTATTAATACTTGCACTGCTAGATTCGTTTGACTTAGTATTTTTACTAGATGAAGTGCTAGTAGTCTCCCTTGATGAGACTATCGAGCTAGTCACTGTAGAAGACGACTTAGTTTGTTTATCGCTCTTCATTGAACTAGAGACAAGAGTCAGACCAATGGCAACTACAATTGCAACTAGGGATCCTAGGAGTATATAGATATACTTATAATTTTTCGAGACTCCAATAAGGCCAGACTGATAAGCCAGTTGTAGTTCATTAGGTTTTGGCTTACGTCCCTGAACTTGCTCAAATCGACTTATCCATTCTGCTTCTGACAGCTTTCGCATGATTTTCCTCTTCTCTTTATCATTTCACCTTTCATCCTATCATAGAACAGGGATGATGACAATAGTAGAGAGAACTTGAGGCTTACCTTCAACCTATTATCCTTTATTTTCAAAATAACGACGAACAAGTCGATTCTAGGAGGGTTGTTTCTCCAAAAGTTGAAATGCCAAGTTCAATCGTCATAAATCTTTCCTCCAATAATTCTTTTATTTGTTATGAGAATATATTATAACTAGTTAGTGGTAATTACGAATAAAAAACCTAAGACTCTATTTTCCAAGAAAGGCTAATAGGGTTAGGCAGAAAAGGAGAACTAAAGCACCCATGACCACTAGGAGACTAATCTTATAGCCTAGAGGATTTTTGGGATTTAAACTGGTTCCAACACCAAACCTACGGAGGACAAATAAGGGTTCTGAGGGAGATTGCTTAAGGTTGTAGCCTAAGAGAGACCTTAAGTAAAATAAAAAGAAGACACTCATCCCTGGAAAAATGGCAAGGGGAAGCACTGGCCCCTGTGACCACCAAATCATGATTGTAAGAATGATTTGTATCAACAAGAGAACCCAAAACATGTAATAAATGTATGATTGCTTTTTCATTAATATGTACCTCTCAATCTAAGATTAGTATACTCCTCCTAGCTTCTCTTATCAATCCCATAACTCGCCTGACATCTTATTTTCTGCTACAATAGATAGGAACAATTCAAAGAAGGAAACTGTACACATGAAATTAATTTCTTGGAATATTGATTCCCTAAATGCCGCTCTTACTAGTGACTCTGCTCGCGCTCAACTATCACGCGCAGTTATCGATACCTTGGTCGCTGAAAATGCAGATATCATTGCAATTCAAGAGACAAAACTATCTGCTAAAGGTCCGACTAAAAAACATTTGCAAATCTTAGAAGACTACTTCCCTGACTATGACAATACCTGGCGTTCATCTGTGGAACCTGCCCGCAAAGGTTACGCTGGAACCATGTTCTTGTATAAAAAAGAATTGACACCAATCATCACATATCCTGAAATCGGAGCACCTTCAACAATGGACTGTGAAGGACGTATCATCACTCTCGAATTTGACCATTTCTTTGTGACACAGGTCTACACACCAAATGCCGGTGACGGCCTCAAACGTCTACTAGAACGTCAAATCTGGGATGAAAAATATGCGGATTACCTAGCCGAATTGGACGCTCTGAAACCAGTCCTTGCGACTGGTGACTATAACGTTGCCCACAAGGAAATTGACTTGGCAAACCCTTCAAGTAATCGCCGTTCACCAGGTTTTACAGATGAAGAACGTGCTGGCTTCACTAATCTCCTCGCTAAAGGATTTACAGATACTTACCGTCACCTCAATGGTGATGTTACAGGTGCCTATACATGGTGGGCCCAACGTAGCAAAATATCTAAAATCAATAATACAGGCTGGAGAATTGACTACTGGTTGACTTCAAATCGTATTGCCGATAAGGTCACAAAATCAGATATGATTGACTCTGGTGATCGCCAAGATCACACACCTATTGTCTTAGAGATTGACTTATAAAATAACTCTAGACCTAAATCACAAAAAGAGTAGACTTGCTACTCTTTTACTATGCCCAATTAAGGAGAAATTATGAAAACCAAACTTAATACCACTCAAAAACTTGTTCTGTCAGCTATTATGATGGCTCTTTACATCGCTATCCTCTTTGTGTCTCAAGCCATTTCATTTGGTGCGGTTCAAATGCGTCTGGCCACTGCTTTATATGGATTAACCTACATCTTCCCATTTTTGGTATTCCCAATTAGTCTGGCTAATGCCATCGCTAACTCTTTTGGCGGTTTGGGATTGATTGACGTGGTTGGTGGTTTCTGTGCTAGCTTTTTAACAACCGGTAGCATCTACCTCATCCGTAAAGCTAAGTTATCTAGCTGGTTCATCATCCTTCCAATCCTACTCATTCCTGCCTTAGTGGTACCAATCTGGCTTAGCGCCTTACTCAAACTTCCTTATTTTGCTCTCGTTATTAATCTCCTCTTAGGACAATTAGTGCCTTCAATCTTGGGGGCTGTACTCGTACGAGAGTTAACTAAGCGAGGATACAAAGACTGACAGACAAAAGTATCTCTGCAATTTGCAGAGATACTTTTTTAGTAATGATATGCTTTTTCGTAAGCTTCTTTTGGTGTCAGTTTGTCTCCAAAAATAAGTAAACGGTAGTCAACATTAGTAGGATCTTTTTGATAGTCATCAACCCAATCTTGATTCATTTCGAGGTAAAGATTATAGGTTCCCAACTTAGTCGAAACAGTACCTATCTTGTAAAAATCTTTATAACGCTTTTGGTTATCCGATTTTTTCAATTTTTCATATCGATAATAACTTCTGCTAAACTCAGTGAACTGGTATTCTTTCTTATCTTTTCCAGATCCAGTTGTGACTTCAATGGTGCCCTTGTTATTTGTTAAATGTAAATCATAATCATAATCATTGTGACTATTCACTTGGAAGACACCTGAAGTGATGTCACTGTCATCAGAGAATGTCTGAATATCAGCGAACTTAGCAGCCTGCCAAGAAGTAGGGACTCCTTCATATTCACCATCGCTTTGCAAGCCTAAAAGTGACCAATAATGACCGAGATAGAAGGTATTAGACTTATCACGATCTGTCACCAGTTCACCTACCATCTTAAGGTTTTCAGCACCTAGACGGTAAGGGTTAGAAAGGTAACCAAAGACTGGGAAGAAATAAATGATGACTGTAAAGGTCAAGAGAGTCTTCATATTAATCTTATTGATAGCCCAGAAGAAATAGGCAGCTGAGAACAAGAGAGCGTAAGCAGCACCATAGCTAAACTTATGCGCATGGGCAATCAAAAGTAAAATGAAGAAAATAGGTTGGATAGGACGAATCTTATGATAGATGATAGAGAAAACATCCTCTTTGTCTTCCTCAGATTTGAAAATCAAGGACAAGACAATAGTCAAGAGTACAAAGAAGGCACCAAACCCGAAACCAACATCATTTGGACGGAAGAAGTAAGCCAAGATGGACATGTCCATTACCAATAGCCAGACAGATGCAAATTTGACTATGTTGTTACCAAATTTTGCAGCTGTTTGACTTGGTGCCTTCAAAGGTACTTCGAAGGCTTGTGCAAGTGCTCTTTCTTTGGCTTGGCGTTCGGCCTCTATTGCCGCTTTCATTTCCTTAGTACGACGTTCCTTTTGGAACAAATGGGCAACCTTGGTCGGTTCATCTTGTCTCGACTTGGTAATGCTCAAAAAGAGCAAATATTGCATAGCAAAGATAAGAGCTGTGTTCCCACCGTATTCTAGGAAGGAACCATCCCAAATACTAGAAACAACTGCAAAAACGATATAACCTCCAAGTGAGATTAAAACCGTCAAAAGCAAATGAATCCAACGATAACGATAAGTGTATTTATCAGTTGTATCTCGTCTCAAAAACGTATCACGTGGGTAAAGATACCAGATAACGAAGATAAGTTCAATGGCCTGAACTGCTGTTAGAAAACCAACATAGTTGAAGCCAAAAACGGCTGCTACCACATTGATGAGATAGGAAATAATAGCCAAAACTCGCAGACTGGTGCGCTTAGACAAGAGTCCAATACTCATCAGGGTGATAGTTGAGAAGGCAGAAAAACCAGCGCCCATCTTATTATCAAAGATAAACACATTGACAAAGGCAAAAATCAAGATTCCTAGAAGGGTTAAGACTTGTTTTTGCATTTCTTTTTTCTTTTCTTTCATATTTTCCTCCTTATGAAAATGATAACGCTTCCGTATTCCTATTTTAACACAATTATACTATTTATGTCAGATTTGAAAAGACATTCGGATAATCGAATGCCTTTTTTATTAATTATCCATTGCTTCAATCTTAAGGAAAACAAAATCTCCATCAAAGCGTTGAATATACTTTTGGAAACCTAGTAAACTAAAGGTTTCAATCTCATAACGGACCTGATCAACACCCTCACTAGTGCTTTCCTCTAGCAATTTCAGTTTTGGAATATCGGACTCCAAAACATCACGGTAGAGACCTTTATACTCAAAGGTAATTCGAGCCCATTCGTTACCAGAAAGCATTGAGAAAGCCTGGTAACGCACCTGCTCATCTGTAATGAGACGGGCTTGTTGTTCTGGACTGAGCGTGAAGGCGACGTCATTTTCAGATTTATGAATGGTCTGAAAACGATCGACACGAAAATAACGGATTTCAGAGAACTGATAATCACAAGAAAAGTTATCATCCAGTTTGTAAAAAATACAGTAGAAATAATGGTTATCAAAAATGACTGAAATTGGAAAGACCTTATATTCCTCCACTTTTTCCCCTGGCTTACGGTAACTAAAAGACAAAGGACGTTGGTCCACAATGGCATCGAAAATGGCTGAAATAGCTGGTAAGAGTGACTTATCTTGATCCTGATAAATCTTAAGTTCTTGATAACTATCTAGTTCTAGCTCAGTCAATCGCTTGATACGTCTGCGCTCCTTGTCGTCTACAGCCCTCTCAACAAAGATGTTGATAATTTCTGCTACTTCATCCTTTCGAAGGGCACGACTCTCTAAAAGAATCTTAGATAGGATAACTGCCTGATTGTATTTAAGGTTACCATAGCCCTGTTCATACTCAGCATGGTAGGAACCATATTTTCTAGAATACTTAACCTTCATATTAGGACGGAGCTCAGTCAAATTTTCCTTGAGTTCGCTCACGTCCTCTTTAAGGGTACGCTCACTTATGCCAAAGCGAGCTAGGTAGTCCGTTTTTGAAATGTCATTTCCCTTTTCCAATTCGGACATAAAATACAAGAGACGTTTGGTTTTTGATGCTGTCATTATAAAATCCCCCTTTATAATCAAACCTCTTATTACTAAAAAATTGCTGTCTAGTTATTCATTATCATAGATAGTCATCCCTAGTAGCGACGAGCCACAGAATTATAGCTCAAATAATAGTCCTTTTTCTTTTCGTTATACTCAAAAGATAGTCTTAACAATTGTGCTTTCTCAATAGGACTATTCTGATCAGTGTAATCAAGATCAACTGACTTATGTATGATTCCTGATGAATGAACATTGATACTTCTCCAGGCCCTTTTTGCCTGAGAATGTTCCCTCACTACCTCAGACAAGGATGTTGCTGGACCTAGATAGTCTTGGTCTTTAGTGCGTAACCGGTTAAGCTGTTCTATTGTCCAGTCACTACTATAATTATCAACTACCGTAACGCCATCAAGGGGATAAGTCGCTGTTCCGCCATCATAGACAAAGCGTCCCTTTTCGTCCTTCACAAAAGAGAGATTAATATACTCATTGCCATCTCCACGGTCATATCTCACCTTGAGACCACTAGACTCCATCTCGACATAATTGCCCTTACCATGACTTTTAACAATCGAACGTAAGGTATCCGCCTTGGGTTTCAGATTTTCAAATTCTTCTTCCATCCAGTTATAAATCGCAGACTCATCTTCGTAATCTTTGGGATCATCGCTATCAGGTTTATCCTCATCAAGATCTGACTGAGACACCTGCTGAATCAACCTGTATTTTTTCATAGCCCCTCGATAGACAGAACCACCTAAAGTGGCAAAGAAGGATAGTCCAATCAAGCCAACCACGATTGCGGTGAAGAGAAATCTACCCAGCTTCTGTCCCATTCTAAAGAGAATGATAGCAAGGACAAAACATGCCACAATTACAGCCAGATACACAATTATCGACTTATACTTCCAAGATAAGAAGACCGAGCCCCAGCTCACACTTAAGAGTATCAGTGGCAGAGCAAGAGTCAAAAAGAAATGCCGCTTCTCAGCTTTTTCCTCCTGAAAAGCAGATTCAAACTCTGGCCCTTTATTACTAAAAGCCGACTCGAAAGCCTGATCACCATTCTTTAGATGATCATCACTTAAATAATGTTCATTCTCTTTATTAAACCTCTACTCCTCTAAATATTCTATATAACAATTTCCCAGTTTTTTCTATTGTAACAAATGAAAGCGTCATTTTCTACAAATATACTTAAAAAGCAACCTATCTTAGGTTGCTTAAAGGTTTAACATTAGTCATTCTCAATTTTTTCAGCTTCTGTACTGAATTTTTGTGCGATGGCTTCAAGAGCTAATTCATCTGTATCTGGAAGAGTGATGGCATCATCAGAAATCTCATCAATATTTGCATAAAATTCAATATGATTCTTCAGATTTTGGAGATGAATTGGTGCATCACCACCGTATTCGCCATCGAGGTTAATCATCATACGATCATCACTTAAAGGCTCAATATACAGCGAGCTCGTTTTGATATAGGAAATTCTCTTGTCATAGATGTGTTTACCACCTTGGAGAATTTGACGAATGAGGTCAACCAATTCAAAGAGGTTAGCTGTCTTAACCATGATTAGAGTAAATTTACCATCATCCAGTTTAGCATCTGGGGCAATCGTTTCAAAGCCACCAACTGAATTGGTCAAGGCAACGAAAATCATAGAAAGACCACCTTCAAAAACACCCTCATCATGCGTAATACGAACAGGAACCTTCTTAACTTGTGGTAACAACTCTGCCCCCTTAACAAGGTAGGCCAAATAACCAAGTACTGTCTTTAAGCGACTAGGTACACTATAGGTTAGTTCCGTAAAGGAACCAGCAGCCGCAATATTGATGAAGTATTTGTCATCATAGGCACGGCCAATATCCATCTGAAGGGTCTGATTTTTAGCGATAACCTTGGCTGCTTCAACAGGATTTCCTCTTGGAATCTTCAAGGCGCGTGCAAAGTCATTTGTCGTTCCCGTTGGAATAACCGCCATTTGTGGGCGTTTTTTAAGCGGGGCAATTCCAGAAACAACCTCATTGATTGTACCATCGCCACCAGCAGCAATAACTAAGTCAAAGCCTGCTTTAGCTGCACGAGTGGCCTCATTTTTTGCTGAGTTCTCATCTGGTGTTGTTTGAAAGGCTGACGCTTCAAAGCCAGCACCTTCCAGAATATCCAAGACCTCGGCAACATTTTTTTTCATAATTTCTTGTCCAGATGTTGGATTATAAATTAAGCGGGCACGTTTTTGTTTCATATTGAACTCCTATAAATCCAGCAACCAAGCCTCATCTTTTACTTCAATTCCTAGGCTTTGTGCTTTTTCCAACTTACTTCCGGCATCACTACCAGCAACTACTAAATCTGTTTTCTTAGAGACAGAACCTGTCACCTTAGCACTCAGAGCTTCTAGTTTTGCCTTTGCTTCACTACGTTTAAGATGCTCCAATTTTCCTGTCAAAACAACTGTCTTACCAGATAAGATAGCATCATCTGCCACCTTTTGTCCAAGATAGGACAAATTAACGCCATAGGATTCCAGTTCTTTCATAAGAACTTGAGCCTCCTCCTTAGCAAAATAGCGCTGGATGGACTTGGCAATAACCTCTCCTAAACCATCTACAGCAGCAATAGCCTCGACATCTGCACTGGCTAACTCTTGTATACTGCCAAAAGCTTCTAGCAACTGCTTACTAACTTTGGCGCCAACATGACGAATACCCAAGCCATAGAGCAATTTCTCTGCAGAATTTTCTTTTGATGCTTGAATGGCTGCGTAAAGTTTTTCAGCCGACTTTTCTTTGAAACCTTCCAATTGAAGGAAATCCTGACTGTTCAAGCCATAGATATCAGCCACATCTTTAACCAATTCAGCTTTAAAAAGCTTTTCAACCACTGAAGGTCCCATACCTGCGATGTTCATGGCATCTCGAGAGGCAAAATGAATCAGGCCTTCCTTAATCTGAGCAGGGCAAGAAGGATTGATACAACGTAGGGCAACTTCATCTTCAAAATGTAAAAGACCACTGCCACAAGATGGACATTGAGTCGGTACTTCCATCGGCTCCTGTGTCGTACGCTTACTCTCTACTACACGAAGTACAGCAGGGATAATATCACCAGCTTTGTAGACAATTACGGTATCACCGATACGAATGTCTTTTTCCGCAATGTAATCTACATTATGAAGGGTGGCCCGACTAACCGTTGTCCCCGCTAATTGCACTGGAGTCAAATTAGCAGTCGGAGTTACTACACCTGTACGACCTACCTGCCAGTCAACTGATAGAAGCTCTGCTTCCTTTTCCTCAGCCGGGAATTTATAAGCAATGGCCCAACGTGGCGCCTTAACTGTAAAACCGAGTTCTTCTTGCATAGCCAAACTATTGACTTTGATGACAACACCATCAATGTCATAGGCCAAGTGATCACGATCTTCTCCAACAGCTTGAATAAAGTCCCAAATCTCATCCATCGATGATGTGACAATACGTCGTGGATTAACAGAGAAACCGAGTTCTGCCACTTCATTTAAGACATCATTTTGTGTTAGACGCTCCGTTGGACTAGCTTCCTGATAAAGGAAAGTCGCCAAACGACGCTCTGCAACCACTTTGGTATCTAATTGACGAAGAGTTCCTGCTGCAGCATTACGTGGATTGGCAAATTCGGCCTCACCATTTTCCTGGCGTTGGATGTTGATGCGTTCAAACTCAGCCCGTGGCAGGTAACACTCCCCACGCACCGTAATATTAAGAGGTTGGTCCAACTTCAAAGGAATATCTGAGATACGCTTGACATTTTCAGTGATATTCTCACCTACAGAACCATCACCACGTGTCGCACCTACCTGAAGAATACCATCCACATAGGTCAACGAGATAGAAAGCCCATCGATTTTGAGTTCAGCCATATAATCAGCATTAGGAAATTCGTCCTTAACCCTCTTATCAAAGGCATCTAGCTCTTCTCGTGAAAAAGCATCCTGCAAACTATAAAGCGGATACTCATGTTGATATTTTTCAAAACCATCAAGGACTAGACCTCCCACACGATGCGTAGGACTATTTGCTTGAACAAGTTCTGGATGTTCAGCCTCCAAAGCTATAAGCTCACGATAAAGCTTATCATACTCGGCATCTGACACTGATGGATTATCTTCCGTATAATACTCTTTTGCATACTGGTTAAGTTTAACAACCAGCTCTTTCATTCGTTTTTCCATAGGAACATTTTAACATAAAAGCAGAAAAAAACGCCTTTACAGACGTTAATTTAGGAAACAAAATCAATAACTTTGGCCAATTTCTTAATGAGAATTGCACCAACTAAGAGAGAAGCCAATTCTCCCATAGCAACAGTGAACCAAGTTGCCCAAAATGGTGCCTGAGTAACCAAGGTCAACTCAGCCGCAATTGTCACCATGAAGAATGAGAAGTAAAAGGCAAAGTAAACATGAGCCTTGTCAAAAAGTCCACCTAAAATCTCTTGGTTCTTAAATCGGTCGAAGAAATAAACACCTGAACCGACAAAGACCAGTGTCGAGAGACTTCCGACAACCACATCAATCATGTTAAAGCTAAAGAAATTAGCAATCACACATCCCAAAGTCACGGCAATGATATACTTGCGATTATAAAATCCTAACAGATTGAACATTTCTGCAATTCGGAACTGGTAGGGACCATACGAAATTAAGTTAAAAGGTGGCACAACAGTCAAGACTACATAAAGAGCTGCCACAATAGCAATATGTGTTAAATCACGAACAGTTTGTTTTTTCATTTTTCCTCCATAATCATTATCTTTTTATTATCTACAAAGGATAATATTCCCGTCAAAAGAGCCTGGATCTCACCAAGCTCTCTTTATCATCTAGGAATCATCCTCATCTTTTTTGTGTTTTTTGCTGTCACTACCATCTCCAGAAAAGCTCTGAATAATAGTAATCACATCTCCTCTTCTACTTTTCAGTTCACCTTGTCTAAGCTCTTGATAGGTCGCATTAAAGACGGCCCCCAAAATCAAAATCCTGGCCAAGAAGATGAACCAAAGCATGAAGACGAAAATCATAATGGATCCAAATAACTTGATATCAACTAATCGACTCAAGGTACGAATCACATAAGTTCCAAACAAGTTGCTTAAATAGCCAATCACCAAAGTCGTAAAGATAGTCCCTGGCATGATGTAGCGGATTTTTCGAATCTTCACATTCGGAAGCACAAAATAAAGCACCATCATTCCCAGGAAGACAACTGCAATACTCAGAGGCTGGATACTATTTAAAATAAACTGAGTCATCTTGGAACCAATAGGATAGGTCTGTGTAATAACTCTAAGGACCGACTGAATAATCGTAGACAGCATTAGTGCAAAGGTGAGCAGGAACAAGATGACCAGACTCATGAAACCACCAACAATATGACTAATAAAGACATCACGGTGTTCTGAAGCACCATATACCTTGTTAATCGCCTTTTGAAGCGAAGACAAGGACTTAATCATGGTCCAGAATCCCGTCAAAGAGGCAACTCCCAACAACTGTCCAGAAGGTGTCGAGAAGATATCCTGAACAACGTTGGCTGCAGGTGCATAAAACTGCTTAGGAAGGTGCTCATTCATAAACTTCAAGAGATCAGTCGTATCAATATTCAGATAGGGAAAGACATTTGCCGCAATGACAATAAGCGGAAAAACCGTCAAAATGAGGTAGTAAGCCACTGCGATAGTTGAAATATCTATCTCTGCACTACGATAATGCCTAAGATAAACCTGCAAAGGGCGCCATTGGAGTTTATCCAATAGACGGGCCATTAAGCCTTGTCGTTTCATATTAGTAAGTTCTTTCTTCGCCTTGAGAAGTCAAAATTACTGGACCATCCTTAGTGATAACAAATTGGTGCTCATATTGACAAGAAAGTCCACCGTCAAGAGTTTTGTGAGCCCAACCCGTTTCAAGGTCAGTATCGATTTCCCAAGTACCAGTGTTAATCATTGGCTCGATAGTCAAAACCATTCCTTCTTTAAGACGGAGACCTCGTCCAGCCACCCCATAGTTTGGCACCATTGGTTCTTCGTGCATTGTTGGCCCAACTCCGTGTCCAACCAAATCACGAACAACACCGTAACCACGACTTTCAGCGTATTCTTGGATAGCTGCACCGATATCACCGATACGGTTACCGACTACCGCTTGTTCAATACCAAGGTACATAGCCTCACGTGTTACTTCCATAAGTTTTTTAACTTCGTCAGATGGCGTTCCAATCGCATAAGCCCAACATGAATCAGCCAAACCGCCAGAATATGATTCCGTGTATTTTTTAACCTGAGCAACATTGTCAAAATCCAATTTTGACACATCAAGGACTGACTTATCGATAGGTTCTGACAAGACCATATCAACCTTCAAGAGGTCACCATCTTTCAAAATATAGTGACGTGGAAAGGCATGTGCCACTTCGTCATTAAGGCCACAGCATGTCGCATAAGGGTAATCCATAATGCTTCCCTCAACCCCAATCTGAAGGGGAAGGACATTCTCTTCTTTACAACGACGACGCACATACTCTTCCACTTCCCACATGTCTACTCCTGGTTTCAAGAGGTCACGTAGACCAATATGAATGCTAGCAAGAAATTCCCCTGCCCTATCCATTGCTTCAATTTCACGTGCTGATTTTAATGTAATCATTGTTTTCTCCGTTTTCTTTATATCTTTTATTTTTAGTTACTAAGTTTTCTTAACCACAACGACTGATTTGCAGACGGTATGATTTCCGTGAGTAACCATAAGGTCCAGATGGGCTCTACGTCTGGTTTCAGCGATAATACTTGGTGTAATCGTCACCTTGTCATCGATCTGAGCTGCCTGAAGAAAGTAAAACATCATCTCTTCAATCACAAGACCATTTTGTTCCTGCTTTTCCATGATACGATAGACAACCTCTTTAACCATCTCTGCAAGAACACCCTGAGTGAGGTTTCCAGAATTGTCAATCATAGTGGGCTCGACCTCAAAGCTGAAAGCATGCTTGTCCTGGTTTAGGTTAGCTATCATTTGATCGCTAAAGGTGTGCAAGTTGCCACGATTATTGTCCTGAAGTTCTTCCAAAACCTGACGACGGGTGATAACACCTAGATAGTGTTTTTCTTCATCCACAACAGGAATGATATCAAAGTCCTCAAAAATCATCTTTTGGGCCACAGTTGCCAGACTAGTCTCAAGTCGTGTCACCGTCGGCTTGGTCATTATTGCCTTGAGCATGGTCGTCGGTTGCTGATTAGACACATCTCGCATGGTCACAATCCCAATCACCTTGTCAGCCTCAGACAGAATAGGAAAACGCACCAAGTTCGTCCGTTTCACCAAATTCTGAAAATCCCTGACTGTCATTTCTGGAGTCATGTAGTTGTAGTCTTCTCGTCTGGTATAGACTTGAGCTACAGTCTTGATGTCTGTTTTGATACGGACATTCGAAAGTGCCTGGTTAATCATGGTTGCCACGGTAAAAGTATCGTAAGTTGTTACCATGACTGGAAATTGCTTCAAACGTGAAAGCTCTTTAACCCTATCGGAAACCTGAAAGCCCCCCGTCACTAGAATAGCATTATTGTGTTCTAGGGCAAGCAATTGAATATCCTCACGGTCCCCAACAATAAGAAGATCTCCTTTGGTTAGATAACGGGTGATATTCTCAATAGTCATGGCTCCGATATAGAACTTACTGAAGACACGTTCCAGACCTTCATGACCAGAGATAACCTCAGACTCTGTAATCTCCGCAATCTCCGCAAAGGTCAGCTTATCAAGGCGAACCTGGACTTTCTTTTCAATTCGAACTGTCCCACTCCGAGGACGTGTCTCAACCAACCCTCGATTTTCAGCTTCTTTAATTGCTCGATAGGCAGTTCCATCAGAAACCTGTAAGTGATTCGAAATACTACGCACACTAACACGCTTACCGATAGGTAAGGCCTCTAGATAATCTAGAATTTCTTGATGTTTACTCACAGTTCTCCTCCTTCTCAAAGCGGAGATAATCACGCATGGTACGGGTGTATCGGTCTGCTCCCTTAAAGCGGGACACAAGTTTAAAGCCAGACTTCTCCGCTACACGAATCGATGCCTTATTTTCCAAGTGGGCAATAAGAATAATACGATCCATTCCCATAGCTGTCAAAGCCAAATTTGACAGACAAGTAACTGCCTCTGTCATTAAGCCTCTACCCCAGTATGAGGCATTCAAAAAATAGCCAAGCTCTGCAGTCCGTTTCTGGACATCTATCTTTTCAAAACGAACGACGCCAATCATCTTTTCTAACTCTTTATCTACAATAGCCCATACACCTAGAGGCTCCTTCATGAAGTAATGAACCAAAAGGCAATCCGTTTCATGCTGTGTTTGAGTGGCAGGAAAGAAAAATTGTAGATTCTTAGGATTTGATACAATTTCGTGTAAATCAAAACGATCCAAAAAGATGAGTGGTCTAAAAGAAAGGCGCTCCGACTCAAAGAAGGCAAAAGCACCCAGACTAGTCCAAATATCCATGATAGTATTATAACACAGTTTTAGAAATGGAAAAAGGCTCAACCACTAGGGGTTGAACCTTAGACTTAATCTTCAATCAAACGAATATCTGCACCAAGGTCAGAAAGTTTCTCAATGATATTTGAATACCCACGAAGGATAAACTCAATATTAGTAATTTCAGTTTGACCTTCTGCCATAAGACCTGCCGTAACAAGTGCAGCACCTGCACGCAAATCACTAGCTTTTACTGGCGCACCTGAGAGTTGCGTTGGACCATTGTAAACAATTTGTCCACCGAGTACCTGAATATCAGCACCCATACGAGCCAATTCAGGAACGTGGTTCACACGCTTCTCATAAATCGTATCAATAATTTTTCCTCGACCACTTGCTTTCAGTAACAAAGGTGTCATCGGTTGTTGTAAATCCGTCGCAAAACCTGGATAAGGCGATGTCTTAATGTCAACAGGTTTTAAATCATCTTGCTCTTCAACAAAGATGGCATCTTCTTCAACTGTCATACGAACACCCATTGCTTCAAGTTTAGCGATAAAACTTTCAAGGTGTTCATAAAGAACATTTTTAACCTTAATTCCCTTACCGATAGCCGCGGCCATAGCAATGTAGGAACCCGCTTCAATACGGTCTGGAATAACCTGATGACGAGTGCCATGTAAGCTCTCTACACCTTCAATCGTGATGACTTCTGTACCAGCGCCACGAACACGTGCGCCCATATTGTTAAGAAGAGTTGCTACATCAATAATCTCAGGTTCACGCGCCGCATTCTCAATGACCGTACGACCGTCAGCCTTAGCCGCTGCCAACATGGTATTAATCGTCGCTCCAACACTAACCGTATCCATGTAGATATGAGCACCCTTAATGCGTTGACCAGCATCAGTCGCAATACGCATAGATTCGTCTTCATAGGAAATGCTAGCACCCATCGCTTCAAAAGCCTTAAGGTGAAGGTCAATAGGACGTGGTCCCAAATCACAACCACCAGGCAAACCTACTGTTGCTTGACCGTAACGTCCAAGCAAGCTACCGTAGAAATAGTAAGAAGCACGAAGACTGTTAATCTTACCAAATGGCATTGGCATATCCTTAACGCCTCGTGGATCAATTTCGAGTGTTTCGCCATCACGCTTAACAGAACCACCCATTACTTCTATAATTTCAATTAGGTTATCGACGTCGCTGATTGCTGGTACCCCGTCAAGGGTAACCACTCCATCAGATAAAATGATGGCTGGAATCAATGCAACAACTGAGTTTTTAGCCCCTGATACTGTAACTTCTCCCTGAAGTTTCTTACCACCATTGATGATAATTTTACGCATACTGTTCAATCTTTCTTATACTGGAATATTAGCTTTTACATTCTACCATAGATTGAGGTGCATGACAAATTAAGAACTCTAACAATTATCGGACAGTTTCACTTGACCATTTAAACCAGCCCTTAAAACGGATGGCTCCGTCTTTATCTGTTCGTAAAATTTTAATGTGGCGTTGCTTAAAACGTTCTATTGTTTCATCATTTGGATGTTTATAACGATTGTTCTCACCAGCTGAAACAAGTGCAAGGGAGGGGTGCAGCTGGTCCAAAAAAGCTTCAGACGAAGAACCTTTTGAACCGTGGTGTCCAGCTTTTAGGACGCTTGCCCTTAAAGTTGGATAACTGGCCATTAGTTCCTCCTCTCCTTCTTTTTCCAAATCACCGGTAAACAGAAAACTGCTTCCTAATAGCTTTCCGTAAAGAACTATCGAATCATTGTTACCGCCATCACCAACTTTATTTGGATAAAGAACCTGTAGATTGCTTCCCATCATGGGTAATTTGTCGCCAGCCTTTAGAGTGTGAACTGGGCATTTTATAGTCCGAAGTCTTTTAACAAAGCTAGGCTTAGTCAAAGCCCCCTGACTGACACAGATTTCCTTAATCTTAAAACACTTGGCCACTTCTTCCAAATCACCAATATGGTCTGTGTCCGTATGCGTCAGGACCAGATAATCAATTTGAGACACTCCTCTAGTCTGTAGATAGGGAATCAAGGTTTTCTCTGCATTGCTCGTCTGGCTAGACTCTTGCCATTTTTCCTTAGTTCCAAACGTCACCTTGCCACCCACATCAATTAGGATGGTATCGCCTTTCATACTCCTCAGAAAAATACTATCTCCCTGACCAACGTCAACCACAGTCACCTCATTGGTTAAAGGATGTTTGACCCAGACCATCAAAAGTCCAAAAATCATCAAAAGGCAAATCCTAAACTGAGGCTTTTTCCAAAAATCAAAGAGCAAAATCAATACAGCTATCATCAAGCCAAACTGAAACAAACTAGGTTTCCCTAAAATCAAAGGTTGACCTATCCAGGATTGTATCCAAGTCAAAAAGGACTCCATCCATTCAAAAAGTGGGTTGATTTGAGAAAAGATTACCAGTCCTGAGAGGGCAAAGAATACTGTCAATACAGGCAAGAGAAAGCTATCAAATACTATGGAAAAAATCGCTGTTAGAATTAAACTAACTGGTTGAAAGGTTCCATAATAGTAAGTTAGAAAGGGCAAAATCCCAATACTCAATACCAAGCTCGTATAGATTGATTTCTTTAAAGATGACAAGTCCTCAAAATCAAACAAACACAACAAGAAGGCATAGGAACAACTTAATACACCTCCCACTGTTAAGAGAAAATGAGGTAACAAGAGAAACAATAGAAGCAAGGTTATTCCCATATTGTCCAGTTTTTTAATACCAAACTCAGCCAGCAAACTTTGAACCAAGGAACGTAGGACTGAAGCTGTCCATCCTGTCATTAGGCCATAACATAAGGAAAAAGGCAGCAAGACGATAAATAGATAATCTTTAGGAAGACCTAAGCGTAGGAGACCGTAGCGAAACCATCCCAGAAAAAAGCCCACTTGCATCCCCGAAAGTGCGAATAGATGAATAATACCTAAACTTGTGTAAAGCTGGCTCTGCTCATCGAACTCCTTATCCAAATATCCAAAGAGCAGGCCTGTCATATAGTGTCTCATAGGACTAGGAAAGTGCGTCTGGATATGAACCAAAGCCCTCCTCCTCAGTTGATGGAAAAAAGCTAGGGGAGATAGAGATTTTTGAGGTACCACTTGGTCCAAGCGCTCAATCTGAGCGATTCGATAAATACCTTTACTGGCTAGATAAGACTGATAATTAAACCCTTGAAAATTACGTTGACCAGTTGCTGGGGTTAACGTAATTTTCCCTTTTAATACTAGCGTTTGACTAGTAGTCTTGAAAAAATGCTGCTCCTTCTCAGATTTGAGTCGGTAAAAGACCTGATAGGTTTGTCCCTTTGCCTTACCGATAGCTGATAATTGCTCACCATTAACCGATAGCGTATCAGCAACCAGAGTCACCTGATTGATTTCAGCAGGGGCTTGTTTATCTTGTACGCTAGCTCTGTGGTGCAAGAATAAAAAGTAGACCAAAAAGAAACTACCTACAAGTCCCACCAACTTTAGGGCTGCCTTATTCTTCCAATGATGCTTCAAAAAACAGACCATAAGAAAGACAAAAGCACCAATAGCGTAAACATTAGTGACAAAAATCGTAAAATAAAGGGCAGCTATTAAAAGAGACAAGGAAAAAAGATTGATTGGCGCTTTTTTAAGCCACATAGATGGACTCTCTGATTTTATCTAACGTTTTATCACCAATTCCTGAAACATTTTTCAGGTCATCTACGGACTGAAAGCCACCATGACTTTCGCGATAGGCGATGATATCCTCTGCTCGCTTAGCTCCAATTCCAGAAATGGTTTGCAATTCCTCTGAAGTCGCTGTGTTTAAGTTGATTTTGCCATCCTTAGCACTAGTTTGCCCTCCTTTGTCAGAAACCTGACCAGTTCCTGATTGACCAAGAACAGAAAGGTTTTCATCCTTAGTTGCCACATAGACAACCTCTTCGTCCGACAGGCTTGCAGCTAAGTTAACACTCTTAGCATCCGCATCCTCAGTCATTCCCCCAGCGGCTTTGATGGCATCAGTTACCCTAGCGCTTGCTTTTAAGGTATAAACACCCGGATTAGCCACAGCCCCCTTAACATCTACTGTTACTTTTGACTTATCC
This sequence comes from Streptococcus sp. HMSC064H09, assembly GCF_001812625.1. Lineage (NCBI taxonomy): Bacteria > Bacillati > Bacillota > Bacilli > Lactobacillales > Streptococcaceae > Streptococcus > Streptococcus sp. HMSC064H09. Next base: position 18,325 of record NZ_KV809606.1, read on the forward strand.
TTTTCACTTCCTTCAGTCTTTGACTGGGAAGACGCCTCAGAAAGAGACTGTGAGCTTTGTTTGGATGAGGAGGTTGACAAAGCTGTCACATCTGTATAAGACGTCTCCGCCTCCATACTGTTGCCCGCACCACAAGTCATCCATAGAAAGAAGCAAAAAATCACCATCAGTACAGCGATGACACTCACAAACAGACGATTATCTTTGACATAGGCTATAATCTTTTCCTTCACGCTATTCTCCTTAATTGATATATTTTCTTTCTTATTCGTAAAAAATTTGAAAAATAAATCAAAAAGTAAAAAAACTCCATCAGATCTATGTCTGACAGAGTTATTAGCTTATTTCTGCGTTTCTTTGGCACGGTGTTTTTCAGGGTTCCAAACAAAGCTAGCTACATATGAGAAAGCCATGGTCAAAAGCACTGCAATGATAGCCACAAGACCGAGAGGTACACGGTAAATATAAGTCAATGGGTTTGGTTTTTTGCCTGTTTGATAGCTCAAAGCTTCTTCATCAAGACGATCAAATTCAGACTGGATACGACGAGCAACCTCTTGAATATTTTCGTCATTCAAACGCTTCAAATCTGAAATATCAATAGGATTACCATAGTTCATATCCACACGTTCACCCGTCAAGAGCCCCTTGAGCTCACGAGGTCCTTGATAGACAACTGGCATAATCTTAACCTTGGCCATCTTAGCGATAACCGCAACTCCACCCTTAACATCAGATGAATGGCGGCTACCACTTGGGAACATAATCAAACTACGGTTACTCTTCTTAAGCATGTTAACAGGGTACTTGATAGCTTCTTGACCAGGATTTTCACGGTCAATTGGGAAGGCTCCACACATACGGATCCACCAACCAAAGATACGACTCTTGAAGAGTTCTTTCTTAGCCATGAAAATAAACTGCTTAGGACGAGCTGAAAAAGCCATATAAACAGGGTCCCACCAAGTTCGGTGCGGAGCAACCAAGATATAGTTTTCGTCCTTGTTCAATAATTTATCGCGATTGTGGTAATGGGCATTCCCATTGATAATCCATAGAAGGAAGACAACAAGCCCACGTAAATAAGCGTAAAACACGTTTTTACCTCTTTTTCTACAAGTTTTTTTCTATTATACCAAAAAAAGGAGCGCTTTTTTCATCGAATTTCTTTGTAAACTATTGAAAATGGTGTGGCACTTTCTAATAGTTTGAGCTATAATGTAACTATGAAAAAAAGTTTTGAAATTATAGGGAAAAATAGAAAGGCACTTAATCTTTGCCTTATTATTGCAAACTTGGCTGTTTTGGCTATCCTAGGCTTTGTCCTATTCCAACGCCATAACACGAAATCTGAACAAGTAGCCAAGGCTGAAAAGACTGAACAAGTCGCTAATAGCACAAGCTCATCTTCAGAAAAAGCTAAAAAAGAGGATAAAACACAACTCAAAAAAGGAAGCAACCACAGCATTGAGGCGTCTGACTACGCCTATGATGTCACTGCCGTTAATAACACTATCCGAGGAAAATCAGATGATGTTAAGGGTAAGGTAGTCTTTTTAACCTTTGATGATGGGATTGATCCCACTTTGACACCACAAGTCATGGATATCCTGAAAGAGTATGGCGTTCACGCAACCTTCTTCCACATCGGCTATACCATCACACCTGAAAATGGGGACATCCTCAAACGCCAAATTACTGAAGGACATGCCATTGCCAACCACAGTCTTAGCCATAATTTCAATCTGCTTTATCCAGGACGTGTTCCTAACCAAAGTCAGATTGTTTCTGAGGTTAACCAAACCAATGCCAATTTCCAAGCTATCTTAGGCAAGGACTTCAAGACAAGAATTTTTCGTTATCCTGGTGGTCATATGTCATGGCAAGGTCTAGAAAGTACTGACCATGCTCTTGCCAAGGAAGGTATCGAGTGGATTGACTGGAACATGCTTTGCGGAGATGCAGAACCACTCTCTGTTCGTCCAACCACATCTGAAAGCATGATGGCTTATATGGACGGTTCACAGAAATATTTCCCTGAAACTACTGTTAAAGTTGTACTAATGCACGATACAGCTGGTAAGGAGCTCACTGTTCAGACCCTTCCACAAATTATCGAATATTTCAAAAATCAAGGATATACCTTCGGTGTCCTAGAGTAATCACTCGCAACAGTTCCTTTGGGAGCTGTTTTTTGTTACAATAAAAACTATGACAAATCCAATTTTAAAAGATGGAGAACGCATTGACCAGCTCTTCTCCACAGATGTGAAAATCATTCAAAATAAGGAGGTCTTCAGCTATTCTATCGACAGTGTCCTCCTCTCTCGGTTTCCAAAAATTCCAAAGAAGGGATTAATCGTCGACCTCTGTTCGGGAAATGGCGCCGTCGGCCTCTTTGCCAGCACACGCACTGAGGCACCGATTACCTTAGTTGAGTTGCAAGAACGCCTGGCTGATATGGCCAAGCGTTCCGTAACTCTTAATCAACTAGAGAATCAAGTGACTGTTGTCAATGACGACCTAAAAAATTTGCTTGACCATGCCCCACGATCTCAGGTGGACCTTATCCTCTGTAACCCCCCCTACTTTAAGGCGACAGAAACGTCCAAGAAGAATCTGTCAGAGCACTACCTCTTGGCCCGTCACGAAATTACGACCAATTTAGAAGAAATTTTCCAGGTCGCTCGTCATGCCCTAAAATCTAATGGACGCATTGCTATGGTACATCGCCCTGACCGCTTTTTGGATATCATTGACACCATGCGCCAGTACAATCTAGCACCTAAACGCATCCAGTTTATCTACCCTAAGATGGGACGTGAGGCTAACATGCTCCTAATTGAAGCCATTAAAGACGGCTCGACAGATGGCTTGAAAATCCTTCCACCTCTCTTTGTGCACAAGGAAAATGGTGACTATACCGACGAAATCTTTGAAATTTACTTTGGAAAAAAGGCTAAAGGTGAGTCCTAAACGATGACAGAAAAGGATAGCAAGGCCTACATGTATGTGGTTGAGTGTGCTGATGGCACCCTCTATACAGGCTACACCACAGACGTCGAACGCCGCCTCAAAACCCATAACTCAGGCAGGGGTGCTAAGTATACCAGAGCTCGCCTACCAGTTAAACTCCTCTACTCAGAAGCCTTCGCTAGCAAGCCTGAAGCCATGAGCGCAGAAGCACTCTTTAAGAAAAAAAGCCGAGAGAAAAAACTAGCCTATATCAAAGAACACACGGAAAAATAACCGTGTGTTTTTTGACTTTACTTGAGACTACTTCTACTTTCTCATAATAACTATTTTACTCTTATAATATTTGGGCTTTCATAAAAAAATACTATAATTAGAAACTTTGAAAAAGTTCGCTGACATCCGCACTCACCTAAGGGAAGTCTCAAAAAATAGGTTTATGAAAAAAAGCTCTATTTCATAGAGCGTTTTCATTGTTTATTTATCACCCTTGTTACGGATAACAAAGCCGTTTTTCTTTTCGCTTGAGGTACGGTGTGGGCGTTTATTGCCATGATTTTCGAAGTCACGGCTATTTTTCTTAGACTTGCGTTTGAAGTCACGACGGCCACCGTCTCGGTCATCGCGGTTACGGTCGCCACGGTATCCACCACGACGGTTGTTATCGCGACCACGGTTGCCACGGCCACCTTTGCCGCCTTTACCGCCAAAGCCACCACCTGAGGGTTTGAATGGCAATGGTTTTTCACGTGCGATTTCCACTTCTGGCATTGTCTCTGGGTCTTGAACGGTCAAGCTCAAGATGTAAAGGGCCAATTCTTCAGGTGTGAATTCTTGAGCCAATTTAACCGCATCGCCCTTGAACTTGTCAAAGTTAGAACGGATAGCTTCATCCGCAAAGTCACGTTCGATTTTCTTAAGGGCAACTTTCTTCTTAGCCTGGAAGGCTTCTTGAGCTGTTGGTGGCTTAAGACCTTTCATGCGTTTCTTAGTCAAGTTTTCGATGATTCCCAAGTAACCCATTTCGTTTGGAGCAACGAAAGTAATCGATTGACCTGATTGGCCTGCACGGCCTGTACGTCCAATACGGTGAACGTAGCTTTCTGGGTCTTGTGGGATATCGTAGTTGTAGACGTGAGTGACACCTGAAATGTCAAGACCACGCGCCGCAACGTCTGTGGCAACTAAAATATCGATTTGGTCGTTCTTGAAGTCACGGATAACACGAAGACGTTTGTTTTGGTCAAGGTCACCGTGGATACCTTCTGCACGGAAACCACGAAGTTTCAAACCACGTGTCAACTCGTCCACACGACGTTTGGTACGTCCAAAGACGATTGACAATTCAGGTTGGTCAACATCCATAAGACGAGTCATGGTATCGAACTTCTCTTGTTCCTTCACTCGGATAAAGTATTGGTCAACGTTAACATTGGTCAATTCTTTAGCCTTGATTTTCACATGCTCAGGATCTTTCATGAACTGAACGCCAATACGTTTGATAGCATCAGGCATAGTTGCTGAGAAGAGAAGGGTTTGACGTTCTTCTGGTACTCGGCTAATGATAGCTTCAATGTCTTCAAGGAAGCCCATGTTAAGCATTTCATCCGCTTCATCCAAAATCAAAGTCTCGATATTATTGAGTTTAAGAGCCTTACGTTTGATAAGGTCAAGGAGACGACCTGGTGTCCCTACTACAATGTGGGCACCTGAACGGAGGGCCTTAATTTGTTTCTCAATGCTAGAGCCACCGTAGACTGAGCGAACCTTAACGCCTTTGTCACGACCAAAACGGAAAAGCTCTTCTTGAGATTGCACTGCCAACTCACGTGTTGGGGCAATCACAAGGGCTTGGATTGTATTTTCTTCTGTACGAATTTTATCTAGGGTCGGCAAACCAAAGGCAGCTGTTTTACCAGTACCAGTTTGGGCCTGACCGATAACATCCTTACCTTCAAGAGCGAGTGGAATCGTCAACTCTTGGATAGGTGATGGCTTTTCAAAACCAGCAGCAACAACAGCTGATTGGATGTCTTCTGATAGGTTTAAATCTGTAAATTTCAAAGTATTCTTCTTTCTATTTGAAGGCGGTGCGAAGCCACCTTATGAGACTTGGTTGTGTAGTATGTTAACTACCTGTATTTAATAGTCGTTTATTTTAACAACTCATCTAGTCTATCATATTTAAGAATAAAAAGACAGTGAATAACGTTTTAAAACCGCCTCCAATTTGAGAAGACGGTTTCACTCACTAATTATTATTTATGGACCAACCAACGCAAGTAGCGGGCCAAGACAAAACAAAGAATCGCACTACCGATAATGATGAAAATCCAGGCTGGACTGACAGTCATAAACGGTAGAGGAACATTCATCCCAAAGAAACCGGTAATAACGGCAAGAACTCCCAAGAGTACCTCAATAATGGTCAGATTGCTCAAGTTGTTGTTCAGGTTGTTGTTTAGGATATTGTTATAAGAACCTGATAGTTGCTGTAAGACCTTAGAAATAAGATCCGTCATGGCAACCAACTGCCTGGCTTCAATCATGGCATCATCAAACTGTTCTTTTTCGACCTCATTGAGACGACGATAAATGGCGTGCCCCTTGATGTGTTCCAAAAGAAGACGGTTTTGTGTGGCTGCAGCTACCAAATAGACCATGCCTGTTTCCAAATCTGAAAGGTCGTAAAGATTCTTACTCGTCGTTGTCTGTTTTAGGCGTCGACTAACCTCATCTTTTTGCTGATCCAAGCGTTCAATGACGGGATAGTAGGCATTTGAAATCATCTCAAGGCCTGCAAAGAGCAATTTGTAGATAGACAAATCCTCATGGTTATCCACATAATCTTGCATCTTGCTTATCACATAAGCGTTATCCTCGTTACTAATGGTCACCAAACGTGTATCTTGAACAATAAAGGTCAGAGGAATGGTTTCATAGTATTCCTTGTCCTTTTCAAGCGCCAGAACGTTATAGATAAAGGTGATTGTCCCAGTCTCACGGTTGTAGTCCATGTGAGCTCGTTCATTTTTATCCAAGGCATACTCTATGGTTTCTTGGTCAATATCATACTTGGTATAAAGATAGGATTGCTCAGAAATAATATCTGAGTCAATATTAATCCAGTGACGCTTATAACCCAGTTCTTTTTCAATAAACATTTTTCTTCCTCATTACTCTAGCACTGCTGCTGCCAAAGCTTGTTGGATTTCAAAGACATTATTATCACTCTTAAATTGAAGCACTTCTGCAGGCTCAAGTGCTGATGAAATCCAAATCTTAAGTTCAGCATCTAGGTCAAAGTGGCCCGAGCTCTCTACAGTGAAACGAGAGATTGAGTGATAAGGGATAGACTTGTAAGAAGTCTTCTTCCCTGTAACACCTTGTTTATCGACTAAAATCAAGCGCTTCTCTGTAAAGACAATCAAGTCACGAACAAGGGCATAGGCTAACTCCACCTGTTCACCTGGAATTAAGATGCCCTCCAATTGGCGCTCAACCTTATCATTATCTTTTTTAGATGCATTGCCAAGCAGTCCTGAAAAAAGTCCCATAGTTATTTCTCCTTTTTTATTGTAAAGATAATCCTTGCTTTAACTATACCACAATTTTAGGATTTCAGACACTTGCAGAAATGGGTTTCTGGTAGTACAATTAAGGAGTCACAAGAGGAGCAATTGCTGAGAATGGCTAGCTTGAATTTTTTCTTCAAGACTGCCTAAACTCTTACCACCTGATCAGGTTAGAACCTGCGTAGGGATGTGTCTCAAAATAGATTGAAATAGAAGAACTTCTATGACAACGTTTTGATGTGGCAAAAATAGCCAATCAAGACGATTGGTATAGGAGGTTTTTTATGTCGAAAACAAGTATTCGACCAATGATTGAGGTTGCACTCTTTGCAACCATTGCTTATATCCTGGACCTAGTTACTCAGCCCATGTCACTAGGCCCTTGGATTTCCCTTTCCTTTAAGATGGTGCCTATCTTTCTCCTCAGTTTTCGCTGGGGCTTAAAAGCTGGTGCTATGGGCGGTCTTATCTGGGGGCTACTTCAAGTTGTTACAGGGCAAGCCGCCGGTGGTTGGCTGACCTTGACACAAGGTTTTCTGGAGTACTTTGTCGCCTTTAGTCTGATTGGTATCAGTGGTGTGGTCAAACCAGCCCTTGATAAAGCCATTAAACAAGACAATAAAGTCAAGTCTCTGATGCTTATCACTGGAGGTATTCTGCTTGGTAGCTTTGCTCGTTACCTCATTCACTTTATAGCCGGTGTCATCTTTTGGGGAAGCTATGCCCCTAAGGGACAAAGCCCTTATCTCTATTCACTCATTGTCAATAGCTCATCTTTCCTAGGAGAAACATTGGCCAGCCTTATTGTTTTCTTCGCCCTACAACGATTCCTAGGCAGATTACTCAATACGGAAAAATAAAAGAAACCATAGGACAGTCTTAATTGGCAGTCCTATGGTTTTTTGTGTGTTTATAAAAAACAGCAATCATTGCCTATTCACAGTAATAACCTCACTTTTGTTTTCCTGTATTTTATGTTAAGATACAAAAAAATATATATTCCCATATATGCAAACTGGAGGCTTCCATGAAAAAATTTGGAGCAATTTTTAAAAAATTTCGTAAATCAAGAGGGATACGATTAAAAGATGTCGCAAAAGCTGGTATCTCGACATCTCAACTGTCTCGTTTTGAAAAAGGACAGACAGACTTAACCATTACAAAGTTTATGTTAATATTAGACGAGATTAATATGCCTATTGACGAATTCATGTATGCTGTCCATGATTTTCATCGTGATGATCTGAATGAGCTATTGTCAAAAATTCGACTTTTTGTATCAACTCATGATATCGATGGATTAAAGAAGTTACTTAATTCTCAATTAGAATCAGAACCTAAACGAGAGAAGTTTCATCACATTAATACTATTTTATTAAAAATTCGCTTGCAGGATTTATCGGGAGAAAGCTATTATACACAGCAAGACCTAACCGATTTAACCGATTATCTATTTAGTATTGAGTACTGGGGTTATTATGAATTATTGATTTTTGCAAATACCTTAGATGTGTTGAACCATGAGACTCTTATGGTTTTGGCAAAGGAGATGTCTAGAAGGTCTGATTTTTACAAAGAGATTCCTAATAATCGACGCATGATATCAACCATGTTATTAAATGTTTATATTACATGCATAGAAAGAGAAGAACTCATTGATGCACTGTATTTTGAAAAACAATTAAACCAATGCTTTTTTATCGAGACTGAAATTTATGAACGATTGGTTTTTCAATATGCACAAAATTATTATCAATATAAAAAAGAAGGAAATAATCAGTCCATTATCGAAATGAAAAAATATATTGGGGCCATGAAATTGGCAGGGAGCGAGCATATTGCAAAGACTTATGAAGCACATTTAAAAAAATTGATAGAGGAAAATAGTTAGAAAGCATATATGGGAATTTATTAAATAAGATTATTATTCTTGTAAAATTATTTTGTTTAAAAAATATGTGAATCCAATTTCATTTCCTGATTTGGTAACCGATATGGAGAAACGATATGTCTAAATCCTTTCTGAAATTACTTCTCTCTCAATTATTTGCTAATTTAGCTGACATTTTCCTCAGGGTATCTCTCATCGCAAACATCTACGTCATTACAAAATCCGTTATTGCGACCTCAATGGTTCCGATTCTAATCGGATTATCAGCTTTCGTGGCAAGTCTTCTAGTGCCATTGGTGACTAAAAAACTAGCTCTAAATAGAGTTCTTTCATTCACTCAATGTGGAAAGACTTTTTTATTAGCAATACTCCTTGTAATGCTCATTAAGGCTCAATTTGTTCCAGCCTTAGAAATGTATATCTTTGTTGTCGCTATTTCTATCTTAGATGGCTTTGCGTCGCCCGTATCTTATGCCATGATTCCTAGATATGCCACAAATTTGGGAAAGGCAAATGCTGCCTTATCAATAAGTGGTGAGGGAGTGCAATTGATTGGTTGGGGACTGGGAGGACTCCTTTACGCTTCGGTTGGCCTATTTTCTACAATGTTGATAGTCCTATTTCTTTATCTTCTTTCTACTTCTGTGATGCTCTTTCTCCCTCAGGCTAAAATAGAGCAGTTAGAGTCGGAGACTAATCTGGATACTCTAGTAAAAGGATGGAAGTTAGTTGCAAAAAATCCTAAATTAAAGTTATTTGTCCAAGCAAATTTATTAGAGGACTTCTCCAATACAATCTGGGTGTCATCTGTAATCCTTGTTTTTGTAACCGAGGTGTTAAAACAAACTGAAAGTTACTGGGGCTACTCAAATACAACCTATTCCCTTGGTATCATTTTAGGTGGAATAATTGTCTACAAACTATCCGAAAAGTTTTTAGCTCATAAGTGGAAAAGTATTCTCTTTCCACTCTTAGCAATGGCGACCATCACAGCCAGTATCCTCTTTTTCTCAAACACACAAACATTTTTATTTTTCTCAAGTTTAATCGGCTTCTTTTCTCAGTTAAAAGAAGTCCCTGAAAGTGTCTTTCTTCAAGAAACTGTGGATGAAAATCAGTTAGTACATGTTTATTCTGTATTTGAAGTCATTTCAACCCTTGCTTTTTCAGTTTTCGTCTTTCTGATGAGTTCTATAACTGAAAAATTTGGAATTATAACAAGTTTCTGGCTATCAACAATTTGCATACTTTTAGAAGCTGGCTTGATTTATCATAATCGTAATTATCTAAAGTAATTAATCATAGGTATACTTGATAACTATTAGGTTTATAAAAAATATAGGACTATCTGATTAGATAGTCCTATATTTTGTGTTGTTTTAGAGACGTAGCGTAGATATCATTATTAAGATATTACGACACGAAGTCAGACGAATCGATATTATTCGTCTGACGTAGTTAGTGAGACGGCTAGCTAGACACAAGATAGAGGTTAGCGTCAAAAGATGAACGATTTACATAAACTATACATAATATTACGACATGAGAAAACGGAAACGATATTTTTCCGTTTTCGAGTTAGTGAGGAACTTAGCCACGGTCTCATAGTATGTAGTGTAGATATCATTATTAAGATTTTACGACACGAAGTCAGACGAATCGATATTATTCGTCTGACGTAGTTAGTGAGACGGCTAGCTAGACACAAGATAGGGGCTAGCGTCAAAAGATGAACGATTTAAAATCGTCATCTTTTGTGCCGTATTACATCTTCTCTTCCAATGTTACATCTGGATATTTATCCGCAAACCAACGAAGGGCAAAGTCATTTTCAAAGAGGAAGACTGGTTGGTCAAAGCGGTCTTTGGCCAAGATATTTCGGCTTGATGACATGCGTTCATCGAGGTCCTCAGGTTGAATCCAACGCACAGTCTTTTTACCCATTGGTGTCATAACGACTTCGGCATTGTATTCATTTTCCATACGGTGTTTGAAGACTTCAAACTGAAGTTGACCAACGGCACCAAGCATGTATTCGCCTGTTTGGTAGTTGGTGTAGAGCTGGATGGCTCCTTCTTGCACCAATTGTTCGATTCCTTTGTGGAAGGACTTCTGTTTCATGACGTTTTTAGCAGAAACTTTCATGAACAACTCAGGCGTAAAGGTTGGTAGTGGCTCAAATTCAAATTTGTTTTTACCTACAGTAAGGGTATCACCAACTTGGTAAGTTCCTGTATCGTAAACCCCGATAATATCTCCAGCAACGGCATTTTCGACATTTTCACGAGATTCGGCCATGAACTGAGTGACGTTAGAGAGCTTAGCTCCTTTACCTGTGCGGGTTAGATTAACACTCATACCACGCTCAAATTCACCAGAAACGATACGAACAAAGGCAATACGGTCACGGTGACGTGGGTCCATATTGGCTTGGATTTTGAAAACAAAACCAGAGAAATCCTTGTTGAGAGGATCAATCTCGTCACCATCCACTGTCTTGTGACCATGTGGTTCTGGTGCAAATTTGAGGAAGGTATCGAGGAAGGTTTGAACCCCAAAGTTAGTAAGGGCAGAACCGAAGAAGACCGGTGTCAATTCACCAGCTAAAATAGCTTCTTCTGAGAATTCATTACCCGCTTCTGTCAAGAGTTCAATATCTTCTTTAGCTTGCTCATAGAATGGGTTGTTGGCAAAAAGAGTATCCCCATCTTCAATCTTGGCAAAGCGCTCATCACCTTTGTAAAGCTCCAAGCGTTCGTTATAAAGGTCGTAAAGTCCTTCGAAAGCTTTACCCATACCGATAGGCCAGTTCATTGGGTAACTGGCAATACCAAGCACTTCTTCCAACTCTTCCAAGAGGTCAAGTGGCTCACGTCCATCACGGTCCAATTTGTTCATGAAGGTGAAGACAGGAATCCCACGGTGTTTGACAACTTCGAAAAGTTTTTTGGTTTGGGCCTCGATACCTTTGGCTGAGTCAACAACCATGACGGCAGCATCAACCGCCATAAGGGTACGGTAGGTATCTTCTGAGAAGTCCTCGTGCCCTGGGGTATCAAGGATATTGACACGTTTACCCGCATAGTCAAACTGCATCACAGATGAGGTTACTGAGATACCACGTTGTTTCTCAATATCCATCCAGTCTGATTTGGCAAAATTTCCGGTTTTCTTACCTTTTACGGTACCAGCTTCACGGATTTCACCCCCAAAGTAAAGCAATTGTTCAGTGATTGTTGTTTTACCGGCATCGGGGTGAGAGATGATGGCAAAAGTACGGCGTTTTTTGATTTCGTCTTGAATGCTCATAGTTTTCTTTCTTCTTTAAAAATTATCTTTTTGTTACTTTTCCTTAGTGGTATGGATGTCAGCAGCTTCTTTGTAAATCTCAAAAATCCCATGTCCCAGAGCTACTAATGGCAATAGGTTTTTTACCAGAACGAAAAGCAAGATCGTTGTAGCTCTTCTTTCAGAAAATTTCTGTCTTTTGAAAGCTACATTTGTTGTCGAGGCTTGCGATAATTCTCGCAGGCACAGCTCTTTTATTATATCCAAATTACAGTGTGAAAGCAATTCTGAAAGCGTTTTGTGTTAGAATAAAACAAATAAAATAATTGGGAGATTGTTATGGAATTTGTTGGAGTACTTGTTTTTATAACCCTTGTGGGAATGATTTTTAATGCCTACTTTCTGATTTTACCTTCACTTGTCTTACCTTCATTTGGTACGAAAAAGCATCAGATTTGGATATATTCTGCTGTTCTAGCTATAATCAGCTGTTGCTTGTTTCCTATATCCCTTTTTCTGATTCCAAGTATTATATACACATTAAATATTTTTGCCTTATGTAAAAGTTTTTCAAAAGGCAAAGGACATAAAGCGGTTTGGATTGCACTAGAAATATTTTGCTTATTATTATCTCCAATTCTAGCAGTCTACCTCTTTGGTTTTATGTTTGCCTTAGACGATTACTATTACTACCTATCTCTAATCATCCCACCATTTTGGGTTATGTGGATTTGGTCATGTCTTAATCTGAGCAAGAAAATCAAAATAAACAAAATTATACTACACAGCACGATTGCAATCCTGCTCGTTCTTCCAACATTGACTATTTATGGCTATCGACATAACCCAACTGTATACGGTCGTAAGGTCTCTATCAACAGAGACGGCTTTAAACACATTTACTGGAACGAGCAGATTTTAGAACACGCCAAACATGTTGAACAGGTGATTGCCCTTGATATTATAGACAACTATGAAAATGTTGAGAGCATTAAATTTACTGACGTTTATCAAAATAAATACTATTTTGAATCTCCAGATTCGTCTAACCGTTTTGAAGTTAAAGTACTTATCAATGGTAAATACGAAGCAACCTATGATATCAATTTATCTGCAAAAGACCCTATCGATCCAGAAGACAAATATGATAAAGGGGTTGAACTATATAGAATGTCATCTTATGGCCCTAATTTCATCTCAGAGAAGAAAAATCTAAAGAAAGACAAAATTTTTACTCTTAAAGATTTAAATAATCCAAAATATCAAAAACTGCTTAAAAATACTGATATCACCTACTACCAGAAAAATGATATTTATAAACTAAAGAAAAACAACTAAGTCTGGTTTAGAAAAGATAAAAGCACGCTATCAACTTTCTGATAGCGTGTTTCTTCATTTATTTAATATTTCCTTTCAAAATGCTCCAGACCTTTTTTCATGATGATCATGAGAATAATCAGAGCTCCTGAAACAGCAAGGTATTTGACAAGTAAGGGAGTTCCCATAATAAATGGTGTGTGTTTAAGCATGCCATAGTTTCCACCGATGGTCTGATTAACTATTACCAAAGCTAGATTTAGTAATAAGGTAGCCACCACAATCAGCCGCTTGCTGATGGGATGAGTTTTATAACTATTAAAGATGACATTGAGGCTATTGACCAGTAGGGCATAGTGGCCAATTAGGAAAGAAAAGCCTGTGATATGTGGAAACTCATAGGGATCAAATACTGGATAAATCAATGCACAGTAGGTCCCGATGACTCCCATAATAGCGAAATAGCTCTTTATTCTACTATTTTTCAGGAGGAGAACAGCAAACATGGCCATGCGGCAATGGTAAAGGGGCAGACTAATGTAAAGTGGAAAGCCCTGCCAGAGGTACCAAGTATAGAGGGCAAAGAGTTGAATGGCTTGGATAGTGAGAAAGGTCCAACGCCATATCTTATTCTTATACCAACGCCAACTCAAGTAACTCAGAAGTAGCATCGCCAAAAGCATGAGCAAATAATAGGGCAAAGGTATCTGAGGTGGATGAGTTTGGGTGGTTGTCAAAAAATTCTTCATTCTCTTCTCCTGCTGAAATTACTATGCCTGCTATTATATCAAATTTCAGGGTAAAGCAAAAACCTGCTTTAGAGAGCAGGTTAGAGAACTTAATTCTTAGCTTGTAATTCTTCCACGACCTTAGCTAGGTTCATAGAGTTAGAGCCCTTGAGCAAGATTTGATCGTGCTCGCCTAGGCTTTCTTTGATTTGTTTGACCATAGCGTCAAATTGGTCTTCGTCAGCTGTTTTCTTGAAATAATAAACATGACCAAGTGGAAACATTTGGCTAGCAAGTTGCGACAATTCTGCAATATCCTCACCGTAGAAAATCACCGTATCAATAGCATCTGGTGTCAGGCTTAGAATCATCTGTGTGTGAAGTTGCACGGACTGTTCACCGAGTTCTTTCATATCGGCTAAGACAGCGATTTTCTTACCTCCTTCATTCTTAGGAATGGCTGAGAAGGTCTCCAAAATGAGCTTCATGGCTGTTGGATTGGCATTGTAGACATCTGAAAGGATGTCGGCACCGTTAGCTGCTTTTTTCCATTCAGTACGGTTCTTTGTAAGCTGCAAGTTAGCAAGAGCTGAGAGGATATTTTCCTCAGTTACACCCAAGTGTTTTGCGACATAGGCAGCAACCATGGCATTTGTGGCATTATATTTTCCAGTAACTGGCAAGGTAACTTGTCCGTCTAGGAAATTCGTTGAGAAGGTGAGGTGATCCTTGAATTCTGTTAACTCAGAGACCGTAAGCTCCGCACCATCCCCAAAGCGTACAACTTCAAGATTGCTTGGCAAGAATGAATCGACGATAGGATCACTAGGTACAAGCAAGAGACTAGCATCAGGCATACCGTCTTGCATTTGCATTTTACCTTGAGCAATCTTGTCACGACTACCGAAGAATTCCAAGTGAGCCTCTCCGATTAAGGTAACAACAGCTGTTTTTGGCTTCGCCAAGGTTGACAAGAGGTGAATGTCTCCCATGTGGTCTTGCCCCATCTCAAGGACGATTTTCTCCGTATCATCAGGCATGTGGAGGGCTGTATAAGGAAGACCAATCTCATTGTTGTAATTACCTTGGGTTTTGTAAGTACGATAGGTTGTGGCCAAGATATCATGAATCATGTCCTTGGTCGTTGTCTTACCGTTAGAACCAGTCACCGCAATAACGTCAACACCGGTCTTTTCAAGATAGTAGGCAGCTAGTTTTTGGAAGGCTTCAAGAGCATCATCGACTAGAATGTGAGCTTGATCAGCCGATAATTCTTTTTCTGTGAATGTCGCTAGAGCACCATTGTCAAAGGCTGTTTGGATAAAATCATGTCCATCACGCGCACCTTTGAGCGGCAAAAAGAGGTCGCCCGCTGTAATCTTACGGCTATCAAACTCAATCTGGTTAATGGCAACATCTTCATAGGCTGTGACATCATTTTTAGCGCCAACAACCTTGGCAATTTCATGGAGTGTCAGTTTCATCTTAAAATCCTCTGTTTTATTTTTACAAGTCTGGCAAGAAATAAGATTTTCTTGCCCGCAATCACTCCCAATTATATCACAAATCAGGCTAGCTTTTGCTTGGGAGATGAATTTGTTACAATGGTTGATGAAAGGATTAGGTATGACAAAGAAAAAATTAATCAACCTCTCTAAAGGAGAGGAAAATATAAATAGCGACTGCCAAAGTATTGAAGAACCTAAAGGATGGCGGTTTGATTGGAGAAAGATCATCCCACTAGAGCCAACATCTGAATTGATTATCTTAGTGCTGCTTGCACTGCTGTATGGTGGTTTTTATTATTACGATCATTATACCGTCAACAAAGATAACATTTATGGTCTCTGGCAATCTGATCATCATAAGTTAGCGATTTCCTATAAGCATATTCGCAAGCGAGGAAATATCGACTGGCAAGTCGTACAGGATGGTAAGTATATTATCTATGCTGCTAGAACTCGCCCGGTCAAGCGGCTTAATGACGGGACTCTTCACATGGAGCTCTACACTGTGGAAGGCTACCTGACAGACCTCCCCACCAAGGACGGCTTCAGCTATATGGATTTCTATCTTCGCAAAAATAATTATCTTACCTATGACGGTGAGTCCTACAAGCGTATCAATTCTGGAAACAAGACTATTACTTGGAAAGATGGTTCTACCAGCCCTTATGGTGAACGGAAAACCACTATAGATGAGGTTTTTGAAGCCTTCTATTTGATACTTATGGGGATTTGCTCATTTCTTATCATTATAGAGGCTCGGCAAAAGAGGAGAGAAAAACTCAATGAGACACCAAACAAACAGAAAATACGCTGACCGAAAGAAACTCAATCGAAAGTATCAGTCACGAAAAGCATATCGAAAAGAACAAAAATGTAAAACGGGATGGCGAGCACGCTGGGATAAATTTACAGACCGTTTAGCTAACATTTTGGGGATAGGTTTCCTAATCATCTTACCTATATTCATTATCTATGTTATTTTCTTTGATCATAACGTATATAAAGACAGTATCTATGGTCTTTGGCAATCTGAAAGCCATCAGCTTGCCATATCCTACGAAGGAGGTTACAAGTCAGGTAAGCGCAATTGGGAGATTGTTCAGGATGGAAATGTCCTCATCAAAAATGCACGCATCGATGATATTAAACACTTCGAGGATGGTACCCTCTACATTGAAGTTTACGCTGAGGAACGCCTACTTTCAGACCTCCCCGCTAAAAACGGCCTCAACTATTTGAATATGTACGTTCGTAAAGACAATTACCTGACCTATAATGGTGAATCTTACAAACGGATTGATGATGAAAACAAGAGCATTACCTGGAAAGATGGTTCAAAATCTCCTTATGGTCAACGAATAACCTTGTTTGATCGTCTGGAACCTTATATCTTTTTTGGAATTATTGGTTCTATGATTTTGTATGCCATTTTTGTCGATTGGAGAATAAAAAGAAATCTAAAAAGGAAAAATAGGCTAAATGAGGCATCTACTAAAGAGAAAATACGCTGACCGACAGAAAATTAATATAAGTGACCATTCACAAAATGAATATCGAAGAACACAAAAGTACAAAACTGGATGGCGAGCACATTGGGGTAAATTCGAAGGCCGTTTAGTCAAGATTTTGAGTATTTGTTTTCTAATCATGGTACCTATAGTCAACATCTATATTAGATTCTTTTATGATGGTATCAGTGAAAATAGTATCTACGGGCTATGGCAGTCTGAAAACCACAAGCTTGCTATTTCCTATAACGAAGGAGGAAGAAGTCGTAAGTACGATTGGGAGATTGTACAAGATGGAAAACTCCTTATCAAAAATGCTCGAACTCAGAAAATTAAAGGTCTTAAAGATGGAACCATCTACATTGAAGTTTACGCCAAGGAAAGTCTGTTTTCAGACCTTCCCACAAAGCACGGCTATAACTATTTGAATATGTATGTACGGAAGGATCATTATTTGACTTATAATGATGAGTCCTACAAAAGGATTGATGATAGGGACAAAACCATTACTTGGAAAGATGGCTCTACCTCGGTCTATGGTGAACGCAAAACTTTTTTTGATTATATTGACTCTTTTCTTTTTTGGGGAATGGTGGGAACCGCTTTCTTGTCAATTATTGTCATTGGGTGGAGAAACATAAAAAGTAAAAAGGTGAGAAAAAAAGGCTCTATAATTTCTGTAGTGGGTAAAACTACTGTAGAGATTATAGAGCTTTTTGAATGCAGACAAAAAGTCCCATAAGAACTATAATGAAAAGCAACCAAACCATCATTAGGAAGAACTTATGAGACTTATTAAGAATACCACAGAATTAATCGGAATTAAAGACCAAAATATCAATATTTCACTTGTTTTTGAAACTGATACTCATATCGAGATTCAAGCAAAACTCGATTCCCCTGCACCATCATGTCCTCATTGCCATGGAAAGATGATCAAGTACGACTTTCAAAAGCCTTCTAAAATCCCTCTTCTTGAGCAAGCTGGAACTCCAACACTACTACGTCTGAAAAAACGTCGTTTCCAGTGTA
>NZ_KV809606.1:36244-36502 GCF_001812625.1 Streptococcus sp. HMSC064H09
GACAAAAGGTTACACAACTCCTAACTGAGAAGGTGTCATTAACGGATATTGCCAGAAGACTTCGCGTGTCAACGTCCACTGTCTATCGTAAACTCGACCAGTTTACTTTCAAGGAACATTATGACAAACTCCCAGCTATTATGTCCTGGGATGAGTTTGGCTTCAAGAAAGGGGAATTGGCTTTTGTGGCACAGAACTATGAGACAAACGAACTCATAACTATACTTGATAATCGCTGCCAAACTACTATACGAAACT
>NZ_KV809607.1:0-1154 GCF_001812625.1 Streptococcus sp. HMSC064H09
CATTGGTATTCGAATTTGACGAAAAATTGAACGTAGTTGCTGAATACTACCTTGGAAAATAATTATAAAAGATAAAAGGCGGAATTTATTCCGCCTTTTTTTTTGAGAAGTGACTCTCGGTTCGTCTCACTTTGTAAGGTGAGATGAACCGAGGAGATAATTAGTCTAGGGTTTCGATATACTCCAGTCCCCAACTTTCAATGGCATCTAGGACACCTTGAAATTTTCTACCCATTTCAGTTAGACTGTATTCGACTCGTGGGGGAACTTCAGCATAGACTTTACGCTCCACGATTTTATCCTTCTCGAGCTGTCTGAGGTGTCGTGTTAGAATGGTTTGGGTAATGCCAGGAATTAGACGTTGTAGTTCATTAAAACGCTTAGTCCCCGTACTGAGTTGATAGATGATGACTAGAGCCCATTTGCCTGTTAGTACACGCTGCGTCGTGGCAAAAGGACAAATTCCGTATTCACTGACTTTGGTTACCATAATTCCTCCAAATTTTTTAAAATTATTCTCTTATTTGACAATAATAGTATCGTATTTGATACTAGATAACAATAAAGTGCCTACTTGTCTTTTTGTTAGTAAGTGATAATATTATATCATAAATAAAAGAAACGAGGAGTAACTCATGTCAGTAAATTTAGAAATTTTTAATGCATATAACAATGGTCTTATAACAGGTGATTTTCCAGCTGTTTTTGAGACTATGGCAGATGATATTATCTGGCACCAGCCAGGTCAGCATAGTAATTCCGGTACAGTTGTTGGAAAAGAAGCACTTGGAGCACACTTGGCTCAATTTTCAGAAAAAACAAACGGTACCTTCAAAGTATTGACTAACTGGGTGTCTGAAAATATTGATCTTGTAGCAGCCAATGTGACCTTTGTCGGAACTCGCCCAGACGGCGAGGAACTCAACATGAATGGTATTGATCTTTTTCGCATGGATGATGGAAAGATCAAGGAAGTTTGGCTCTTTTCATCAGATCAAGCAGTAGAAGATGCTTTCTGGGGTTAGACAGTAAATTAATCTATAATCTGAAATGAAATTTGATTTATGGATCGTGATGATGAGCACTCAGCACACACCGACCGTCGTTACGCTTCACTTGTTGACTCAGTAATTCCAGATGCTGAAAACTTGAAA
>NZ_KV809608.1:0-708 GCF_001812625.1 Streptococcus sp. HMSC064H09
TTGAGAAAAACTGCCAAATCTCCAATCTAGTCCGGCAAAAAGTTGCACAGCTCCTTACTGAAAAGGTGTCACTAACAGATATTGCCAGAAGACTTCGTGTGTCGACATCCACTGTCTATCGTAAACTTGACCAGTTTACTTTCAAGGAACATTATGACAAGCTCCCAGCTGTTATGTCTTGGGATGAGTTTGGGTTCAAGAAAGGTGAACTCGCTTTTGTGGCGCAAAACTATGAGACCAACAAACTCATAACCATCCTTGATAATCGCCGTCAAACCACGATTCGAAACCACTTTTTGAAGTACCCATTGAAAGTTCGACAAAAGGTACAGTTTATTACAATGGATATGTCAGGAGCCTATATCCCACTAGCTCGCAGACTTTTCCCAAACGCCGAAATCATTATTGATCGTTTCCACATCATCCAGCACCTTGGACGTGCCTTTTTAAAGACAAGAATTGCCATTATGAACCAGTTTGATAAGAAATCACTCCCCTACCGAGCCTTGAAAAATCACTGGCGACTCTTCCAAAAGGACAGCCGTAAGTTATCTTGTAAATCATTTCACTCGAAGACCTTTGGTCAAACCTTAAGTCCACATGAAGTCGTTAGGAAGACACTAGACTTTTCAGAAGAACTCGCTAATTATTATAACCTCTATCAGCTGTTGCTGTTTCACTTTCAGGAGAAGAGGGGGGATGAGTTTT
>NZ_KV809609.1:0-654 GCF_001812625.1 Streptococcus sp. HMSC064H09
CGTTCTTATCTTCACGAACAACCATCACTGCTGGTGCAGTTCCAACGAATGATTTTTCAGGTACGAATGTAACTGTTCCGTCTGCTGCTACTGTGTAAGTACCAACACCATCAACTGTCTTAGTCGTTGAACCATCATCGAAGGTCGCTGGAACAGCTTCATTAATCGCTACTGTTTTCTCAACGCCATCTACTGTTACAGTTCCACCCTTGAATTCAGGTTTACCGGTTTGTGTCGCACCTTGAATATCAGTTGTTTCAGCTGGTGTTGCTGTTGGGGTTACTGGAACGATTTCAGGCGTGTAAGTTGTGTCCACCTTGATACCGTTTGAGCTTTCAGCTTGAACCTTGGCCGGTGTTACTACACCTGTGTATGATTTATCAGTCGGTGTGAAAGTGACTTGACCAGTAGCTGAATCGATAGAGTAAGTACCAATTTCAGTTGTACCATCAGCGGCATAAGCTGGTGTACTTGTTACCTCGTTACCATCATTATCCAAAAGCGTGTAGCTATTATCTTTGATCGTAATAGCTTTATCTTCACCATTCACTTGAACAGTTGTTCCTGCAAAAGTTGGTGTCCCTGTTTGCGTTGCACCTTGAACATCTTTAGAAGTTGCAGGGTTTGCAGTTGGAACTGCTGGCACAACAGTTG
>NZ_KV809609.1:754-1090 GCF_001812625.1 Streptococcus sp. HMSC064H09
CTCCAGTCGTTGGGTCGATAGTATAGCTACCTTCTCCTGCTACTGTTACAGTTGTTTCATCAGTCGGTTGACCAGTTGCTGGATCCACCAATTTCTTGCTTGTGATTTCAGCAGTCTTATCATTACTCAAATCAAAGGTTGGTGTTTGGGTTTGAGGAACGTTTTGAACATCCGCAGAAACCTTGTCTGTAGGAGTCACTGTAATTGGTGTTACTGATGGTGTGTAAGTCGCTGAAGCTTTTGTTCCGTTCTTGTCTTCACGAACAACTGTAACCGCTGGTGCTGTTCCTGTAAAACTTGGTTCTGGAACAAATGTAACAGTACCGTCTGCTGCTA
>NZ_KV809610.1:0-7282 GCF_001812625.1 Streptococcus sp. HMSC064H09
AACAAAAAACTCACCTGTAGGTGGGTTTTTGTTTTCTGGATACTAAAAACGACTCCAATCAGAGTCGTTTGTTGCTTTAATTCACCGTTACTTTTCCTGAATAATAATCTAGGGTAATCCCTTCTTGTACATTTGGAACAAAGACATTGAACTCAAGTGAGCCATCAGCTGACTTGGCTTCAAGATGTGATCCTGATGGAATGAGGTTATCTCCTTCATAAATAAGGGTAACGCGATAACGGACACGTTTGTTTTTATCCTGAGCTTTTCGTACCAGGCTTTCATAATAGTTTTGTCCCGTAGAACTTTCGCTATTAGCTTGGTTAGCCCAAGCAGTTTGAACGGCAATATTTTTTGGATTTGAAGTCGAGGCATCAAATCCTTTGAGACCACCTACAAGTGCATAGCCCAACAAATGACCTCTATCTACGGCATGGCTATACTCTCCTGAAAGATTGTGAACTTGATGCCATCCCGCAGGTGTCCAAGAGGTTGAGCCATTCCCTGTTTCTTGACGATTTTTGTACTGTCTGGTTGCTTTACTTAATAAGGCATTCGCAACTGTAGGAACCGTTTGTCCTTGAACCGTTTTGACTTGGTTATTGGCATAGGGTTGGCTAGAAACCTTAGCATTTAGATTAGTCTTATTACCATTAACAATATAAGCCCCTGCCCCATTCCATTCTAAGGAGTTTCCTAGTTGACTCTTGACGGAGCTAGTCATCACTGACTCAGCAAGCTGCTCTTGTGGCGTAGCCTTTCCATTTGTTGAACCGTTTGATTTGACGGAGTTATTGGATTTTCCCGAGACTAGACTAGCTACCTGCTTGATTGGATTATTAGGCGATAGCTTATTGCTCGTCCCAATGTAACCTAAAACTGCAATCAAGACCGTTATTAGTAACGAGACTAGCTGACGTTTCTGTTTATTTGTTAAAGATGTCTTTCTTTTTGCCATTGTTCTCTTTCTTTTATATGAATGTCATGACTAAAGGAGCGGGATTACTTCCCACTCCCTTTTATTTTCCTGTAAATTTAGCAACAATTGCTTGCCAGGTTTCTGGTTTTAAGATGCTTATAGGATCCTTGCCCTCTCCTAAAACAGCATAGCCAATCATCAATCCGATTGCTAGAAAAGCAAGGCCAATCACACACACACTCAAAACAAGTAATAATTGACGAAAAACATAGCCTTTACCAGTTTCCATACTAAGCCTCACTTACACGTGAAATATTTGCTCCTAGTTTAGCTAGTTTCTCATGGAATTGATAGTAACCACGATCCAAGTGTGTCAATTTACCAACAGTAGTTGTTCCTTCAGCCACCATCCCTGTAAGAATTAGTGCTGCCGAAGCTCGAAGGTCAGTAGACATAACTTGAGCACCTTGAAGTGGCAAACCACCGTGAATCATAGCCGTATCACGAAGGATTTCTGAATGAAGTCCCATACGACGCATTTCTTCTAAGTGTTGGAAGCGATTCTCAAAAACTGTCTCAATCATGGTTGATTCCCCGTTTACCACTGCCATAAGTGCTGTAAATTGAGCTTGCATGTCAGTTGGGAAACCTGGGTGAGGTAGAGTTTTAACGGTTACTGGTTTCAATTGTGAAACATCAGATTTAACACGAATACCGCCGTCTTCTTCCTTAACATAGACACCCATTTCCAATAATTTTGAAATCAAAGGACGGTTATGTTCCCAAATAGCATCTTTGATAAGGACATCACCAGAAGTCATGGCTGCTGCTACCATAAAGGTACCTGCTTCAATACGGTCCTGAACAACCGCATGTTTAGTACCATGGAGAGCTTTAACACCTTTAATCACGAGTGTTTCAGTTCCAGCACCTTTGACATCTGCTCCCATCTCGTTAAGAAGAAGGGCCAAGTCAACGATTTCTGGTTCACGCGCAGCATTTTCAATGGTTGTAACTCCATCAGCCAAAGTCGCTGCCATCATAAGGTTTTGAGTGGCACCGACAGATGGAAAGTCCATATAAATAGTTGCACCTTTTAGTTTTTCTGCTGTCGCAGTGATGTCACCGCCAACTTGGGTAATTTTAGCACCCATTGCTTCTAAACCTTTGAGGTGGAGGTCAATCGGACGGCTACCAATCGTACAACCACCAGGCATTGAAACCTTCGCGTGGCCATTGCGGGCAAGAATTGGTCCAAGTACTACGATAGACGCACGCATCTTGCTCACATACTCATATGGCGCCTGATCAAGAATTTCTCCACTAGCATCAACGACAACGGTATTGTTTTCCTCGTCAAAGTCTACAGCAATATCTAAACCACGAACAACATTATTCATCGTGTAAACATCTGACAAGATTGGAACATTAGTTAAGGTTGTTTGACCTTCCGAGGCCAAGATAGTCGCTGCCAACAAGGGGAGGACAGCGTTTTTCGCACCTTCAATGACAACCTCACCACTTAATCGAGTGTTGCCACCCTGCACAATAATTTTATCCATAAGGATTCCTTTCAAGGGTCATTTTCATCTTTTTGTATTATATCAAAAGTCTTTTAAAATCACTAATTTAAGATATTGAGCTTGCTAACGATTGACATAGCGTTAAAACATATGTAAAGAATGAACTTACTAGAAAACCAATGGCAATACTAATAAAAAGCAAGAATAATCTCAATTTCCCAGTGTTAACAATAACATTCTTGGTTATTTTTTCCCAATCAAAAAGCGTATTCACCATCTGATAAGTTAAACCAATAAAAACCAAGTGGCTCGCTAGAGGAACCATATCATTTAAAATAGTCATCAAACTATTATATCATAGAAGACTTACATAAAACATAAGAAGAATCATTAAAAATACGATTTTTTACATTTGATTTCTTTATTAGTTTTCACCATTAAGAGCCATTGTTAACCAACTTAAGAACCTTTCAAAATGAGATTTTCCGTGTTCATTCGAGATTGAAATTTAATTTATTTTCAATCATTAGTCATAAGAAAAAATCTTCCCTAATGCTACTGTTTCCAAATAACAGGTTTAGGGAAGATTTTGAGTCATTAGTTAACTATTACTTAGAAGAATTCCATGGCTACTAAAGTAATAATCGCAGAATCATAATAATTCTTAACAGGAAGATCCTGCATAAAGACAATCTTATTCTGCTGAACTAATTTCAAGTACTTTTGATCCTTCTCAGCCGCAAAAGCAATTGGTGCTTTAAAACTTGCAGCTTGGTGGTCGTCTAAAAACTTACCAGACAAATTGTAATTTGAAAAGACATTTTTCTGAGTCATAAAGAAATCCAACATCTTATTAAGGACTTTCTGACTCTTTTCATCGTTACTCTGAGTAAGATTGTATGGAAGACGACAAGCATTATAAGAATACGTTGAATCAAACTGATTTGAGATGGTGTAAGGCTTAACCACACGAGCCCCTGATTCATCCACCCAGATAAAGTCTGGAATTAATCCAGTCTTAGTTTTAGAACTAATCGTTTCAAGACTACTTAACATCTTGTTATTAATATCCAACCATTTTTTATCTTTTGTAACTTCATAAAAAGCTTGGAACTGCTTAGGTACAGTATCTGAAGTTCTCATAAGATTATAATATTTGGAATCTTTGTTCGCCCAGTTCCCAACAGTCAAAATTCCAATATTTTCATTATAGTTATACTTGAGAATATCCTGCAAGAGGGCCTTGGCCTGTGTTTGATACTCATCTTTATGGCTTGGCCATTGTTTTGAGGCTTCAATCAAGGCATAGGCAATATAAAGGTCCCCGTCAGTTGCATTGTGATCATCAACATTTTTAGCACTTTTTTGAACAATTTGTTCCCAAGACATCAATTGATTGCCTTCAATACGATGTGACAAATAATACTTGTAGAGTCTTTCAAAATCTTTTTGATTAGCTAAACCTTTCTTAGCTGCTCGCACGGTGATTAGCATTCCGTAACTTTGTGACTCGGAAAGAACAACATCTTTGTCTTTGTCATTAGTAGTTTTGACATATGCTTCGTTGCCTTTTTTGACTACGAAGTGTTTTTCCCATTTTTGATAAATTCTATCTTGAATATCAGTTTTCGTTTTCATTCTTATGGTAAACATTGAAAAAACAAATAAGCCAAGGATAACTACAAACCATAAATATTTAAAATATTTTGTTTTCATACATACTCCTATTCTGCAAAACGCTTAGTTTTAACCCATGTTGTTCCTTCACGATGAAGAATTTTATCCATGATAATAGACCACAACGAATCTAAAGAAACAATAATGAATAACTGTGCGTAACTAAAATAAGAGAGAATCGCTAACCAAATTTGTTTGCTGGTTGCTTGTCCAAATTGTGAAGCTAGGGCAACATTGATTTGCAATAAATATAATCCAATCATCAAGAGCCAGTTAAACAACATTAATTGAGCAATGTAAATATTACTTGCATCAAAGGCAAACGGAATCTGCACGGTTGGGAAAAAGATATGTAAAACAATGGCTAAGACATTAGCAAAGAAGATTAAATCAGATAAGACAATTGCACCATTAAACCAGAAGAAAATACAAGAGTAATTCGCTACTTCTAGTTTTACACGCCAATTTCCTTTACCGAACAAATGTTTAAAATTCGAGATAACAACTTCGTAATTACCTTTTGCCCAACGCTTACGTTGCATATAATAACTTTTAAGCGTTTCAGGTTCTTGTTGGAAGGCTTCAGAATTATATGCCAGGGCAATTAATTTACCACTTTGCATAATCTTGAAGGAAATATCGGTATCTTCGGTCAAGGCACCATTTCGCCAACCACCAATACTTTTAACGAATTCAGTTTGAATAATGAAGTTCGTTCCTGGAATACGACCAATTTTAAATAAATGCCACATTCCAACGTGGTGAACACGTTGCGTGACAACAATCTCTTGATTGATACAACGTGTTAAGAAATTTTGTTTTGCATTTCTTGTTTTATTACGGCCAAAGGACGCCACTCTTCGTTCTGGATCCTTCATCACTTCTTTAACTAAGAAGTAAAGTGCATTAGTTTCAGGCATGGCATCCGCATCATAAATACAGATATATTCTCCATCAGCCATTTTAAGGGCATCGTTCAGAACACCTGCTTTACCACCAGTACCTTTACGATTAATAATGGTAATATTACGTCCAGCATACTCTGGCAAGGCTTGAACAGCTAAACACTCTTGGTAAGTATTATCTGAACAGTTATCCGCAAACAAAAGTAGCTCTACCTTGTCATGAGGATAATTCATATTCAAGATAGCTTTAGCCGTTTGAGAGATAACAACATCTTCATTATGGGCTGGAACTACAATCGTAACCTTAGGATAATAAGGAAGTTCCTCCTTATCAACCTTAAAATCACTATGTTTCAACCAAAAATGAACAGCTGATACCAGAATAACAACACCCCAAATTAAGGAAATCCAGATGGATATTAGGGTGAAAATCATTAAAAACTGACTAACCATGTTTCACCGCCTTGAAATTATGAGAAACACGTTCATATATTACTGTATAAACAGTAAACAAAACAATGAAAGCAATCGCAAAAATAAGGCTAATACATAAAGCAAATACAAAAAACAAGTTTGTGATAGTCATAACTTCCCCCTAATACTCAACAATAATATCCGTTTCTAACTGACGGTTTAAATTACTCATTAATTCACTATAGTTATCAAATTTTTTGGAATTCTTTTTATCAATGACAAGAAAACCTGATTGAAATTGAATACCTTGATAACTACTTCCCCTAGTGAATGTCATTTCTTTTAGATGTTCTTCAAGACTAGTTTTATAAATCTTTTCTAAGTTTCTAGATTCATTTTTTGAGAGGATTAAGTAGCTCCCCTCAGAAACATAAAAGACTTGCTCAAAGCGATCCAGCTTATCTGAAATCTGATGATAGATACTAGTAAGCAAATGGTTATATTCACGAGGACTCAATTCAAAGAATTGTTCTTCATGAGACCAATGTATCAAAAGTGCTTGAACAGGTTTTTTATCCTCTAATAAATCACGATAAGCGTTACTAGCCTTGACTTCTTCAATCTGAACAGATGAAATAAATTTATAGAAGTAATACTTAATCTTTGAAAGTATCCCCATTAACAAAGGAAAACTGAATATAAGAACTAATGTATCATTCAGTGGAAGATAGACAACACCACTAACCAATACAAAGATACTTAAAGCAAAACTTAAAATGATTAGCCAAGTAATCAGAATCTCTGTTAAGAAACATACTGCAGCAATACCTAAAATCAGAAAGAAAGCTTCAAACATGAATAAATTAGGATTGACTTGATTACAGTAGAGAAATAGTAATGCTTCAAAGAAAATCAAACATAAAATCCAATACCAGATTTTTTTATCTCTTTTCACACTCAATTTCCTCCTTCGTGAAACTCTGATACAGAATCTTCCAAATTAAAGTACACTTTAATCGCTTGAACAATTCTCTCAGATGCTTTACCATCACCATAAGGATTAGGAGCTTCAGACATTTCTTTATAAAGAGCTTCTTCAGTTAAAAGTGAAGTCATTGCTTCTTTCACCTTGTCTGGATCAGTTCCGACAAGTTTCAATGTTCCTGCTTTAACACCTTCTGGACGCTCTGTTGTATCTCGTAATACTAAAACAGGTTTTCCAAGTGATGGAGCTTCTTCTTGAACACCACCAGAATCCGACATAATAAAGTAACTTCTAGAAGCTAAATTATGAAAATCAAAGACATCTAAAGGTGCGATAAGATGAATTCTATCATGATCACCTAAAATTTCTTTTGCTACAGCTTGTACAGAAGGGCTCAAATGAACAGGGTAAACCACTTCAATTTCAGAATGCTCATCTACCATATGACGAAGAGTTTTAAATACTCGACGCATTGGCTCACCTTGATTCTCTCTTCGGTGCATTGTTACTAAGATAATTTTTTTATTCTCATCGATTTTATCGAGAACTTCATGATAATAATTATCTTTAACTGTAAGTTTTAAGGCATCAATCGCTGTGTTACCAGTGACATAAATTGCCTCTTTTTTATGATTTTCCGACAATAAGTTTGCTTTACTTTCTTGAGTAGGTGCAAAATACAAATCAGAAAGGCTGTCAGTCATCTGACGATTCATTTCCTCTGGATATGGTGAATATTTATCATAAGTTCTAAGCCCAGCCTCAACGTGACCGATACTTACTTTATTGTAAAATGCAACCAAGCCAGCAGCAAATGTTGTTGTTGTATCACCATGAACCAAAACCAAATCAGGTTGTT
>NZ_KV809611.1:0-721 GCF_001812625.1 Streptococcus sp. HMSC064H09
CTGAAGTTGAAACTGAGTTTGACTCGGATTGTGAAGCTGATGTCGACTCACTTTCTGAAGTTGAAACTGAATTTGATTCTGATTGTGATGTCGATGTTGATTCACTCTCTGAAGTTGAAACTGAGTTCGATTCGGATTGTGACGCTGACGTTGATTCACTTTCTGAAGCTGAAACTGAGGTTTGACTCGGATTGTGATGTGCTTACTGATTCACTTTCTGAAGTAGAAACTGAGTTTGACTCGGATTGTGATGTTGACGTTGATTCACTTTCTGACGCTGAAACTGAATTTGATTCTGATTGTGAAGCTGATGTCGATTCACTTTCTGAAGTTGAAACTGAGTTTGACTCGGATTGTGATGTGCTTACTGATTCACTTTCTGAAGTAGAAACTGAGTTTGACTCGGATTGTGATGTCGATGTTGATTCACTTTCTGAAGTAGAAACTGAGTTTGACTCAGATTGTGATGCTGAAATTGAGGCACTCTCTGAGGCTGACTCTGAGTTTGACTCAGATTGTGATGCTGATGTCGATTCACTTTCTGAAGTTGAAACTGAGTTTGATTCGGATTGTGATGTCGATGTTGATTCACTTTCTGAAGTAGAAACTGAGTTTGACTCAGATTGTGAAGCTGATGTTGACTCACTCTCTGAAGTCGAAACTGAGTTTGACTCGGATTGTGATGATGATGTTGATTCACTTTCTGAAGTAGAAACTGAGT
>NZ_KV809611.1:821-4876 GCF_001812625.1 Streptococcus sp. HMSC064H09
CTGAAGTTGAAACTGAGTTTGATTCGGATTGTGACGCTGATGTCGATTCACTCTCAGAGGTAGAAACTGAGTTTGATTCTGATTGTGAAGCTGATGTCGACGCACTTTCTGAAGCTGAGACTGAATTTGACTCCAACTGTGATGTTGATGTTGACGCACTTACTGAGGCTGATGTTGAGTTCGACTCAGACTGTGATGTTGAAGTTGATGCACTTTCTGAAGCTGAGACTGAATTTGACTCCAACTGTGATGTTGATGTTGACGCACTTACTGAGGCTGATGTTGAGTTCGACTCAGACTGTGATGTTGAAGTTGATGCACTTTCTGAAGCTGAGACTGAATTTGACTCTAACTGTGATGCGCTCACTGATGCACTTGTTGAGGCACTTTCAAAAAGACTTTCTGAAACACTCTCTGAAAGGGATGCTGATGCTTCCTCTGATTGAGAAAGAGAAGATGAGACAACCTCTGACTCAGATGCTGAAACTGATGCAGATTCTACCTTACTTGTTGATACAGATTGAGACTCTACTGTTGAAGTACTTTCTACGATGCTTTGAGATGTACTTAAAGATGCACTCGTTGTATCTGCTTCAGACTCTGACTCGATAACCTGACTACCATTAAAGAAATTAACGCTAGTCTTATCAGTCTTAGCTGCAAAAGGTGAGAATGTGAAGGATGTGTCATCACCAGTGATTTTAGCAGTCCAAGTCGATGTTAAGCCATAACCATTCTTAGCCTGAAAACCATTCATTTGGAAATTTTGTCCCCAACTGTAACCGCCATTATCCGTTGTTACTGGTGTTGTATAAGGTGAAGGTGTAGTTCTTTGAGTACCGTCTGAATTAGTAATATAAGTTGTTACACTTGTCGGAGGAGTAAGTCCTGTACCTAGAGTAAACATCGTTTGTGTTGATGTCCCTGTATTATAGATAGAATATCCAGGACTCATCTTCGAAATGTTTCCAAGGGTTGATGTTGCAGGATTAACATAGGAAACAGTGTAGACAAAATTCAGATTTGTTCTGTCATTTGTCACTTTCAATGTATAGTAAATTGGAACATTATAGTTTGAGTCTGTTCCAGTTCCTGTATAAACCTTAGTTTCACCAGTCGCTAGGTTAAGGTTTGAAGTGATAGCTGGTGTGCCATTCACTGTAGAGTTCCCATTGAAACCAGCATTTGTCAGCTTGGTCATCATGTTATCGACGGCATTACCAAGACGCTCACGCTGTTCTGCGTAAGCTGCGCTTGTTGCTGATGCCGCGATCAATGTCGTTGACTTAGTGACTTCTTCTTGAACGGTTGTAATAGCCGTTTGAATTTCAGCCTTAGCAGCTGTGTCTGTCAATTTTGCTTGATAGTTTTTAGCAATATTAACAAGCAATTCTGCTTCTGAAACGTTTTGATCCAAAACAGATTTTTCATCATCTTGGCTTGCAGTTTCTGAAGCAACTGAACTTGTTGAAGTTGCTGAATCAGAAGCTGATTCAGAGTTTGAACCACTTGTGCTTTCAGTTTGTGACTGGCTATCAGAAGTTGAGTACTCCTTGCTGAGTGATGCAGATTCAGAGATAGCTTGTGACAATTCAGCAGAAATGGATTGAGACACAGATTGTGATACTGAAACTGATGCTTCTGTGCTTGCTTGAGCATCAACTGAAGAGCTTGTAGACTCTTGGCTTGTTGATGCTACTGCTGAAGTTTCAGAAGCTGGTGCTGCACTCAATACCACTGACTCAGAGTTGACAGCCACATCTTGATTAGCAGTTACTTGACTTTCCAAAGCCGGAGTTGTCGTTTCTTCCGCTTGGGCAGTGTAAGTCGCTACTGCTCCTCCAGCCACTGCACCTGCCGCCGCAATCCCTTTAAGTAGAGCTTGCCCTGAGAGAAGCGGTGTTTTCTCTTCAACACTTTGTGCTGAAACTGATGGTGCGTCTGTCACACCTTTAACGACCTTGAAAAGTCCAAAGTTAGATGTTGCAGCACGAAGCCATTGCTTACCTGATTTAATCAATTTAAAACGAGTCACGCAATCAGTTTCGCGATATACCCCTTCGTTCCTTCTAAAAAACATATCTACTCCATTCTTGTTTTATGAATTAAAACTCACCGATAAATTTTATCATAAAATTCTTGTAAGCTCTAATATAAACTCTTATTTCCCTCAAAAAAGATTGCAAACGCTTTATGCTGTATAAATACTAAAAATGCTCATTTCATAGCATTTTCACCCACCTTACATTTTGCAAAACAAAACTTAAAGTTGTCTTAAAATTCAAAGTCTACTTCTTCCACATCTAAGATTTTAGCTTACTAAACTAAGCCTTTACTCTCTAATACTAAGCCTAAATGAGACTTAGACTAACATTTAAGACACCCTCTCTCATTTTCAAACACGACAAAAAGACACATCCCATATCGGAATGTGTCTTTTTTAGAACGAAGCTAATCGGCTTATTCTTACTTAAGAGTAGTTAGTTTTTATTAGGACTAGTCACTCATAAGTTTTAGGGGTAAGTCGAAGGAATATTATTCCTCAGTTTTTTTGCGTTTTGCCGCAAGAGCCAATCCAGATGCAGTTGCAAGCAATCCAAGAGCTGCTGTAGCTGCTACGTTAGACTCTTCACCAGTGTTTGGCAATTGTGCCATTTCTTGTGCAGGTTTAACCGGAGTAGCTTTAGCTGGAGCTTTAGGAGCTGGATCAACTGGTTTACCTGGTGTTGGTTGTTCAGGTTTACCTGGTGTTGGTGTTACTGGTTTTTCTGGAGTTGTATCGACAAGTTTGTAAACGTAAGTTACGTTCTTATCACCTTCGATAACTTTACCAGTTACTGGGTCAGTTGTTGTCAAGTGACCATCACCATCTACAGAACCTACTGGGTAGTTACCTTGTGGTACCAATTCGTAAACTTTACCATCAGCAGTAACAATTGTCTTAGGACGGTTATCAATTACTGTATCGTAATCTTTACCTACTGGTTGACCAAATTCATCTGTTACAGATTGTTTGATAGTGTTACCATTTTCATCTACATAGTGAACGTAAACATTACCCTTAGGTTGTGCTGGTTGTTCTTTGAGTTTGTAGATGTAAGTAACATCTTTACGTCCTTCTATAACTTTACCTGTTGTAGCGTCTGATGACTCAAGGTGACCTTGTCCATCAACTTTACCTACAGTGTAGTTACCTGCTGGCACCAATTCGTAAACTTTACCATCAGTTGTTGTGATAGTCTTAGGACGATTATCTACTACTGTATCGTAGTCTTTATCGACTGGTTGATCTTTTTCATCAACAACTGAAGTCTTGATTGTGTTACCTTCAGTATCTTTATAGTGAACGTAAACGTCACCTTTCACTTCTTTGTAGACGTAAGTGATGATTGAACGTGGTTTATCAACTTTACCTTTAATTGGATCAGATGATTCAAGGTGTCCATCGCCGTCAACTTTACCTACTGGGTAGTCACCTTTCGGTACGATCTTGTATGTCTTACCGTCTGGAGTCTTGATTGTCTTAGGTTTTTCACCTTCCTCAGTTGTGTTATATGGAGTATCATATGGTGAGTTTGGTGTGTCTTGACGAGGTTTCTTGATTTCTTTACCTTTTTCGTCTACATAAGTGATGATTACGTCACCTTCTTTAGGTTTCGTTGGATCTTCTTTAAGTTTGTAGACGTAAGTTACGTTCTTGTCGCCTTCAACAACTTTACCTGTTGTAGCGTCATCACCTGTCCAGTGACCTTGTTCGTCGACTTGACCTACTTTGTAGTTACCTGCTGGTACCAATTCGTATGTCTTACCTTCGAATTCGATTTCTTTTGGACGGTTATCAATTACTGTATCGTAGTCTTTACCTACTGGTTGATCTTTTTCATCTGTTACAGATGCTTTGATTGTGTTACCATTTTCATCTACATAGTGAACGTAAACATTACCCTTAGGTTGTGCTGGTTGTTCTTTAAGTTGGTAAACGTAAGTAACGTTCTTATCACCTTCGGTAACTTTACCTGTCGTAGCGTCATCACCTGTCCAGTGACCTTGTTCGT
>NZ_KV809611.1:4976-5399 GCF_001812625.1 Streptococcus sp. HMSC064H09
CAGATGCTTTGATTGTCTTACCTTCAGTGTCTACGTAGTGAACATATACATTACCCTTAGGTTGTACTGGTTGTTCTTTAAGTTGGTAAACGTAAGTTACATTCTTATCGCCTTCGATAACTTTACCTGTTGTAGCGTCATCACCTGTCCAGTGACCTTGTTCGTCGACTTGACCTACTTTGTAGTTACCTGCTGGTACCAATTCGTATGTCTTACCTTCGAATTCGATTTCTTTTGGACGGTTATCAATTACTGTATCGTAGTCTTTACCTACTGGTTGATCTTTTTCATCTGTTACAGATGCTTTGATTGTCTTACCTTCAGTGTCTACATAGTGAACGTAAACATTACCTTTCACTTCTTTATAAACGTAAGTGATTGTTGATTTAGGTTTATCAACTTTACCTTTAATTGGATCAGATG
>NZ_KV809611.1:5499-6247 GCF_001812625.1 Streptococcus sp. HMSC064H09
CGCCGTCAACTTTACCTACTGGGTAGTCACCTTTTGGTACGATCTTGTATGTCTTACCATCTGGAGTCTTGATTGTGTTAGGTTTTTCACCTTCCTCAGTTGTGTTATAAGGAGTGTCATATGGTGAGTTTGGTGTGTCTTGACGTGGTTTTTGGATTTCTTTACCATCATTCTCACGGATGTAAGTAATGATTACTTCACCAACTTTAGGAGTTTCACTTTCAGACATTGATTCAGAAATTGAAGCTGATGTAGATTCTGAGCTTGAAAGTGATTCTGAAACTGAAGTTGAAGTTGATGTAGATTCTGAAAGGCTAGCAGATGCTGAGTAAGATTCAGAAGCTGATACTGATTCAGATACAGAAGTTGATTCTGAAGAGCTTGCTGATTCTGATGCAGATACTGAAGCTGATGCAGATTCAGACGCACTTACTGATTCTGACGCAGACGCTGACTCTGATGCACTTGCTGATTCTGATGTAGATGCTGACTCAGAAGAAGATGTTGATTCAGATTCTGAGTTATTTGTAACAATTGAAGTTGACTCAGAGAGTGAAAGTGAAACTGAGATAGATTCTGAAGTTGAAACTGACTCAGATGCACTTGCTGATTCTGACGCAGAT
Source organism: Streptococcus sp. HMSC064H09 (assembly GCF_001812625.1). Classification (NCBI taxonomy): domain Bacteria; kingdom Bacillati; phylum Bacillota; class Bacilli; order Lactobacillales; family Streptococcaceae; genus Streptococcus; species Streptococcus sp. HMSC064H09. The sequence continues at coordinate 6,123 of NZ_KV809611.1, forward strand.
GCTGACTCAGATGCGCTTGCTGATTCTGATGCAGATGCTGACTCTGATGCGCTTGCTGATTCTGACGCAGATGCTGACTCTGATGCGCTTACTGATTCTGATGCAGATGCTGACTCTGATGCGCT
>NZ_KV809612.1:0-1574 GCF_001812625.1 Streptococcus sp. HMSC064H09
AAACAAAAACCCACCTACAGGTGAGTTTTTTGTTTTATTCACTAGCTTGCTCCCATTGTTTAGAGAGGTAGCGAGAGTAGCTAGAGATGGCAAAGTTGACCACGAAATAGGCTAAAGCCACGATACCGTATAATGTAAAGATTTGGCTTGGTTCGTAGTAACCACCCATCAAAATCTGACTCTTACCAAATAATTCCTGTAAGGCGATAACAGAGTAAAGGAAAGAAGTATCCTTGATGACTGTTACGAATTGAGAAATGATAGATGGTAACATCTTACGAATAGCTTGTGGGAAGATGATGTAAATAAAGATTTGTCTGTTGTTAAATCCTTGAGACAAGCCGGCTTCCGTTTGGCCATGGTCGATAGAGTTCAGTCCCCCACGAATGATTTCCGCCAAGGCCGCTGAAGTGAAGACCGTGAAAGAGGTAATTCCTGCCGCTGTAGACTTAAGCTGGAAGACCAAGAAGATAATGAAAATCCAAAGCAAGTTAGGAACGTTACGAACGAACTCAACGTAGATAGAAGCCATCCAACGAAGAATAGGATTCTTTCCGTTACGCATAACCGCCAGAATAGTTCCGAACAAGGTAGACAGCACAATGATGAAGAAAGACAAGTAAAGGGTCGTCCACATCCCTTGTGCCAAGAATTTAAGGTTAGTAGCTGATAAAACTTCTGACATAGTGAACCTCCTTAGTAAGCTTTCTTATTCTCTTCTTCTTTACGACGTGCCCAAGTAGCTAGAGGGAAACACATGATAAAGTAGAGGAAGGCAGCCCCAGCGAAGGCCGGCACATAGTTAGTGGTATCATAAGCCCAAGCCTTAGCCGTGAACATGATATCAGCCCCAGAAATAATGGCAACTGTAGAAGTATTCTTAATCAAGTTAACCACTTGGTTGGTTAACGGTGGCAAGATAGTACGGACTGCTTGAGGCAAGATGATGATACGCATGGTATCAGCGTAGGTGAATCCTTGAGACAAAGCCGCTTCGGTTTGACCTTTAGGAACCGCCTCAATACCTGTACGAATAATTTCAGAGATATAGGCTCCTGTGTAGACCCCCACACAAAGGATGGCTGTCAATGAAATTGGGATCATGACATGACCATCAGTTAAGATTGAAATTCCATAGAAGACAACCACGAATTGGACAAGCAAGGGTGTGTTCTGGAAGATTTCGACATAAACACGTGAAATACCGCGAAGAACCTTGTTGTGAGTAGAGCTCATAGCCCCAAAGATGAGCCCAAGAAGAAGGGCAACAATCAAGGCACCAATCGAAATGCCAAGGGTATAGAAGAAACCTTTGGCAAATTGTCCAAAGTTAGCGAAGAAAGCAGCCCAACGTTCAAGAGCGAAAGGACTAGCCGTTTCAGTTAAAAGATACATAAATTCAGGACTCCTTTCTATTTATCTTCAGCTTTAGCTGGTTTCAAGTGATACTTATCGTAGAGCTTTTGAAGGCTACCATCTTTTTGCCACTTAGCCAACAAATCGTTGGTATAATCAATCAACTCTTGGTTAGACTTGCTTGAAGCAATACCGTATTCTTGTGTTTTGAAACCTTC
>NZ_KV809613.1:0-205 GCF_001812625.1 Streptococcus sp. HMSC064H09
CGATTCTGAGCCAAAAGAGGTGGCAAATACAACCGTTTACGGTGGCACTCTTCCAAACACTGGCGAAAAAGAAGGTATCGCTAGCACTTTGGAATTGGTAGTAATTGCTGCTGGTATCACAACTTTGGGATTGAGCTTCAAGAAGTACAACGGTAAAGAAGACGAGTAATTAAATAATTGAAGTGGTGGGAGGGTAGGCATTAAA
>NZ_KV809614.1:0-525 GCF_001812625.1 Streptococcus sp. HMSC064H09
CCTTAGAACCGTCTGGGTAAGTCACAACGACTGTTGCGTCCTTCTCACCAGCTGTTGTTGTATCTACTGGAGTCTTGTATTCAAATGTAGTACCACTTGGAAGATCTGAAACGTTACCAATTGAACCTTTGGCATCTGGTGTGTCACCAAGGTTAACCGTTTGATCCTTAGCTGTTGGCGTATTCTTATCCGCATCCGTACGTGGATCTTTAACTGTTACCTTAACTGGGACTTCATCTTTAGAACCATCTGGATAAGTTACAACAACTGTTGCATCCTTCTCACCAGCTGTTGTTGTATCAACTGGGGTCTTATACTCGAAGGTAGTACCGCTTGGAAGGTCTGAAACGTTACCGATTGAGTTCTTGGCATCCGGTGTGTCGCCAATGTTAACGGTTTGATCCTTAGCAGTTGGTGTGTTCTTATCCGCATCCGTACGTGGATCTACGACTGTTACCTTAACAGGAACTTCATCCTTAGAACCATCTGGATAAGTCACAACAACTGTTGCGTCTTTTTCACCAA
>NZ_KV809614.1:625-965 GCF_001812625.1 Streptococcus sp. HMSC064H09
GAACCTTTAGCGTCTGGTGTTTCGCCTACGTTAATGGTTTGATCTTTAGCAGTCGGTGTATTCTTATCCGCATCTGTGCGTGGATCTTTAACAGTTACCTTAACTGGTACTTCGTCTTTAGAACCGTCTGGGTAAGTGACAACAACTGTTGCGTCTTTTTCACCAGCTGTTGTTGTATCTACTGGTGTCTTGTATTCAAAGGTTGTTCCGCTTGGTAGGTCTGAGACATTTCCGATTGAACCTTTAGCATCTGGTGTTTCGCCCTTGTTTACTGTTTGATCCTTAGGCGTTGGTGTATTCTTATCTGCATCCGTACGTGGATCTTTAACAGTTACCTTAA
>NZ_KV809615.1:0-207 GCF_001812625.1 Streptococcus sp. HMSC064H09
AGCTTATGGCTAAACTCATGACCTCTATCAACCAGATTGAAGGGGGTGACATTCTCAAGAGTGGGGATGTTACTTCCTTGTTTGGTTTTGAAATCTTAGGGGCTGATGGCAAGCGTATGGAGCTATCCGGCACGGGTAAGCTCACACTGTCTAATGATGAAACCGTGGCACTCTACCAAGATGTAACCGTTGAGAACGGACATTTTA
>NZ_KV809616.1:0-648 GCF_001812625.1 Streptococcus sp. HMSC064H09
CACCTGTTGACACAACAACAGAAGGCGACAAAGATGCGACAGTTATCGTTACTTACCCAGATGGCTCTAAAGACGAAGTTCCAGTTAAGGTAATCGTTAAAGACCCACGTACGGATGCGGATAAGAATACACCTGTGGCTAAAGATCAAACGGTTAAACCAGGTGATCAACCAAATGCTAAGGATTCAATTGGCAACGTTGGTGATCTTCCAGAAGGTACTAAGTTCGAATACAAGACACCTGTTGACACAACAACAGAAGGCGAAAAAGACGCAACAGTTGTTGTCACTTACCCAGACGGTTCTAAAGACGAAGTTCCAGTTAAGGTTATCGTTAAAGATCCACGTACGGATGCGGATAAGAACACTCCTGTAGCTAAAGATCAAACGGTAAAACCAGGCGACCAACCAAATGCCAAGGATTCCATCGGTAATGTTGGTGATCTTCCAGAAGGCACTAAGTTCGAGTACAAGACACCTGTTGACACAACAACTGAAGGTGACAAAGATGCTACAGTTATCGTCACTTACCCAGACGGTTCTAAAGATGAAGTTCCAGTTAAGGTAACAGTCAAAGATCCACGTACAGATGCGGATAAGAACACACCAACTGCGAAAGATCAAACGGTTAAACCAGGCGACCAACCAA
>NZ_KV809616.1:748-1165 GCF_001812625.1 Streptococcus sp. HMSC064H09
ACCAACCAAATGCCAAGGATTCCATCGGTAATGTCGGTGATCTTCCAGAAGGAACTAAGTTTGAGTACAAGACACCAGTTGATACAACAACTGAAGGTGACAAAGACGCTGTAGTCATTGTCACTTACCCAGATGGCTCTAAAGATGAAGTTCCAGTTAAGGTAATCGTTAAAGACCCACGTACAGACGCCGATAAGAATACACCAACGGTTGACAATCAAGAAACTCCAGCACCAACAGTGCATAAACCTGCTCCTGCATTAGATACAGTTCATGTCGCCTCAAAAGCAACACCAGCTGCAACTGATACTAAGCAAGCTTTGCCTGAGACAGGTGAAAACACTTCATTATTGGCTACTCTATTGGGTGGTTTGATGACAGTGGCTGGACTTGGTTTGGCAGGAAAACGCAAAAAAG
>NZ_KV809616.1:1265-3162 GCF_001812625.1 Streptococcus sp. HMSC064H09
CGCAAAAAAGAAGACTAAGATAGTTCATAGGTTAGATCCCTCAACATAGTTAGTTAGGCTATTTCGGTTTTCGAAAAAAGAGACTCATCCCATAAGGGGTGGGTCTCTTTTGTGTCTATTACAAGACAGTTCTTGTTTATATTAAAAAATTAGATAAAAATTCAAAAGGTGAAGAGATTTATTCAAAAAATATTAGTAACTTAGATTATAGAGGAAATTCCCATAAATAGTGATATGCATGAAAATGCTTATATGAAAAGGTTTGATTATTTTCACGAGGATCTAGTTACTAATCATAATTCGTTTTTTATATTGATTAAAAATTAGAGAAAATGCTTGCTTAAAGATTAAAAAAAGGATATGATAGACTTCGGAAGAAGGTTAATAAATGTATAGAGTGCGTGTTTTTTCAATAACGTCTTCGTTTTTTTGACGTGCCTTGGGGTACAAGGATTAACATATAGGAAGATTTTGAATGAAACAAGCAAATCATGTTTTTGAAAAAGTGACAAAATACGCCATTCGTAAATTGTCAGTAGGTGTAGGGCCAGTTGCTATCGGGACATTCTTGTTAGCAGGTGGTCTTTTCGTGTCTAAACCAGTTTCGGCAGACCAGGTTACTTCGGATGCATCGGTACACATGGCCTATGTCACAGAAAATGAATTAACAGCTGAAGAGCAGAAGCAAGTGGTACATGCTATTCCTAAGGAATATCAAAATGAGGACACTTTTTATCTGGTTTATAAACGTAAGGGAGACAGTCAAGCTACTCTTCCTCAGACAGGAAGCTCTGACTGGGCAGCGACAGGTTTGGGATTGGCAACAGCGACTATGGCTGTGTTGCTATTTTCAAAAAAACATCGTAAAAAAATTATTGGCTTGGTCTTGATTGGGGCCGCAGGGCAAAGTCTCCTTGTGCCGATAGAGGTTCTTGCCTTGCAAAACAAGGAGTTGCAGGCCTATAATCAAACTCTTGCGGTTTCAAATAAAGAAGATTTGGCTAAGGGTGTTATTGCCATTGATGGTTATGAGTATGTGGGTTATCTGCGTTACTCTGCTAAGCCGGAGCTTGAACAACCTTTGGAGAATACTTTGCAAGGGCTTGAGTCTTCAATAAAAGAAGATAATACAGTTAGTCAGGGGACAGCTGATAGGGATAGTAAGGGAATCAGTTGGAAAAAGGAACACAGGAGCCGGGTCATGAAGGCGAGGCAGCTGTTCAACCTGCTAACCCAGAGTACACTGGACCAATTAGCGCTAAAGGTACGCAAGAATCAGGTCATGAAGGCGAGGCAGCTGTTCAACCTGCAAATCCAGATTACACTGGTCCAATTAGCGCTAAAGGTACGCAAGAATCAGGTTACGAAGGCGAATCTCTAGTTCAACCTGCTAACCCAGAGTACACTGGACCGATTAGTGCCAATGGTACCCAAGAAGTTGGTCACGAAGGCGAAGCAGCTGTTCAACCTGTCGCTCCAGAGTACACAGGTTCAATCAGTAGCGATACTACAAGTGCTAATGGAACGCAGGAAGTTGGTCACGAGGGTGAAGCATGGGTCCAACCGGCTAATCCAGAGTACACTGGACCAATCAGTGCTAACGGTACCCAAGAAGTTGGTCATGAAGGCGAGGCAGTGGTTCAACCCGCAAATCCAGAGTACACCGGTCCAATCAGTGCCAATGGTACCCAGGAAGTTGGACACGAAGGCGAGGCAGTGGTTCAACCAGCTAACCCAGAGTACACTGGTCCAATCAGTGCCAATGGTACCCAAGAAGTTGGACACGAAGGCGAAGCTCTAGTTCAGCCCGCCAATCCAGCGTATACCGGTCCAATCAGTGCTAATGGTACCCAAGAAGTTGGTCACGAAGGCGAGGCAGTGGTTCAACCAGCTAACC
>NZ_KV809616.1:3262-31468 GCF_001812625.1 Streptococcus sp. HMSC064H09
GTCCAATCAGTGCCAATGGTACCCAAGAAGTTGGCCATGAAGGCGAAGCAGCTGTTCAACCTGCTAATCCAGACTATACAGGCAAACTGGAAGCCAAGGGTACACAAGAATCCGGTCATGAAGGTGAAGCCCTTGTTCAACCTACAAATCCAGAGTACACAGGCAAACTGGAAGCCAAGGGTACACAAGAATCAGGTCACGAAGGTGAGGCGGCTGTCCAACCCGAGAATCCTGTCCACACTCCAGTTGTTGGAAGTGTCACAGAGACTGAAACGCAAGCCATCGATTATCCTATCGAAGTTATCACTGATGATAGCAAGTATGTGGATGAAGAGGTTGTCGAGCAAGAAGGTCAAAAAGGTAGCCAAGAAATCCAGAAAATTTACCAAACCATTGATGGTGTCAAGGTCGGTGAGCCAACTATTGTGTCAGGTAAGGTTATTGAGGTGCCACAACCTAGAAAGCTTCGTCGTGGCAGCAAGCCTCTAGATGGAACAACGACGGAAGAGTCTATTGTAGAGCTTCCATTTAAAGAGATTGTCCAAGAAGATGATAGTCTTGAAAAGGGCACTCTAAAGGTTGTCCAAGAAGGTCAAAAAGGTCAAAACAAAATCACCAAAGTCTATAAGACCTATAAAGGGAATAAGACGTCTGAGGCACCAACTGTCACTGAAACCGTGCTAGTTCCTGTTCAAGATCGTATCGTTCACAAAGGGACCAAGGTGTCTGAAAAACCAGTTCTTACGCTAACACAGATTGACAAGGATGATTTGGGTCGTAGTGCTAAACTTAGCTACACCTTGACGAATCCAGGTGCAGCAGCTATCACGACTATTAAAGCAGTCCTCAAGCAAAACGGACAGATTGTCCAAACGCTTGATATTCCTAGCACGACCTTGACTGTTGACCTAACAAACTTAGACTATTACAAGCCATATACCCTCACAACAACCATGACCTATGATCGTGGCAATGGTGAGGAGAATCAGGTTTTGGCAGACCAAACTCTCCAACTGGATCTCAAGAAGGTTGAGCTTAAAGATTTTTCACGTACAGATTTGATTAAGTATGACAATCAAACAGAAGTGGATGAGACTCGTTTGGCAGCTGTACCTCAGGATCTCACGAATTACTACTTGAAGATGACTTCTGCGGATCAGAAGACCACTTACTTGGCAGTAAAAGCCATCGAAGAAACAACGGTTGATGGCAAGGCGGTTTATAAGGTAACTGCAGCAGCGGACAATTTGGTTCAACGTGATGCCCAAAACCATTTTGCTCAAACCTATAGCTATTACATTGAGAAACCTCAGGCTAGTCAAGCCAATGTTTACTACGATTTTGCTGAGTTGGTCAATGCCATTCAGGCGAATCCTTCAGGTGAATTTAGGCTGGGACAAAGTATGAGTGCTCGTCACGTCGTTCCAAACGGTAAATCATACATTACGACCGAATTTACTGGTAAGTTGCTCAGTGATGGTGACAAACGCTATGCCATCTATGATTTAGAGCATCCATTGTTTAATGTCGTCAATGGCGGAACGATCAAGAATATCAACTTTGAAAATGTAGACATCAATCGCTCTGGTCAAAATCAAATCGCGACGGTTGGATTTAACCTTAAAAATAAAGGTCTGATTGAAGATGTTAAGGTGGCTGGTTCAGTGACTGGTAACAAAGACGTTGCAGGTATTGTCAATAAAATTGATGAAGATGGCAAGATTGAAAATGTTGCCTTTCTCGGTAAAATCAACTCTGTCGGTAATAACTCGACAGTTGGTGGGATTGCTGGTTCAAACTACATGGGATTCGTCAACAGAGCCTATATCGATGCGACCATTACAGCTCAAAATGCCAACGCAAGTATGCTGGTGCCATTTGTCACTTACATGCTCAACAGTTGGAAATCAGGAACGAAGGCCAAGGTAACCAATTCAGTAGCTAAAGGTGTTCTTGATGTTAAAAATACACGAAATGTCGGTGGTATTGTCGCTAAGACATGGCCTTACGGCGCTGTTCAAAATAATGTGACCTATGCCAAGGTTATCAAGGGCCAAGAAATTTTTGCTTCTAACGATGTCAATGATGAAGACGGTGGTCCATACATCAAAGATCTCTTTGGTGTTGTTGGTTACAGCTCGGCCGAAGATGGTACTGGTAAAGATACTAAGAGTCCGAATAAGCTCAAACATTTGACCAAGGAAGAAGCTGACAAGCGTGTTGAAGGTTACAACATCACAGCTGATACATTTGTTAGCGAGCCTTACGCATTGAATACTCTTAACAATGTTTCTAGTCAAGCTGATTTTGCCAATATTCAAGACTATAAGCCAGAATACAAGCAGGCTTACAAGAATATTGAGAAATTCCAGCCATTCTATAACAAGGATTATATTGTCTACCAAGCAAACAAACTGGCCAAAGACCACAACTTGAATACCAAAGAGGTGCTCTCAGTGACACCAATGAAAGACAGTAACTTTGTCACAGACCTAAGCGATGCTAACAAGATTATTGTTCACTATGCTGATGGAAGCAAAGACTACTTCAAGCTTTCAGAGAGTTCAGAAGGTTTGAGCAATGTTAAAGAGTACACTGTCTCTGATTTGGGTATCGCGTACACTCCAAATGTCGTTCAAAAAGACCACTCAAGTCTCATCAATGGTATTGTGGATATCCTTAAACCGATTGAGTTGCAGTCTGATCCGATTTACCAAAAACTTGGTCGTACCGGTCCAAACAAGGTCAATGCTATCAAGAACCTCTTCTTGGAAGAAAGTTTTGAAGCTGTTAAGGCTAATTTAACTAACCTGGTGACTAAGCTGGTTCAAAATGAAGACCACCAGCTTAACCAATCACCAGCTACCCAACAAATGATTCTTGACAAGGTTGAGAAAAATAAAGCGGCCCTCTTGTTAGGTTTGACTTACTTGAATCGCTACTATGGTGTGAAGTTTGATGATGTTAATATCAAGGAAATCATGCTCTTCAAACCAGATTTCTATGGTAAAAATGTGGATGTCCTTGACCGTTTGATTGAGATTGGCTCTAAGGAAAATAATATCAGTGGTTCAAGAACATACGATGCTTTTGGTGAAGTTCTCGCCAAAAGTACCCTTTCTAGTGATCTGACCGACTTCCTTAATTACAACCGAAAACTCTTTACCACTATCGACAATATGAATGATTGGTTCATCGATGCTGCTAAGGATAAGGTCTACGTTGTTGAGAAGGCCTCTCAAAATGAAGGTGTCGGTGAGCACAAGTATCGTGTTTATGATAACCTTAGTCGTGGTCTCCACCGCAAGATGATTTTGCCATTGTTGAACCTTGATAAGACAGAGATGTTCTTGATTTCTACCTATGACACCATGTCTTATGGTACGGCTAACAAGTACAATACAACCTTAGAGAAGTTGAAACCTGAGATTGATCTAGCCGCTCAACGTCAAATCAACTATCTTGATTTCTGGCAAAGATTGGCTGCGGATAATGTCAAAAACAAATTGTTCAAAGACATTGTCAATCCAGTCTGGGAAGGTTTCTACGTCTGGGGCCATGGTTGGCCAGGTTGGCCAGAGCGCTACGGCCAATTCAAGAACAGTACAGAAGTCTATGCGCCGATCCGTGAAATCTATGGACCAGTCGGTGAGTACTATGGTGATAACGGAGCCATGGCCGGTGCCTATGCTGCCATCTACGACAATCCATACGATAATCGTGCCAAAGTTACTTTTGTCATGTCTAACATGATTAGCGAGTACGGTGCTTCGGCCTTCACTCATGAAACAACTCATATCAATGACCGTATTGCCTACTTTGGAGGCTTTGGTCGTCGTGAAGGAACAGACGTTGAAGCTTATGCCCAAGGGATGTTGCAATCACCAGCTACTCAGGGCCATCAAGGTGAATACGGGGCCTTGGGACTTAACATGGCCTTTGAAAGAGAAAACGACGGTAATCAGTGGTACAACACTAATCCAAACAAGTTGAAGTCGCGTGAAGCCATCGACCGTTACATGAAGGGCTACAACGATACCCTTATGCTTCTTGACTCCCTTGAAGGAGAAGCGGTCCTCAGTCAAGGCAAGCAAGAGCTCAATAACGCATGGTTCAAGAAGGTAGATAAACAGTTACGTGGTAACAGTAAAAACCAATACGACAAGGTGCGTGCTCTAAGTGATAGTGAAAAAGCTATTAACTTGACCTCTATTGATGACCTTGTGGATAATAACTTCATGACCAATCGTGGACCTGGAAATGGTGTTTATAAACCTGAGGATTTCTCTTCTGCCTATGTCAATGTGCCTATGATGTCTGCCATTTATGGTGGTAATACCAGTGAGGGCTCTCCAGGTGCTATGTCCTTCAAGCATAATACTTTCAGACTCTGGGGTTACTACGGCTATGAAAAAGGCTTCCTAGGTTATGCGACCAACAAGTATAAACAAGAAGCCAAAGCAGCTGGCAAGAACACCCTTGGTGATGACTTTATCATTAACAAGATTTCTGATGGCCAGTTCAACACCCTAGAAGACTTTAAGAAGGCTTACTTCAAAGAAGTGAAAGAAAAAGCGTCCCATGGTTTGACGACAGTTGCTATTGATGGCACATCTGTAAGTTCTTACGATGATTTGTTAGCCATGTTTAAAGCGGCAGTAGCCAAAGATGCTGCAAGTCTTAAAACAGATAATAACGGTAATAAATCTGTATCAACAAGCCATACGACAAAACTCAAAGAAGCTGTCTATAAGAAACTCCTACAAGAGACAGATAGTTTCACAAGTTCTATTTTCAAATAATAGATGAAAGAATCCCTTTTGGTAACTGCCAAAGGGATTTTTGAGTTTGTTCGAAAAAGGAGTAATAAGGAGTCTCTATGTCAGTATTGGCAAGGGGTTAAGAGAATTGTGAGTTGAGTCGTTAAAAAATTTTTCTTTTGAAGGGAGAGTATTTTGTATTTTAATAAATATCACCAAAACTAAAAACTAAGGTTAGGGTGATGGACGTTTTTAATGAAAAATGGTTTGATATGAAAGTATTTTGAAAATTATAGAACTAACAAAACAGAGGGTTGTGGTAAATAAAAGCACGAATGTTTTGAAGTTTCAAAGGACTTAGATAAAAGTTTTAAATTAATATTTTCTAATAAAAGTTAAACTTTTACACAATTATTAGTATATATTTGACAATTTAATAATTATAGTATAAAATGGAAACTGTATATAAAGTAATTTGGATATTGAGGAAATTTATTATTATGAGAGATATGTTTAATAAACGCCAACGTTTTTCATTAAGAAAATACAGCTTTGGTGTAGCCTCTGTCCTTTTGGGAGTTTCAATCTTCTCAAATGCACAGGGTGCCCAAGCTGATGAAACGGTAGCACCAACTACCGCAGGTATGGAAACAACTGCTGAGCCAGATGTAGTCGTGGAGCAATCAACGCCAACAACAGCATCAGTAGCGCCAGCAACAACAGAAAACGCACCAAGCTCAGTCTCTACTGTGGCCTTGGCTAGTGAACAGCCACAATCAGCAGCTCAAGAAAGCCAGGCAACTTCAACAACTAGTCAAACAGCAGCTAGTTCAGAAGCAGCTTCTCAGGCTGCATCGCAAGCGAGCTCTGAATCTTCAGCAGCGACTGCTTCATCTGTAGCGACTAGTGCACAAGCTCTTAGCTCAACAGCAGTAGCCGAAGCTCCTGTTGCTGGTCAAGTACCAGCACAAACAAGTGCAGCCGCTTCAGTTGCGACTGCAGCAGAAACTGCCAGCGCAGAGTCTACAACCAATGCTGTAAATAGCGTCCTTAAAGTAGCGACTAGTGAGTTGGCCGTGACAAGCAGTGAATTGAATGCTGCTGAAGCAAGCCTTAACTCTGAAAATCTCATCAACGCTATGGGACTTGCGGTATCAAACCGTAGCCTTCGTACAGCTGATGCAGTTGCTGTTTTGACAAATGCTGGAGCAAGCTCAACAAACCCTGACTTGACAAACCTAGGCTACAAACTTGCTTATTTGCCAGAACGTCAGCAATACTTTGTTAACATTGATTACATCAACAATCTTAGAGTTGGTCGTGATAATCGTGGGGTTATGAGACCTTATGACTACATTACAAATGGTAACTACATGGTTGTCGTAAACTATGCCAACCTTGGTATTATTGACTACGTGGATGAAGCAGGAAACAAGATTCCTGGATCTTCAACCTACCGTATCAATAACTCAACTGAAACAATCACAGCAAACGGTAAGACTTACAATAAAATCTACGATGCTGGTGTAACAGAACTTCCACCAGTACCAGCAGGATACCGCATCAAATATGCCTCTGCTGACAAATCTAAAGCTAATGCTTATGTAGATGTTTTGAAGTCAGAACGTCAATACGACTATAATAACGGTATTGCAACAATCCGCTCAGAACGTGCTTGGGACCGTAACCAAAGCCGTGTCGTTGACCTTGTGCAATTTGCTAACGGTTCACAAGGATTGGATGCTTCAATTGATGCTAATGGTGGTGGTCAATACCTAGCTCCAGGTTACCGTTACCACATTATCGTTGAAAAAGACACTAAAGATGTCACAAAAGCAACAAGTCAAACAGTGACTTACACTGGTGCTGATACGAAGACACCAGCTGCTAACACTCAAAATGACTTTAGCTTCAACGGTAAAGAAGATCCTACAACTAATACGACAACTTGGACTGAAACGACTCACACTTATGGAACAGTCAAAACTCCAGTTGTTACTGGTTACTATGCCGATAAAGCCGTAGCAGGTGGCAAGACAGTTACTCCAGATGCACCAAATGCGACAGACACAGTGACATACAAAGCCTTTGGTAAATTTATCGCTGTGGATGAAAATGGAAATCCAATTCCAGGTGTATCAACAACTGCCTACACTAACGATCCTAATGATGCGACTAAGATGATTGCCATCGACAAGACGCTTCCAAGTATTCCTGGCTACACAGTTAAGGTTATCCCTGCGTCACCTTCAAATCCGGGTGAAGATACTCGTGTCGTTTACGTAGCAATCGTTAACGATGTAACTAAGGCGACGAAACAAACAGTTACATTCCAAGGTGCTGGCGATAAAACTCCAGCTGCAGATGTGAGATCTGACTATACCTTTGCAGGTAAGGATAACCAAGCGACTGGTAAGGTGACTTGGAATGAAACTAGCCACACTTACGGTACAGTTAAGGTTCCTGTTGTTAATGGTTACTTTGCAGATAAAGCGGTAGCAGGTGGTAAGACAGTAACTCCAGATGCTCCAGAAGCAACTGATACCGTAACTTATAAGGCCTTTGGTAAATTTGTCATTGTCGATGAAAATGGGAACCCAATTCCAGGTGTGTCAGATACTGCCTACATCAATGATCCTAACGATCCAACTAAGATGATTGCAGTTGACAAGAACTTGCCAACTATCCCAGGTTACACTGCTAAGGTAGTACCTGCAACACCAGGTGACTTGTCTAGCAATACTAAGGTTGTTTACGTTAAGAATGATCAAAAAGCAAGTGTTGTTTACCGTGATGAAACAAGTGGTTCAACCCTTGAAACAGTTGCCTTGGCTGGTAAGTCTGGTGAAGCGGTTAACTATTCAACAGCTGAACGTATCAAACACTATCAAGGCCTTGGTTATGTCCTCGTAACAGATGGTTACCCAGCTGGTGCAAGCTTTGACTTGGATAGCACAGTTGACCAAGCTTGGACAGTAAGCTTCAAACGTGTAGCACTTGACTTTAATCCAGACAATGCTCACGAACCAGGAACACCAATCTATCCTAACCAACCAAACGGTCCAAAATGGCCAGCTAAGGATGCTTACCTTAAAGATGTGACATACACTGTTCACTATGCAAGCAAAGATAGCAATGCTAAATTGCCAGCAGACAGTGTTCAAAAAGCACAATGGAAACGTTCATTGACGCTTGACTCTGTAACAGGTGATATTCTTACTGCAGGTGAATGGAAGGCAGATAAGACTAAGTTTGATCTCGTGATTACACCAATGGTTAACGGTTACTTCGCCGATAAAGGCCGTGTGGCTTCTCAAGATGTCACTATGGACAGCAAGGTTGAAACTGTTACTTACACTAAATTTGGTAAGATTATTGCCGTTGACGAAAAAGGGAATCCAATCCCAGGTGTTGAAGCAGTTACTTACACAAATGATCCTAACGATCCAACTAAGGCTGCTATGACTCTTGTTCCTGAAGTGAAAGGTTACAAGGCTGATAAGACTGGTGTGACACCAAGCAACTCTGGTGAAGATACAAAAGTTGTTTACAAGGTGGTTAATGCAGAACCTGCTAAACCGACAGTTAACAAAGAAGTTGGTACTATCGTTGTTATCTACCGTGACGAGTATGGTAACCAAATCAAGATGCCACTTGTGATCACTAACTCTGTTGGTTCAGAAGTTAATGTTCATGGTGACCGTTACATCTACCGTAACGGTGTGAAATATGAATTGATCCGTCAAGAAGGTAAATCTACAGATAAGATGACAGAAGGTCAAACAGTCGTAACTTACATCTACCGTAAAGTCGAAGATGGCTCAACACCATCAAACGGTAACGGTGGTCAATCTGGAAGTTCAACATCTAAGGCTGTCAAAGCAACTTCAAACGGTTCTAAAGGATCTAAAGGTTCTGGATCTGGTTCAGCTGCTGATGGAGCATCAGATGGTAAAGGTTCAGATAAGAAGAAATCTGGAAACAAAGATGGTAAGAAGGCAGATGGCTCTGATAAAGCTAAAGAAGGCGATGAACAATTGCCAGTAACAGGCGAGTCAGATAACAACCTCGCAGCAATGGGTGTTGTTGTTATGGGACTTATGTCAGGACTTGCGGCTATGAATCGTCGTAAAAACCAAGACTAAGAATTCCACACCTTATCTCTCATAAATTCCAAAAATAAAATCTCTCTCGAGTGAATTGCTCGGAGAGATTTTTTGGTTTGTGGATAAAATTCACGGAATCTCCCAAGGTTTGTGAATCTTTTAAGCAGTATTTAGCTTGATAAGGTACAATAGAGTAAGACAAAACGAATGAGGAGACTGTCATGAAGTTTTTACATACGTCAGATTGGCATGTGGGGCGAACCCTCAATGGCTGGTCTTTGTTGGAGGAGCAGGAGTGGGCCTTTCAACAGATAGTGGATTTGGCTATTTCTGAACAGGTGGATGGGGTCATCATTGCGGGAGACCTCTATGACCGTGCGGTGCCGCCTGTGGATGCCATTAAACTTTTTAATAAGACTTTAGCGCGTTTGGTCTTGGAGGAGCAGATTCCTGTCTATGCTATCAGTGGCAACCACGATGGTGCGGAACGTTTGCATTTTGGGCGTGACTTCTTTCAACCTCAGGGCTTTCATTTGAGCACACGTTTGGAGGAGGCTTTTGAGCCTATTGAGTTGGAGGCTTGCCAGATTTTCCTGCTTCCCTTTATCGATCCTATTGATGCCCGTATTTATTATAAGGACGATGAGAATAAGGAAATTCAGGGGATTGGTGATGCCTTGGCCTATATTCTCGAGGATATGGAAAAAGCTTTTGATCCTGACAAGGCCCATATTTTGGTGACGCATTTTGCAGTTTCTAAGAAGGATGATAGCGATGGTCAAAGTCTACGGGAATTGATGTTGTCTGAAACCAGCAATACGGTAGGTGGTCTTACCAATGTGACCAGTGACCTTTTCAAGGCTTTCGATTATGTGGCCTTAGGGCATATCCATACGCGTTTTGCCAGTCCGAGCCAGCGCGTGCAATATTCAGGCAGTCCGGTCGCCTTTAACGTCAAAGAAGCCAAGCGTAAGGAAGAAAAGGGTGTCTATATTCTTGAATTGGATGCAACTGGAGACTTGTCTCAGACCTTCCATCCTTTAGAGGTCAGACGGCCGATTGTGGCCTTGCAGGAGCCTTTTGAAACCTTGATGTTACCTGAATTTTATAAGGAGCAGCCTTGTCAAAAGGCTTGGTTTGCCTTTGATATTCAATTGTCCAGTCGTAAGGAATTAGAGGGAATCAATGTGCGTGCCCGTCTGGAAGAGATTTATGGGACAGACATTGTAGAAATCACTTTCAGTCGTTTGGGTGATGTCAGGGAAGAAAGCTTGACTGTAGATCAGCACTTAAAAGATGTGGAAATGCAGTCGCCTCAGGAAATTGTCTCTGATTTTTACCAGACAGTGACTGGGGGCGATGTCTTGTCTGAGAGACAAACTGCTCTTGTGGAAAGTATTTTTGAGGAGATTGGAAGGAGTGGACAATGAGACCAGTTCAGTTAGAATTGACCAATTTTGGACCTTATCGTAAGGAAGTCATCAATTTCACCCAGTTTGACCACGCTCCCCTCTTTTTGATTGGTGGGGACACGGGGGCTGGTAAGAGTACCCTCTTTGATGCCATGACGGTTGCCTTGTTTGCCACAACCAGTGGCGACCGCAATGTTGAGGAGATGCGGTCAACCTTCGCTGGTCCAGAGGATGACTTGACCAAGGTAACCTTTTATTTCCAACAAGGCAAGCATCTTTATCGCATTGAGCGAGTGCTCCAGCAGGAGAGAGCCAAGCGAGGTGGTGGCACGACCATGCAAAAGGCAACGGCTTCTCTAGTCATTGTGGATAAGATTGGTGGTCAGGAAATTGAAAAGCTTGGGGATAAGATCAAGGAAGTGAGTGACCAGATTGAGCAGATTTTGGGGCTCAATGCTGAGCAGTTCAAACAGATTATTCTCCTTCCGCAAAATGATTTTAGCCGTTTCTTGAAAGAAGATTCCAAGACCAAGACTCAGATTTTAAAGAAAATCTTTGGAACGGGTATTTTTGACCGTTTTCAAAAGAGCTTGGAAGAGCGTCTTCGTCAGAGCAATAAGGATATGGATAAGCGTCAAGCTCAGCTAGATGGCCATTTTGCTAGTCAGGTGTGGTCTGAGGAGGAATTAGCCGTCTTGGCCCAAACGCCAGCCTCTGAAAAATTGGCACGCCTTGAAGAGCTTTTGTCTCAGCGTCAAGAAAGTCTTACGGAGCAAAAAAGCATCTTGAAGGATGCCCATGAGGATTTGGTTAAACTGCAGAAGAGCTTGCAGAGTGCTCAAGATGTGGCAAAGATTTTTCAAGAATTGGAGCAAGCCAAGGAGCGTTACCGTCTGGAAATTGAGGAAGGTGCTCAGGAACAGGCAGAGGCGAAAGCGCATCTGGAGGAATTGCAGTTTGCCCAAGGTCTGCAAGAAACTATTAGTAGCTTGAAGCAGTATCAGAAGCAGTTGTTGCAATTAGAACAGGACCTTGAGATTGCTCAGGAGAAATTAAAGGCTAAGGAGCAGGCTTTTGAGGAAGTCAAGGCTCAAAAAGAGGCGTTTACAACCCAATCTGAGGATTTTCTTCAAAAAGAAGAGAAACTGGAAGCATGGAAAGAGGCTATTATCTATGCCCAGAGTCTTGCCCAAGAGCAGGAAAAAATCAAACGGTCAAGTGCTAAATATAAGCATTTGGAAGAAACTTATCAGCAGGCTTCGAAAGAGATTGAGCTCCTTTCCCAGTCCTTGTCAGATTTGGAAGCTAATCGTCTTAGTTTAGAGAGTTTACATGAGGCTGAAAAACTCCTCCAGTCTGTGAGCTACAGTGTGGATAAGCAACTGGCTCAGGACCTGAAAGAAATAGAGGGCTTGAATCAGGAGTTGGCAAAGACGGAAAAACGTCATCAAACCTTATCTTTGGATAGTGACCAAGCTCAAGAAATCTTAAATGAATTGGAAGAGAAGTTAAGAACGACTTTGGCTTCACGTCGTCAACTCATGATTGCCCAGTTGCAGGCAGAGTTAGAAGATGGACAGCCCTGTATGGTTTGTGGTTCCTTGGATCATCCTAATGTCGATGGGACACAGGCTGATGAAGCGGCCTTGAAGGATCTCATGAATCGGGTGGAGGAACTTCAAGCTCAAAAAGAAAAGCAAGTCGCTACCTTGTCAAACCGTCAGGCTAGATTGAGCGAAGTTGAGTCTAAACGTCAAGATTTGCTTGACCAAGTGGCTAAAGTTAAGCTGACTCTTGAAAAACACTATCAAGAACTCGAAGAGCAAATTAAGGGACAGTTTGATTTTGAGTTTTCAGAGGACTATGAAGCTGTCCGTGGACATGCCTTGTTGAGTGCTGTTGAGAAGCATTATCAAGAACTCCAAAAACGCTATGAGAAGGAAGAGGCAGACCGTGTCCATTATCAAGATGAGTTAGGACGAGCTCAGGAAAAAGCGACAGATTTGGCTAAGAGCTATCAAGAGGCCAAGGCAGCTCTCGACCAAGCTGAAGAGCGCCTAAAAGACCTGCAGGAAGCTCATCCAGAGTTGGAGTCTGTAGAGGTTTATCAGGAACGGATTTCACTTGCGAAGCAGGAGTTGGACCTCTACAATAAGCAGATTAAGGAAAATAGTGAAGTCTACAACCAACTTCATGCCGATATTCAAGGCATAAAGGGGCAACTTGAGAGTTTGACCAAGTCTAAAGAAAAGACCAGCCAAGAAACGAAGCGTTTATCAGCTGAATTAGCCCAAAGTCTTAAGGCTGAGGGAGCTCTCACCAATGACCTAGAACAAATCCAGCTTTGGCTGCTTGAAGTGAACAAGCAAGCTATTCCTAAGCTTCAGGCTCAATTGACAAGTTACCAAACCCTTAAACAAGAATTGCAGACCCAGATTAGTAAGGGCAAAGAGCTTCTCCAAAATCAAGAGAAACCAGATTTGGCTGCTTTAACCCAAGAGGTTCAAACCAGTCAGGAAAGTTACGATATGCAATTAGCTCAGTTTTCTGTCATGGAGAAGGGCCTTAAGGATGCGACGGCTACTTACCAAGCGGCAAAAAACCTTCAAGACAGTAATCAAGAGGCTTTTAAGGCCCATCAAGAACTCAGTGATTTGGTTAAGGTGGTTAAGGGAGAAAATACTGCTCTGACTGGTCGTCTCAATCTTGAGGTCTACGTTATCCGTCAGTATTTCCAACAAATCTTGGACTATGCCAATGCCAACTACATCGGTCTCTTAACGGATAATCGCTATTCCTTTGTCTTGAGCGAGGAAGGACGCAGGGCGCGTGATCACTTTGGCTTGGATATCAACATCTATGACCAGTGGACAGGTAGTGAACGCTCCGTTAAATCCTTGTCTGGTGGTGAAACCTTTATCGCCGCACTGGCCATTGCCCTATCCCTCTCAGAAGTTGTGCAAAATACCAGCAAGGGTGCTGTCGTTGAAGCCCTCTTCATCGACGAAGGTTTCGGTTCGCTAGATAAAGAAGCCCTCACCAAGGCTATCTCTGTCCTAGAACAAATCGGTGAAAACCGAATGGTCGGAGTCATCAGCCACGTGGACGACATGAAAGAGGGCATCGCTCAGCAACTAGCCATCATCAAGTCACACGATGGTAGTAGTCGCATTAAAATTGTGGATAAGGGGTAGGAAGAGTTGAGAGCTTAAGAGACCTCGCTCAAAACCTTTAAGCATTCTAAGAGATAGTTCCTCGTCAGGGCTATCTCTTTTTCTATCCCCTCTTTATTAGCTTTTTAACTGTCAGTTTTTTCTGAAAATAAAAGGAAATTAGTTTGAAAAAAACCTCTCATAAAAAAGCTAATCTATTAGAAAATTAAGTGATACTATGGTATAATTTAATATGGTTAAGTCTCGATAAAAGCAAGGAAAAAGTGTATAGAGTGTGTATCAGGTCCCTATCTCTTGCGACCTAAAAGTTGTTATTAAACTCTTAGACTGTTTCTGGAAAGCTTATGTCGGTTTGAGACAGGAAAAGAAAAAATTATACTAGCTAGAAAAAAATAAGAAATAAAAAATGACAGAAAAAATTTCCGTAATTATTCCCGTTTACAATGTAGAAAATCAACTCCAGACCTGTTTAGACAGTGTTTTGGGGCAGACCTATCAAAATCTTGAAATTATTCTCATCAATTATGGCTCAATAGATAATAGTGATGCCATTTGCCGTAGTTATGCTGCTAGGGATTCTCGTATCCTCTATTTTAAAAAGGATAATGGAGGGCTTTCAGATGCTCGCCATATTGGTATTCGTCAGGCTAAGGGAGCTTACGTCACCTACGTGGATGCTGAGGATTGGGTAGAGTCTACTTATCTGGAGGAACTTTATAAGACTCTGCAGGCCCACAAGGCGGATATCGCAGTGGCCAATTACAGTGTCTATAAGGAATCGGAAGATCTCTTTTATTTTTATATCAAGGATGAAGATTATTATGAGCAGGTTTATTCACCGGCTCAGATTATTGATGGTCTCTTTGAAGAAACCAATAACATTAACATCGCTCTGATTTCTGCGACAGGCAAACTCTACAAACGTTCTTTGTTTAATGACTTGCTTTTTCCAAAAGAGCATGCAGGAGAGGATGGCTTTTTCAACCTTAAAGCCTATCTCATGAGTGAGCGTACGGTTTATCTCAACAAGGGACTTTATGTATATCGTGAGAGTCCAGAGATGCCATCAGCGACTTGGATGCAAGACTGGATGATGACCTTGGTTTATGCCATGGAAGAACGCTTGGCTATTGTTGCTAGTCATGGTTTCCCTTTGGAGAAATACATGGTTACCTACCGTCAGATGTTAGAGGCTTGCTTGAAAAATGTGGAGGAGCAAGGTCTCACGGATTCTGATGCCTACCGCTCCATTCAGGAGAAATTCCAGGTCTTGAGTTTAGCTCCTCAACGTTATGAGACTAAAAAGCGTGCTATTGTTCTTGCGGCTAACTATACTTATGTTGACCAAGTGCTTACGACCATCAAATCCATCGTTTTCCATCATCGCAATATTCGTTTTTACTTGATTAACGATGATTTCTCTCAAGAGTGGTTTAGAGGACTAAACCGTCATCTGGCTGCCTTTGGTAGTGAAGTGATTAACTGTCGTGTGGATAGTAGTCATATCAAGCAATACAAGACTAATAGCAACTATGCAAGCTATCTTCGCTATTTTGTGGCGGACTTTGTGTCTGAGGAACGGGCCCTCTATTTGGATAGTGACATGGTGGTTACAGGTTCTCTAGAGGACCTCTTTACCCTTGATTTGCAAGGACGTCCTTTGGCTGCCGTGCGTGATTATGCTATTCAGGTTCAGGACCGCCAGGCGATGTTTGATGCAGGATTCATGGTGATTGATACGGCTTATTGGAAGCAGTACAACATGAGACGTCACTTTATTGACATGACTAGCGAATGGCATGATAAGGTCCCATTTGCGGAGCAGTCCATTCTAAACATGGTCTTCCGTAACAACTGGTTGCCCTTGTCTTTTGACAACAACTATGCGGTTACCAAGTCTAGTTTAGCTGGTTTCCATCTGCCAAATGGTCAAGACTATCCTAAGGTTGTGCATTATGCCTCACACCGTAAGCCTTGGTTACCATTGGCTTGCCAAGCTTATCGCGAGGTCTGGTGGTTCTATGCTCAAATGGATTGGTCAGAGGTTGCTGAAAATGCCACTTTATTGCCACTTTCAGAGAACATGATTTATCCTAAGGGCCGTCCGTTTACTTGTTTGGTTTACACCAACATTTCAGAAATCCCTCATTTGACGGATCTTATCTCGGCTCTTCCTAAGGTACAGTTTAAAATTGCCTCTCGACAGCATGTGACAGATAAACTGGCTCAATTGATTACCTATCCAAATGTGACGGTTTACTCAGCCATTGCGGGCTTAAATGGGCTAGATTTGGAATTGTTGCGTACCAGTGACTTGCTTCTAGATATCAATCCAGGAAGAAAAGTAGTGGAAATTCTTGATGCCTTTAGGTTTGAAAACAAACCGATTTTAGGGTTCGAGGACCTTAAGTCAACCAAGCATAACCAACAAACCTACTCAAGAGATCGTTGGAAAGAGATGGCTGAGACCATTCGCCAAATGCGTAAGAAGAGCCTGTAATCCTTTGCTTGGATAAGTAGGCTGAAATGGTGTCTCTGTCTCGTTTCAATCGAAATAACATCAGCCTGTCTATGGGCAGGAAATAGGAGTAATAGTGAAAAAAATTAGTCAATCGATAATCACCAAACGTGTCTTATGGACCCTCTTTTTCCTCTTTATTTATTGTTTGGGAAATCAATTGGTTCTACCGTTTGTGGATTTGAAAAATGTAAATATCTTTGGGGGAGCCATAGGTTCCTTGGCTTTCTCTAGTGCCATGATGGGGGGAAACCTCAGGTCCATGTCTCTATTTTCAGTGGGCTTGTCGCCCTGGATGTCGGCCATGATTCTCTGGCAGATGTTTTCTTTCTCTAAGAAAATGGGCTTGAAAAATCTTCCCATTGAGATTCAGGACCGTAGACGCATGTATTTGGCCCTAGGGATTGCCATTGTTCAATCTTTGGCAGTGTCCTTGAATTTACCTATCGTTTCAGGGGTGAATGCTAGTCTCGCTATTTTCATGAATACCATTTTATTAATTGCTGGGACCTTCTTCTTGGTTTGGCTATCAGACCTCAACTCTCTCTTTGGGATTGGAGGCTCCATTGTTATCTTGATGGCAAGTATGATGGCCAATCTGCCCTATCAAATCATGGATAGTATTGAAAAGTTAGGTATCGGTTGGGATGTCTTGCTTCCTCTGATTCTATTCAGTTTGGTCTTCCTCTATATTTCAGGGGTTGTG
The DNA here is from genome assembly GCF_001812625.1 of Streptococcus sp. HMSC064H09. Taxonomy (NCBI): domain Bacteria; kingdom Bacillati; phylum Bacillota; class Bacilli; order Lactobacillales; family Streptococcaceae; genus Streptococcus; species Streptococcus sp. HMSC064H09. Next base: position 19,938 of record NZ_KV809616.1, read on the forward strand.
CAGAGGGCTAGATACCGTATCTCAATCAATAAAATCAATATTCATAACCGCTTTAAACAGTATTCTTACTTGGATATTATGTTGAATCCAGCCGGAGGGATGCCTTTCATGTATGCCATGTCGCTGGTTAGTATTCCGCAGTATGTTTTTATGCTGATTCAATTTATCCATCCTGAAAACAAGTGGACCAGTGGTGCCATCAAGGCCTTGACGGTCGGTCAACCTCTTTGGTTGGTTGTTTATCTGATCATGCTCTTCGTTTTAGGGCTAGCCTTTGCCTTCGTTAATGTCTCTGGTGAGCAAATCTCTGAGCGAATGCGCAAGTCAGGTGAGTATATCTACGGTGTTTATCCAGGCCAAGAAACTAGTGCCTATATCAACCATTTGGTGCTTAGACTTGGTTTTATCGGTGCCCTTTATATGCTCTTTATGGCAGGTGCTCCAATGCTGATTATCTTGGTCAATCCAGATTACCTACAACTGAGTATGATTCCTGGGACATTCTTGATTTTTAGCGGTATGATTTACAATGTTAACGAGGAAATGAAAGCCTTGAAGCTTAACACTTCCTACACCCCACTTTTTGAAAATGTATAAACTCTCACCCCTTGTGGGGTTGAGAGGCAGGCTGGTGATGCGTGATCGGTCTGCCCCTCAATCTCAAGTATTGTGATGAAAAGACAATGAAGGAGAACTCATGTATTATTTTATTCCAGCTTGGTATGGACAGACGGATGAATTTTGGAAGACGGTCATTGATCCTTGGTACCGTATCCGCCAAAAAATTGAATTTGATGACAGCTTGCACCAAGTTCGTATCTTTCAGGATGAGGACTTAGCCCCTCAGCTTTTGCTCTTGGCCTACCAACCACATTTGCGTTATTTCTTGCATCGTCATGATGTCTTGGAAGTTGGCTATACAGCTATTTTTGACTTGATTCAGGGTATCACTGATGAAGATATGAAAAATCTTCAGGTGACAGATTTGGAATGGCCAGAAGGGGCTACCTTTGTTCACACACCATTTGCTATCGTGGTGCAATGCCAACACAAGCGTTATGCCGAGATTGAGTTTGGCTCAGAAGGCTTTATTGGCATGATTCGCTACTATAAGGATGAGCAAATCATTCGCGAAGACATCTACGATGACCGCGGTTTTATCTCAAGTAGTCTTTATTATGAAGGTGGACAACCAAGCTATCGAAACTATCTTAATGCCAAGGGAGTCTGGCAACTCTGTCATTTCTTTGATGGTCGTGGGATTGTAGCCAACCCTCGTACGGAAGGTCGTTTTAATAAGAGTTACTACAGTGATCTTTCAGAAGTTATCTGGGAATTTTTGACTAAATTCTTGGACGAAAAGGTAGAAGCAGAGGACCGTTTTGTTATTGCCTCAGATTTACGCCATAACAAGCACCTCTTTGAACATTTGCCAGCAGACAACACTAAGATTTTGACTTGGTTCGCAGAACGTAATCAGGACGATAGTATTGACACCTATGCAGGCTTTCTGCCGCAAGTGGACTTGTTGATTGCTGACCGTTACGATTACTTGGAGCAGCTTCAGGTTGCCTATCCAGAAGAGGCTAAGAAACTCAAACACATGGCTTCCTTCGATACCCGTTTGGCTTTGGGAACCAGTCAACGTGTCAAAGAGTCTAAGATTTTTTATCAGGTTGACTTTGACCAGTTGGATTTAGAGGCTATTTATCAGGTCTTGGCTTTTGTGGCTAAGTATCCTAAGACACAGGTTGAATTTGGAGCATTTAATGCCAATCCAGAGCAACTTGGTAGCCTGCAAAATCAAGTGGAAAAAATGATTGAAGAACGATTGAGTCCAGATGCCTTTGAAGAGGTTGTCGAAAGTAGTGGTGCAGAAAATAAATTGGAAGAAAATAATGAAATCGTCAGCCGATTTTCTTTCCAAGACCTGCGTGACGAGACTGCCCTTATCAAGGCCCTTCAATTTACACGACTCATTGTCGACTTGAGCAAGGAACCTAATCGTTATACACAGATTGCTGGAATTAGTGCTGGTATTCCACAAATTAACCGTGTGGCATCTGAGTATGTGACCCACCAAGAAAATGGTTATATCTTGAAGCACTTGTCCGATTTTGAAAAAGGGGCTTACTACTATTTGGGACAGTTGAACAACTGGAACCGTTCCCTTATCTACTCAATTGAGAAAATTAAGGAAAACACAGGAGACCGTTTGGTACAAAAATGGGAAAATTGGTTGAAGGAGGAGCAGAATGACCAAGGATAATCGCCTGAAAATACTACAAGTTGGACCATCCAACTGGTCAGAAATTCAGGAAATTCCTGAAAATATGAAATGGTATTATTGCAATCTTGGTCAGCTTGAGACCTTGCAAGAAACCATCGAAGAAGACGAAATCAAGACTTTCACAGCTGTCATTGTGGACAGTCTTGCAGGTCTTGAGGAATTGATGGCTATTAAAGAGCATTTGATTCCTCACACTATTTTCTTTGATCAAACGATTGAAGTGACAGATGAGAGCCTCCTTCAATTTCTGAAGGAAGTTTGTGCTGTGCCGACTGATTTTTCAAATCAAGGACAGTTGCTGTTTACCCTTTCAAAAGCACTCTTTTCAGGCCAATACGGGGATAAGATGTCTCCTTTCACTACCCAGGTTAACCCAAATTTTACTGGTGAGGTGACCTACCACGGTCATGAAAATGTCATTTTAAAAGGTGATTATGGTCAAGATTTTAGTCCTGTCTTAGACTGGACCTATAATGTCAGAGCCAGCAAGGAAAATCCTATCGAGCTTTGGTTGGAATTTGAAAAAGAGGAGACTTGCGAGTGTCGTTTGATTCTCAATCTTTTGCCAGAAGGTTCGGTCGCAGGTATTTTTAAGACCTATATCGTTTCAGAAGAAGAAATGCGAAAGGGAGCCATTGTCCTTGATGAGGACATGACCTTCCTCTTGGCTGCTAGTCTTGAAATGAAGGGCAAAGGTCAGATTACAATTGGTGGTCTCCACCAACGTTTGACCCGTTTCCAATTCGGTAAATTTGTACTTGGTGGTGGTATTCTCCACGACAGCAAGCGTCAGGAAATCAACTATTTCTTTTATCCTGGGGATTTCAAGCCACCTTTGTCTGTTTACTTCTCAGGTTTCCGTCCTGCCGAAGGTTTCGAAGGTTTCGGAATGATGAAAGGGATGGGAACACCATTCTTGCTCTTTTCAGACCCTCGTCTCCAAGGGGGGGCCTTCTACATGGGAACTGAAGAGCTTGAAAATAGTATCAAGGATACCATCCAACATTACTTGGACTATCTAGGTTTTGACAATAGTCAACTCATTCTCTCTGGGATGTCCATGGGAACCTTCCCATCTATGTACTATGGTGCGGACTTTGAACCTCATGCCATCATCATGTCTAAACCCCTAGCCAATGTTGGTACTATCGGTAATCGTGCCAGACTCTTGGCACCAGAGGTTTTCCCGACAGGAATTGATGTCTTGCATTTGCAGACAGGACGCTTGGATAATGAGGGTGTTGAGGCCCTTAATCAGAAGTTCTGGAATAAGTTTGAAAAAGCAGATTTTTCAAACACGACCTTTGGTCTTTCTTACATGAAAGACGAGGATATGGATCCGACGGCCTATGAGGATATTACCAAGTCCCTCTATTACTCAGGGGCTAAGATTCTCAGTAAGGGAACGTCAGGTCGACACAACGATGATTCATATACGGCGACAACTTGGTTTGTCAATTTTTACCGTATGATTTTAGAAAATGATTTTGGAAGGAAGGAGTAAGAATGTTCAGAAACAAGAAATCAGAAATCTTGTGGGGCTTAAACCACAAAGCCTACATGTATGGCTCAAAAATTGTTAAACGCCAAGATGGTTCTGTGCAATTTTACAATCCTTTGGTGCCATCAGGAACGGAAATCCAGTCTTGGATGGCCATCCAAAACTATCAAGCTGCTCGTACCCAGCCTGCCCTCCCACTTTTGAAAAAGGGGCATAGCTATGACTTGACAGCTAATCTCGAAGCTGTACCAACAGGCTCAGTCTTTTTGAAAGTCAGCTTTTTGGACCGTTATGACAATGAAATCAAACAGCTTATTGAAAAAAGTACCCACATGACCTTTATTTACCCTCATGATGCCTATACCTATCGTATTTCTCTCTTGAGTGCTGGGGTCAAAGAGCTGGATTTCTACAGCTTGAAACTGGAAGAAACAGGAGAAGAACATGTTTAAACAACTGAATCCTATTCTCCCTGTTAAGGAGATACTCAAGGAAATCAACGTCCTAGCCGATGAAATGGCCGGTCTGAGCAACCTTGAGTTGAAAAATAAAACGCAGGAATTTAAGGAGCGTTTAGCCCAAGGAGAAAGCTTGGACGACCTCCTGCCAGAAGCCTTTGCGGTTGTTCGTGAAGCAGATAAGCGCGTGCTAGGCATGTTTCCTTATGATGTTCAGGTCATGGGGGGCATTGTCATGCACCAGGGCCATATCGCTGAGATGAATACCGGTGAGGGTAAGACTTTGACGGCAACCATGCCAGTCTACCTTAATGCCTTGTCAGGTGAAGGGGCTATCCTCGTTACGACCAATGAATATTTGGCTATCCGTGACGCCGAAGAAATGGGTCAGGTCTATGAGTTCCTAGGTTTGACGATTGGTGTGCCTTGTGTGGAAGGCAGTAATGAGATGGAACCAGCTGAAAAGCGTGCCATCTATCAATCAGATATCGTTTACACGACCAATGCCAGTCTAGGTTTTGACTATTTGATTGATAACCTTGCTTCTAACCAAGACGGGAAATACATGCGTCCTTTTAATTATGCTATCGTCGATGAGGTTGACTCGGTCCTTCTTGATAGTGCCCAGACGCCCTTGATTATTTCTGGTGCGCCCCGTGTTCAGTCCAACTACTATGGAATGATGGATACACTCATGACCACCTTGGTCGAGGGTGAAGACTACATCTTCAAAGAGGAAAAAAGTGAAGTTTGGTTGACCACTAAGGGTGCCAAGGCTGCTGAAAACTACCTCGGTATCGGCAACCTCTACGATGAGGAAAATAGTACCTTTGCCCGTCATTTGCTCTTTTCACTTCGTGCCCACTTGCTCTATAAAAAGGACAAGGACTACATCATTCGTGATGGTAAGAAAGGGCCTGAAGTGGTTCTTCTTGATAAATCGACAGGTCGTCTCTTGGAATTGACCAAGCTCCAAGGTGGACTCCACCAAGCCATCGAAGCCAAGGAATTAGTGGCCTTGTCACAAGAAACCAGAGCCATGGCTTCTATCACCTACCAAAGTCTCTTTAAAAAATTCAAGAAAATTTCAGGGATGACTGGTACTGGTAAGGTTGCGGAAAAAGAATTTCTCGATACCTATGGTATGAAGGTCATTCAAATTCCAACCAACCGTAAGAAACAACGTATCGACTATCCAGATAAGATTTATGCGACTCTGCCAGAGAAGGTCTTTGCTTCTTTAGAGTATGTTAAGCATTATCATGAAAAAGGCAATCCTATCTTGATTTTCGTTGGTTCGGTGGAAATGTCAGAGCTTTATTCTTCTTTACTTTTGCGTGAGGGGATTGCTCATAACCTACTAAATGCCAACAATGCACCTCGAGAGGCTGAGATGATTGCTGAGTCAGGACAAATGGGTGCCGTGACAGTTGCGACTTCAATGGCTGGACGTGGAACAGATATCAAGCTCGGCAAGGGCGTAGCTGAACTGGGTGGATTGGTCGTAATCGGTACGGAACGTATGGAAAGTCAACGTATTGACTTGCAAATTCGTGGCCGTTCTGGACGTCAGGGAGATCCTGGTATGTCTAAATTCTTCGTCTCACTTGAAGACGATGTGATTAAGAAATACGGTCCATCATGGGTTCACCGTACCTACAAAGAATACGCCATTAATGATCACATTGAGCCTAAGGAACTGACCGGTCGCAAGTATCATAAATTGGTTGAAAAAGCCCAAGAAGCTAGCGAAAGTTCTGGTCGTACCTCACGTCGTCAGACGCTTGAATTTGCAGAAAGTATGAACATCCAACGTGAGATGATTTATGCTCAACGTGACCGTCTCATCTACCACAATCAAGGTTTGGACACTGTTATCGACGAGGTTCTTGACGATTTCATCGACCAAGCAATGGCTGAGGAAGATTTCTCAAAAGCGGAAAATCTTTACCACTTTATCTTGCGTAATATCAGCTTCCGCATCAATGAAATTCCTAAGGATTTAGACCTCAACAATCGTGAGCAAGTCTTGGAACTCATCTACCAGTTTGCCTATCGTGAACTTGATGCTAAGAAGCAGGAGTTGAAAACCAAGGAACTTAACGAGTATTTCCAACGCCTATCCATGCTGAAGGCTGTGGATGACAACTGGGTGGAGCAGGTAGACTATCTGCAACAACTCCAAATGGCTATCGGTAGCCAGCAACTCAGTCAAAAGAACCCTATTGTCGAATATTACCAAGAGGCCTACAAGGGCTTCGAAGCCATGAAACGTCAAATCAGAAAGGATATGGTTCGTAATCTTCTCCTTAGTCAGGTGCAAGTCACTAAAAAAGGAGATATCATCAGCCATTTCCCATAAAATAAGGAAATTATGACAGTATATAACATTAATTTAGGCATAGGTTGGGCCAGCAGTGGTGTTGAGTATGCTCAGGCCTATCGTGCTAAGATTTTCAGGGAAATGGGGCAAGAAGCAAAATTTGTCTTTATGGACCTCATCCTTGGGGATAATATCGAGCATATGACTAGCAAGATTGGTTTTTCAGACGATGAAATCATCTGGCTTCATAACTATTTTACAGATATCAAGATTGCGCCATCGACCATTAGCCTAGCAGAAATAGAGACCGTCTTACCTGCCAATCCTGAGCGCAAGGAAGTTGCTGGTCGCCTCATTCGTTACCATTATCCACAGGATGATATGGTAGTAGCATGTAACCTTCGTGCGATGGACGAAGATGCAGTGGAAACAGTCAGCTATTTTGTCAATGACAAGCTCTTGCGCAAGGACTTTTACTCTTACACCCGTTACTGCAGTGAGTATTTTGCGCCTAAGGACAATCAAGCCAAGGTTTACCAACGTCGTTTTTATAACGAAGATGGATCTACAGCCTATGACATGATTGTCGGAGACAATAATCAGGATATCTACCGTTTTCCTGATCAGGTTCTTTATGGTAAGCAAGAATTCCTTCGCTATTTCTTCAAACGTCTAGCCCTAACCAAGGATGATGTGGTCATCTTGGACCGTGAAACAGGTATTGGCCAGTTGGTCTTTGAAGAAGCGCAAGCTGCTCGCCTAGGTGTAGTGGTTCACGCTGAGCATTTTAGTGTCAATCAAACTGATGGCAACTATATTCTCTGGAATAACTATTACGAGTACCAGTTTACCAATGCGGACAAGGTTGATTTCTTTATCGTGGCAACTGATCGTCAGAAGGAAATTCTTCAAGAGCAGTTCCGTCGCTACACCAACCACGATCCCAAAATCTACACTATTCCAGTGGGAAGTCTGCCTGAATTGGTCGGGCAGGACAAGCCACGTAAGCCATTCTCAATGATCACGGCCTCACGATTGGCTCAGGAAAAACACATTGACTGGTTGGTTCGTGCGGTTATCGAGGTTCATAAGACTCTGCCAGATATCACTTTTGATATCTACGGTAGTGGTAGTATGGATGCCAAGTTGCGTGAGATTATTGTCGAAGCACAAGCTGGCGACTATATCCGACTCATGGGGCACGCTGACTTGACTGACATTTATAGCCAGTACGAGGTCTACCTAACAGCTTCAACCAGTGAAGGTTTTGGCCTTACTCTCATGGAGGCGGTTGGTTCAGGTCTTCCGATGATTGGATTTGATGTGCCTTACGGAAATCAAACCTTTATCGAAGACGGGGTCAATGGTTATCTCCTCCCTGTCGCTGAAAATCATGTTGTGGATGTCATCACCAAGTCCTATAAGGATGCCATTGTCCGTCTCTATGAAAAAGACAATATCGAAGCCATGCGTCAAAAATCTTATGACCTTGCCAAAGCCTTCTTGACCAGTCAAGTCAAGGCAGCTTGGAAACAGTTACTTGAGGAGGTACGCTCATGATATTCTTATGTGATTACTACAATCAAGCCAGTAAGGATCTAGCTTACTCTCTTCAGGTAGCAGGCTATGATGCCACAACAGTTGTCATCAATCCAGATGGTTTTCTCCCTCAAGATGCTCTCTCTCCTTTCACCTATTATGTGGAAGCAGAAGAGGAAACTGGCAAACCACGCTTTTTCAACCAAGTTCCTGTGCCAGACTTTTGGGAAATTTCAGGGAATAATCAGATGGCGCGTGTGTCTAATCTTACCGAAGAACGTGCTCGAATCACCTTCCCAGAAGGGAGCAAGGCTCGTATCGTTAAAAGTGTCGAATGGTTAGACAAGTCAGGAAAAATTCGCCAAGTGGACCACTATAACAAATACGGATTCTGCTTTGCCAAAACCACTCATGATGAGAACGGTCAGGCAGTCTTTACCAGCTACCAAACCAAAGAAGGCGACGAACGTATCTTGGAAAATCATCTCACCAGTGATATTCTCTTGACTCTACCAGGACAAGCCCTTCGTCGTTTCGCCAACCGTACCGAATTTGTCAAAGCCTTCCTAGCTCAGGTCTTTGGTGATATCGACCACATTATCTTTAATAGCCTGGCGACACCTTTCATCGTCTCATGGACTATGGAAAATAAAGGTGCCACTGATGTCCTTGCCTGGCAAGAGCCACTGGGTGATGTCCTTCCAGGTAATATGAATGGTATCTTGGAGGATAATTCAGCCAGAGCCAATGCCATCATCATTCCTGATAAAGTGACTTATGAAAAAGCCTCGACGCTGGTGCCTGAGGATAAAAAACATAAGGTCTTGTCACTTGGCTATGCCTATGACTTCAAGGAAAATCATGGCAAACCTCGTAATGCCTTTATTGCAACCAATTCAGACCAAATTGAGCGTTTAGAAGCCTTGGTTGAGTCACTCCCTGATGTGACCTTCCAGATTGCGGCAGTCACTGAGATGTCACCAAGATTGCTCTCGATGATGCGTTATTCAAACGTTGTGCTCCATCCAAATGCTAGTCACAAGCAGTTGGACAAGCTCTATCAAGAGTCTGACCTCTATTTGGACATTAACCATCATAATGAATTGTACAAGGCGACGCGAACTGCCTTTGAACACCAATTATTGATTTTGGCCTTTTCAGAAACAGCTCATGGACCTGTCTATACAGCACCAGAGCATATCTATGCCAGTCAGAACTATCCAGCTATGGTTGCCAAGATTAAGCAGGTCCTAAGCGACAATCAAGCCATGCAAGAGGCCATGCAAGCTCAAGAAGCTCAAGCCAATACTCTGACTGCTTCTGAGTTGGCCGACCGCTTACAATCACTTTTAGGAGGAAATCATGTCTAAAAAAGATTTATTCTACGGTGACGTTGAAGGCCGTATGGAAGAACTCAAGCAAAAGCCTATCACAAAAGAAAAAGAAACCAGAGGAGAGAAGATTAACAAGAGCTTTTCAATCATGCTCGGACTTGTTATTATCATCGGTTTGATCTTCACCCTTATTGGTTTGTTGAGGTAGTCTTATGATGTTAGTATTTATGGTTCTAGCAGTGATTCTTTCGGTTGCCCTTATCGTCCTAGTGACCATCCAACCGCGTCAAACGCAGATTTTCTCAACGGATGCCACTAGTAATATCGGTAAACCAAGTTATTGGGCTAGCCAACCGATTCGAAAAATGTTGACCTTGGCTATCAGCATAGCCCTCTTTATCCTCTTACTTATTTTTATGATTGTTTCTTATAAGTAAGTAGAGGACTTCCTACCATATAATAGAAAGAAGTATGTATGCGTGTACATTTTACGAATTTATTTGGGCAGTCCCCACGTAGTGTGGCCTTGATTGCCCAAAATGATACCATGAAGATTGCCAAGGAGCTTGGTGCCAATGAATTAGCAATCTATTTCTACGATAATAGCCAGGAGTCAAGTGGTGAATTAAATTCCCGCCTTGATGGTATTGTGGCAGGAGTGAGCTATGGCGATATTGTCTTCTTCCAGTCGCCGTCGTGGAATAGTGTCGCTTGGGACACTAGCCTCATTCATAAATTTAGGGCAGTGCAAACCAAACTTGTGATGTTCATCCATGATGTTCCACCTATAATGTTTCCTAGTAATTATTTCCTCATGCCTAACTACATTGAGATGTACAATCTTTGTGATGTCGTCGTTGTTCCATCAGAACAAATGCGTGATCGACTCATTGAGGAAGGGTTAACGGTCAAAAAGATTATTATCCAGGAACTTTGGGATTTGCCTCATAACCTTGACTTGCACAAACCAAGCTTCCAAAAGAAGCTCATCTTTGCTGGTAATCCAACTCGTTTCCCCCACATTCTCAACTGGCAGCAGGAGACACCTCTTCATGTCTATGCGGAAAAAGAAGAAGACAAGGATTATTCCAGAATTCAACTTGAAGGCTGGCGTAATAAACAGGAGCTCTTGTTTGACCTTTCTAAAGGAGGTTTTGGTCTTGTCTGGGGGAATTCAGAAAAATCTGAAGATGAGCTTGATTACTATAAGTTGAATATTTCCTATAAACTCTCTACCTATTTAGCTGCAGGCTTGCCAGTTGTGGTGCCTGACTATCTTTCAAATGCTGACTATGTCAGAGAACATGGCCTAGGCTTTGTCGTTTCGAGTCTGGAAGAAGCAGACCGTTGTGTACAAGAATGTACCGAGGAGCAGTATGCCCAGATGGTTGCTAACGCACAATACACTGCCTACCTCATTAGCAATGGTTATTTCATCAAGAAGCTTTTTATTGATGCTATAATGGCCCTTGGTTAATAGTCTAAAAAGAATTATCGGAAGGTAATTCTTTTTTGTGACAAATCTGAGCATATATCTTGACTATTTATAAATTAATCAAATCATTTTCACTTTAGACTTAAGGATTTAAGGAAGACCTGTCTCTAATTAGGATTAATGTTAAAAAATAGTCAATAATAGCCTAACAGATGTAAAGAATTCGCCTAAAACAATTGATTGTAATTGTGTGACAATTTATCAAAAATGGAATTGTTGGATAATTTTAAACCGAACGATAGTCAGCTTAAAAATGAGAATAATAGAAATGAATAGCATAAAATAGGGGTTTTCAACCGTTTGCACATAAAAATAAGGGTAATTGTTTATAGTAATCAGAAAATTCAGAATTGCGAAAACCTTACATTTTTTTGAAGAAAATGAGATAAAAAAGAACAATTTTTAGTCAACTTGTGTTATATTATAAAATGTAATTTCCAGATTAGGAAATAACTCATATTTTTTAGGAGGTAAATATGTTTTTTAGACGTAACGAAGGTGAATTCCGCGAAACTGATCGCGTGACTCGCTTCAAACTTATCAAATCGGGTAAAAACTGGCTTCGTGCTGCAACATCTAACTTTGGACTTT
>NZ_KV809616.1:31568-33949 GCF_001812625.1 Streptococcus sp. HMSC064H09
TTCGTGCTGCAACATCTAACTTTGGACTTTTCAAAGTTGTTAAAGGTGGCGCAGATGCTCCGTCAGTAACAGTTCAAAATGTAGAAGAAAAATCTTCTCTTCTTTCAGGTACAGCTCTTCTTAAAGGGATTGCAGCAGCAGGTGCTGTGGCAGGTGGCGCAGTAGCAACTTACACTGCTCAAGCCGAAGAAACAACTGCACCAGCTATGGAAAGCCAAGCAACTACAAATCATGATATCATTGCTAACTCAGATTCAGTTGCCTTGAGCGCTGCTCCAGTATCAGAAACAGTAGCTTCAGAAGCTCCAGCATCAGCTAGTCAAGAGTCTACAAGCTCTTCAGTTGACGCTCAAGCAAGCACAGATGCTTCAGTTTCAGTATCACAATCTGTATCAGCAGAATTGTCACAAGCTATTTCAGAATCTGTATCACTTAGCAAAGTGAACTCAACTTCTGAAAGCCAATCACACACTGAAAGCAACAGTGGTTCAAACTCAGAATCATCTTCAGCTTCAGAATCAGCAACTTCAACAGCTGCAACTGCATCAGAAACAGCTACTCAAGAAGATGAAAAAACTATCTTGGATCAAAACGTTTCAGAAGCAGAATTGCTTGTAGGTATCGCTAAAGATTACCAAGCTAAGTTGACTGATACAGTAGCTAAAGCTGAAATCCAAACTGCTATCGCAACAGTTCAAGAAGAAGTTGCTAAATCAACAACATTGCTTGCTGCATCAGCAACAAACGCTGCTTACGCAGAACAACGTGAGCGCCTTGGTAACGCTGTTGATAACATGATGACTAAGATTACTGACAACGGTTTCACAGGTAACTCAGTAGTTAACGGTGTTGCAGCAGTTACTGCACAGTTGGCACCAATCTCAACAAGCACTACTGGTAGTGTAGATACTAACCCAGTTATTTCAAATGCTAATGGTGCAACGATTGAAGATGCAGCCTTCAATGAAGCTGGTTATGCTTTGGATCCAAACACAGATCGTTTCACTTTCGGTGTATGGCAATTCCTTAAAACAAACCACGCTACTGGTGCTAAAACAAACTTTGATTACTACGCTACACTTTCAGTAGACCGTTCAGCAATCACAGGTAGCCTTTCAGCTAACCCAGATGTTTACTTGCGTATCGTTAAGAAGTCTGATGGTTCAGAAGTTTACACTCGTACAATCAAAGCGGGAGAAAGCAATATCTCACTTCCAAGCTACATCACAAACAATAACTCTGATGTAACTAACACTTTGACATACGCAGCTGCTAACGGAACTAATCCAGGTAACGTTACCTTCTCATTGGTAAATGCTAACCTTGAGTATGAAACACTTCAAATCCGTGATACTAACTACCCAGGTAACCAAGGTGAAGACAAACAAAACGTTCAAACTTCTGTTCCTTATGCTAAAGCTGATCAAACAACTTACTATAAAGTCGTTGACAGTAGCAAGTACACAGAAGGTCAAACATACAAACCAACTGGAAATGAAACAGTTCTTGCAAGCTATACTCAAACAGGTCTTGCAGGGCAACAATTCACAGCCTCAGGAAATCGTGATGTTGCTGGTTACAAACCTGTAGCTGCCACAACAGATACAACTCAAAAAACATCAGGTATTCTCGGTAAGGGTGTTGTTGGACAAAAACTTGTCGAACTTCAAGGTGGAGCAAACCACTACTACGTGAAACGTATTTCTGAAATCGTTGATACTGATGGCTCAACTGTAACGAAATTCTACGCCCTTGATCCATCACAGGTTAACAATTTTGCTACATCAGATATTGGTACTGAAGATGTATCTAAGTACACACTAATCTATACAAGTAAAGTTAACAAAGCTGGTGAAGAGTGGAAAGCTGATGAGACAAAAGTTACAAAAGTAAACAGCAAAAATGGTGACTACTATATTGAAGTCAACGAAACAGCTGGAAGCAAATCACTCATTATCACTGGTTGGCAGTCTGCTACTGAGACAGATACTTATAAACAAATGGACGGAACTCTACATACTTATCCACGTCCATTCAAAGGTGCTCCAAGCACATCATTGACACCTGCCGGAGCTGGTAATAACAGTTACAACGTAATCGCTGGTAAAGTTCCAGAAATCCAAGCAGAAGGATCTGTTGCGAATGACCCAACAGCACCAAACGGAAAAGTATACTCTGAATTGAAGGGTTATTCATCATTCTCAAACAACTACTCAATTCCAACTGCGATTAAACCATCAACTGATGTGAACTATTACTTCGTTAAGATGAATGATTCTGAATCTGCTTCTCAATCGCAATCATTCTCAAACTCTGCATCAAACTCGCAATCCGAGTCAGAAGTAGTGTCTAAATCACAATCTTCATCAGAATCAGAAGTA
>NZ_KV809617.1:0-204 GCF_001812625.1 Streptococcus sp. HMSC064H09
TTCCTTCGGTGAAGGTTGGTTTACCTGTTTGAGTTTGACCTTGGATGTCTGTAGATGTTGCAGGATTAGCAGTTGGGACAACTGGAGTGATCTTCGGTGTGTAAGTTGTTTCAGCAACTGTTCCGTTTGTATCTTTACCTTGAACCTTAACTGGAACCACATCACCTGAGTAAGATTTATCCGTTGGGGTGAAGGTCACAACAC
>NZ_KV809618.1:0-294 GCF_001812625.1 Streptococcus sp. HMSC064H09
CTTCAGTCTCTGCATCAGAATCAGCAAGCGCATCAGTTTCTGCATCTGAGTCAGCGTCAGCGAGCGCATCAGTTTCTGTATCAGCGTCAGAATCATCAAGCATATCTGCTTCAGTGTCAGCGTCAGCGAGTGCATCCGCTTCAGTCTCTGCGTCAGAATCAACAAGCACATCAGTTTCTGTATCTACGTCAGAATCAGTAAGCGCCTCTGAATCAGCTTCAGTCTCTGCATCAGAATCAGCGAGCACATCAGTTTCTGTCTCAGAATCAACAAGTGCATCTGAATCGGCATCTG
>NZ_KV809619.1:0-574 GCF_001812625.1 Streptococcus sp. HMSC064H09
CAGATGCCGATTCAGATGCACTTGTTGATTCTGACGCAGAGACTGAGTTTGAAACAGACTGTGATTCTGAGATAGAGGCACTTGTTGATGCAGACTCAGAATTTGAAACTGATTGTGATTCACTGATTGAAGTACTTACAGATGTACTTTCAGAATTAGATACTGATTGTGAGCCTGAAACAGATGCACTCAATGACGCCGACTCACTCAATGATGCTGAATTAGATGTTGAAATCGATTCACTTGTTGAAATGAAGTTTGAAGCAGAGTTCGAAATAGACTCAACAGTTGAAATGATTGCAGAAATTGAAGCACTGAAGGCTTGAGACTGACTTTCAAATACAGAAGCACTCAAAGAGCTTGATGTACTTAATGATTCTGATTCAGAAGCCGAAACTGACGCACTTGTACTTCGAGATTCACTCAATGATGCTGACTCACTAGCTGAAATTGAAGCACTTACTGACGCTGATTCTGAAGTTGAAGCAGATTGTGATTCTGAAACTGATGCACTCTCTGATGCTGATTCTGAGTTTGAGACAGACTGTGATTCTGAAATTGATTCACTTACTGA
>NZ_KV809620.1:0-46182 GCF_001812625.1 Streptococcus sp. HMSC064H09
ATTTTTTCTGTCTAACTTTTGGGGTGCAGTTCAGCTGACTTGGGTGTTTTTTGATTTTTAAAAGTTATTATACAGCTATTCATTGATTATGCGCTAAACATAATATTCTACAATTTAAAAATTTCAAATACCTTAGCTAAAACTTGTCTGTATTTCATAGTACTTTTCTATAACCATCCTTACCCACACTATATATAGAGGGTAAATGTTTATTTTTTGTTATTAATACCTATATATAGTGTTTTTTTGATATATAGAGAGAGATTTCTTCCTAAACCACTATATCTAGTGTTTTGTACAAAAAACAAACACAAGATATTGTATTTAATTAGGGTATTTTGCTTGATTTTTTTCTATAAAAATAATAGAATAAACACTGTCAAGGAAAGTTTTGAGCGCAAAAAAAAAGGACTGTCTCCACAATCCCTTATGCTCGAATGATTGTAGTCTCCATAAATTCAATCACCCAATTCCCAATTAGTATTCTACACTTTTATATCATAGAATGCAATAGATTGATTTGCTAAAAATTTAATTTGATGATATGAAGTAGATTTTCCAAAATTGAATTTTACTGATTACAGTCTTCCTTAATTTAACGAAAGGTGGACAACATATGTATTATGTAATCGTCATTTTACTACTGGTGTACTTAATCAAGAGTTGTTAAAGTAAGCTTAGTAAGCAAACAAAAAAGACTTGTTAAGTCTTTTTTGTTTTGCCCTGTTTTTCGTATTACCTAATAGTTACCATTAATTAACAGAACTCTCCAATGAACTTCGTAACCATTAACAATATTTAATCACTTCTTCTTATCTATCTTGATAACCCTATAATAGCCAGTTATATTCCTCCTCAAATACACTCACAACTTCGTGTAGTCCTTCTAGCGTTGATATTATATCAAAGTCCTTCTCTCTAGAGTTCCTCTCAAAAGAATACACTGATAGATTGAATAGCACTTCTTCAAACACACTTAATCCATTTTGTAAATATCTACTCATACTTACTATGGTAAAGCTTTCCTCTTTTAAGTGGTGTTCATTTAATGCTTCCTCTAAAACAGACTTTAATAACTTATAATCAATTTCTAGACTTTTAAAGAGTCCTTCTTCTCCCAATTTTAAATATATACTATCTGTAGAAAAACAATCTTTTGAAGGCTGCATTGTTTGAAACGTAGACAAGCTCCAAAACTGTTGATAGAACCTTTTTACATATTTTTCTGAATTGTCTTCATTCAAAGATATCAAATTTGAAAAATAATTTCTTGTCTGATTCCTAACAACTTCTTTAGGTCTCATAGTCTTCTCAATATCTCTTAGCCATAGCTTAAACGATATTTCATCCATATCGTATTGATTAATAAATGTTGACGCAATTGCAAGTAACGAAGTGCTTTCTAATATATCACCAAGATACTTCGCATTTCCCTCATTGTAAGTAAAATCAAATAAATCTTGATATCCATAGTCAATCATTTCAGCATAATCATAGAGCTTACCTACATTATTTTGTTCGAACCTCGTGAAGAATTTTTCGATTGCTTTGATCTCTTCTCTTTTTATTTCATTGAATAGCCACGGAATAAAATCATTTCCCTTATTAAAGCAGTTATATACCTTTTTTAGAAGAAGAATACAGTCTCTAAACAACAATCTCAAACTTAGATCTAACTCTTCGTTCTTATATAAAATAAGATAACCATCATCTCTAATTATTTGGTTTAATTTTTTATTAAATCCTAACACTTTCAAAAATTTTTTTAGGGTAGTAAAATACTTCTCTTTAAACTCATTAATTTCCATAACTAAACGTGGTGATTTTAAGAAATAACTATCAAAATTAATGCTTCCTGGCGAATACAAATATAACGGATCCTCAACCTTCCCAAATAAATTAGCAATTTTATTATGATTTTCATTTGTAGGATAATCCAACCCTTTTTTCCATCTTGAAATTTGAGCTTCACTTACTCCCAATATATTTGCCAAATTTTTCTGTACAGAATATCTTCTATTTTGATTTCGACTGATCAACCCCAAAACAATTAGATTATCAAAGATCTCTCTATGTTGATAATCGACTAACCATCTTTTACTACCTTGAATATTATCATAATCCAATATATAGTTTTGAGCCTTTTCGTTTAAATAATCAATAAATATTGAAAAATTTATACAAAACTTATATTTTCTTTCTCCAATAAGTTCAGAATCTATATGGGAAAAAGTCCCTCTCTTAGAAAGAACAGATTCGATATGGTTTTGTAAAACAAACACTATTTCTCTCAATTCTGCATCTTTCCTAACTATATTCTCCTGGAAATAATTAAAATCTTGTAAATAACATAAAAAATTGCATAATGGCTTTACATGAATTTTTGATCTCCCTTTTTTCCAATTTGTGATAGTATTTACCGATATACCCATTTCACTAGCAATTTGCTTACTTGTTATTTTATATCTTTTCTTCAAGATTAATAGGAATTGTTTAAATTTTAAACTAAATTGTTCATTCATATAAATATAATATCACTAAAATCACAAAAATAAAAAAACACTTAATTAGACTATAGTCTAATTTGTTAACATTTCTATTGATATGAAATATCAATAATATATATGTCCTACCTGATGCGCATCAAATGGACGGATTGAAACTCAAACATAGACTCATTTAATTGTCTCAATCTATGTAAAAAGTTTCACCGTTTTATTTGGTGTGCTTTTTCATACCTTTATCGGTCAAGCTCTACTAGTTTCTTTCCGTCCCTGGACGCAAAGGAAAGAAAAATGACTTACTCAAACGTAATTAAAAAACTCTACACTAAATTATTAGGGAAAGCTATTAAACAAAAAATGACAGATTTAAAAATCTTACAGAATCAAATTGCATATGACTACTCAGCTGATGATATCGAACTTCTTTCAGAAACAACTGTTGGTCAAATTATCAAGGGAAAAAGAAATCTTAGTTTCAATGCCTCGCTTGCCTTCCAAGTCTCTCTTAATTACAAAACACCAAAAGAATTGTTTTTCCCAAGCCAAGACTTTGAATTACAACTAATCGAAGCCATTATTATGACGGTTATAACAGATTCTTGTTTTGAGCAAACTATACTAAAGAAAACTCTAGTAAATAAACTCAATGGACAAATAAACCACTCAACTATATCTAAATTCATAAACATCTATCGAAAGCCATTATTACAATCATTGTCTCAATTTATTCCGGAATTTCCTGAAGAAGAAACTTCCTACCAAATCGCCGAAAAATTAACTGATTGGCTTTCAGAATTAGCGTGTCTTATATCATAACATCCATTATAAACTATCAAAAATTATGACAGTTTATCTAATTCAATTATTATAGACTATATTTGTTCTTAGCTAAGACAAAAATAACTATATAGAGGTAACACAAATGAAAACACGTAACAGAAAAACTGGCTACTCAGCCAACACTGCAAATGAATACATTGATAACAAACAGGCCATTTACTGCCTAAGTACTGAACTAGAACCACAGGTTAGATTTGAAGATAACCAACCAACTGGCGAGATAATCGCTTATAAGGCTTGGTTCACCCAGAAAGGACTCCCCCCTTTCACCGTGAAATTTGAATCTGAGGTAACACTTCCTTCCTACTTGAATATCGTTACCCTTGACAATCTTATGGCTTGCGAAGTTGGCTTCAATGTTTATTTTAAAGCAGACGGAATCACGGAGGTTAAGTAATGACAAAACGAGAACTAGAACAATACCTTCTCCAGAGTCTTAACATGGGGCTCGGTACTCTAATGCAAGGTGAGACAAGCTACACTAACAGTTTTGACTGCAAAATTATGGACGAAGGTTTTCTATTTCTTCCTCGCTTGCCTGCTGGCTATATTATCGACGATGAACTCTACCAAAAAATCTTCCTAATTGCTAATGCATCACTGTACCCACGATACACGCTATTAAAGCAAAACTCCGCTTATTTTATGGCTTTGGATACTGAAGATATTCATGTTCAACGTGGCTTATTTTTTCCTTGGAAAGTCGGAATATCTGAGCGTCTTATCATCTCTGATTTAGATGATTTTGCCAAAAAACATAATGGTGATATTATCCCAATCATGAAAAATTTGACACTCGATTACAATAAGGTTACTTCAATAGCTATTGCTGGAAACAGTGGCTCAGGAAAATCATATGCTCTTACTTATTTTCTCAGTCATCTAAAACAAATTTCCGAACTAATTATTATTGATCCAAAATTTGACACACCTTCACGCTGGGCAAGAGAGAATAATATAGCTATTATTCACCCTCAAAAGAATAGGTCTAAATCAGATTTTGTTTCTGAAATTAATGAAAATCTAAGTGCTAGTCTTAATATTATTCAACAAAGACAAGAAATATTATTTGATAATCCCAAACATCAATTTGAACATTTAACCATCGTCATTGATGAAGTGTTGGCATTATCTGAGGGAGTCAATAAAACTATCAAGGAGTCCTTCTTCTCTCTTCTATCTCAAATTGCTTTGCTTGGACGAGCCACAAAAATTCACTTATTTTTAGTTAGCCAGCGATTCGATCATAATTCAATCCCAATTTCTGTGCGAGAACAGCTAAATGTTCTAATTCAAATTGGTAATATTAACAAAAAAACCACTCAATTTTTGTTTCCTGACCTTGATCCGGAAGGGATTGTCATACCGATAGGAAATGGAACCGGACTAATTCAAATCATTGATAACGAACATCCATATCAAGTTCTGCCACTACTCTGTCCAACATATTACACTAAAAAAGGAATTCTATAGTTATGAAAAAAACATTCTTTCAAAAGTCCTATAACATTATCTCAAACCTCTCTCTTATTGGTCTAATAGGTATCATCTTTTACTTATTTTTAAGGATGCTTCATCAAGTTATTGAGTTATACGAACTACCACATTACAGTGATAAATTTATTCTCATTAATGAAAAGATAGAAATGGTTAAACAAATCATCTTTGTAATCTCAATTTCAATCTTAACCATTACGTTGACCCTACTTATCATCGAACTAAGTCATAGAATCGTCAAAGATTCCCCATGGAATTATTTCAAGTCAGTTTATCAAACCATACGTATTCGTCAGTTTCTAAAACAAGATGAACTCTCAGAGACTATTACATTCAATGAAAACCAGACTGTTACACGATTAAATCCCATCTTAAGAGAATTTAATCAATCTGTTTCTAAATGTAGCATAGACATTCATAGTGACGAAATAACAGTTTTCATGAAGATTCCAAGAACCCAACAATCACAAAAACTCTTAAAAGATATGGAAGAGCATATCAAGGAAGAAATTTCTAGTTATAATCCAAACTATTATTTTTCTACACCGGTAAGAGAGAGAAATAGTCTTTGGTTCAAAGGAACTAAAAGATAATAAAAAGGCGGTGCTGGGCTCACGTAGTGGAAGCCAATAGCATCGCCTTTTTAATAAAGAATCTTATCATGTAATGGGGCTACTACGACCCCCATTACATCAATAATCAATAATCATAAACTACCAAAATCAATTCTCCTAAAAGATAAGATATAAAGAAATGAGGTAATTGACTATGGCGAAAGAAAAACGGTCTAATAAATGGGCTTTTCTCCTCTATCAAGAAAGTGCACCTAAAAATTATATAGATATCCTTGAAAACTTGCATATTCCTTTTGTACTAAGCCCCTGGCATGATAAGGATATTAATAAAGAAACAGGTGAGTTCAAGAAGTCTCATAAACACGGTGCACTATTCTTCGACTCACTTAAAAGCTACTCACAAGTATCGGAATTATTAACAGAAAATCTTAATACACCTGCTCACGTGGAAATCGTTATGTCCCCTAAAGGATTGTATGATTATTTTATTCATGCCGAAAACCCTGAAAAAACACTGTATAACATCGAAGATGTAGAATCTGGATGTGGTTTTGAATTGGATAAATTTCTCATTAGCAATAACAACGATGAATTATTCTCAACTATTATTGATATCATTGAAGAATACAATTTTACTGAATTTAACAACCTTGTGAAATATGCGCGTGATGAAAATCCAACTCTCCTAGGATTAATTATCAATAAAACTTACTTTTTTGCTAAGTATCTTGACTCACGTCGCTACTCTGGAATTGGAAAATTGGAGGAACAATATGGAAAATAATGAAGTATCAAAACTAATTAAGATTGAACAACTGCTAAACTGCTTGCTCTCTATAATCAAAGATCAGCAAAATAACCACGGTCTTGTTACTCAAAAAGAATTGTTAGCAATCCTTCATGTATCTCCAAATACACTTAAATCATGGGAAAATACGGGGCTAAAAAGATTAGAACCACCGATTGAAGGAACACGTACAGTCTACTATAAAATGGATGACGTAATAAAATATTTAACTCCTTAATCTCAACATTGTGCTAAAATAAAACTATCACATAAAATATTTGTGAGGTTGTTATTTTAGCCTTTTGTATATCCGAATAAAAGAAGGCTAATATGCAAAAAGAAATTATCATTCATAATAATAAAAAAGTAACTAAAACAACAAAAAATAACGGTTCAATC
The DNA here is from genome assembly GCF_001812625.1 of Streptococcus sp. HMSC064H09. Classification (NCBI taxonomy): domain Bacteria; kingdom Bacillati; phylum Bacillota; class Bacilli; order Lactobacillales; family Streptococcaceae; genus Streptococcus; species Streptococcus sp. HMSC064H09. The sequence goes on from NZ_KV809620.1 coordinate 6,603, forward strand.
AGTTTTACTCAACGTGGGGTATATATAGGAATTGATATAAAATCTGGAAAAAAAGTTACTGCTTCTATTACCGCGAAAACTTTAAGAAGTCTTGACCGAAAAATAATTCAGGCTAGACTTGATTTTGAAGCCAAAGGTTCTACCTTAAAAGAGACTTTTGTAATCAATAATTTTGAAGATCTAGCAGAAGCATGGTTTACAAGCTTTACAACATGGGTATCCTCTCAAAACACCATCAATCGTGTCAGAGGCTATCTTGACACCTACATTATTCCAAAATTTGGAGAATATAAACCTGAAGCAATCAAATCAGCTGATATTCAGTTATGGATTAATAAGCTTGCACAACAATCAAAAAAATCTGTTGAATCTGGCGTAAAAAAATCTAAAAAAGGTCATGCCAAGGATTTTGGAGCGGTTGTCTATAAATTGAGAGATATCTTTGATTTTGGTATCACTAATTTTGAACTCTCGGTTAATCCAGCGAGAACTATTAAAATCCCACCTAAACCAAAACCTCCCAAAGAACGAATTATGGTGCTTCATGAAGAAGATTTAACTACTTGGTTACATTTTCTGGATAACTTAGCTGATACTAGGGCTAACAGACGATTCAAAGTAATATGTGATACTCTCCTAGCTTCTGCTCTTCGGATAAGTGAACTCCTCGCTCTCACTATTCAAGATCTTGACTTTGATACCAATGAAATAATCGTCAATAAAACTCTGATGTGGAAGAGAGGAAGCAAGAAGTTAGGAATTAAAGGTGAGGTTATTTGTAAACATAGTGCTAAAACAGACTCAGGAAATCGTCGAGTTGCTGTTCCTAAACAGACTTTGAAAGATTTACAAGCATTTCACAATGAGATGAATCTTTATTTTGATAAACACAGCTTGCCTAAAACAGATTTGATATTCCCAACAATCTACGGAAATTATATGTGCGATAGAAATGAGCGTACCACACTGAAAAAGCGTCTTACTAGTCTAGGTTTACCAAATTATGGATTTCATCTTTTCCGCCATACACACGCTTCTTTAATGCTGAATGCAGGTGCTAACTGGAAAGAGCTACAAGCAAGGATGGGCCAGAAATCAATTAAGACAACTATGGATACATATGCTGAGCTTGCCCCTAAAATGAAATCAGAAGCTGTTGAAATCTATCTTAGGGAAATTTCCAAACTTACATCTTAATAAGATGACTACATTTTTGACTACATTTTCTGTTGAAGAATAACAAAACGTTGATATTACAGCGTTTATAGCATGCTAAAATAACAATACCAAACCTTTTACTGAGGTAAAATAATTGAATTAAAAACCATGAAAATAAGATTTTCATGGTTTTTCTATTACTCAAAGAGGATCTCCTATGACAAAAATAGAAACATTTAGATGGCGTATGTGGCATGTTTATCTCCTTATTTTTATCACTATTCTACTTACAGGTACATTCGTTCGCCATGGTTATAGAATTCAAGCCGCTTATTCCTTAGACGATAGACTTTACGACTATACTAACAAAAAAGTTACTGTAACATCCTTTCAAAACGTCAAAATTGGAAACTTTAACGTTTTAGGTGTTAAGTTTGAAAATGAAAAAGCACTGGAGAGAGGTCAATTAGCCGTCGGTCGAACCTATCTAGCCTTCCAAGAATCAAGGTATAAAATATCAAAACACAGGAAGGACTCTAAAAATTATGATATTATTCACTTTTATCAGCTTGGTAAAGACACTGGAAAAGGACACACTATTAATGTACTAGACCTTGCTAAGAAACTAGGATATGATAATCCCGGTTCCATGGATAATACCATGTACTCAGATGGTAAGGATGAGTTTGTGAAATTTTCATCCTATGATAACGAAAGAGTATTCTATGTCAATTTACGCACCCATGAGGCAACTAAAACCAAACCAGAAAGAGTCAGTCGATACCACGGATTTGCTAAACCTTACCGCTATCTCCTTTCAAAGGATAATTTTTCTATAGGTTATAAAGATGATCCCCTCACTATCAACTCCATGCCCCTTATCTGGACCAAAGAAAGAAATTTTGCTGATTACAAAAATCAAGATGACAACAAATACAGTGACCAATCGCTCAAAAAAAGATTTAGCTTAATCATCGTAACAACTGACTCACTTAATCTGGATGATGCTATTAAACTGCAAAAAGAGTTAACACCAGATAAGGAGGATATCTATTGGTATTTTACAAGCACTAACACAACTACTGGGCGCCTCGAGGAAGTTAAAAGTCAAAAAGATTACAACCTACTAGTTAAGGAGAGTCAGAACTAAGATGGTTAAAAATAGCTTCAAATACTTTAAAATTACTATGCCCTTGATTTTATTGTTGACCATGATTGCTATCTTTTTCTATTACAATGCTCAAGAAAATATTAAAGGTTTTTATAAAACTCGTGGATTTCAAGGAAAGATACAAATAACTGGTATCGGATGGGCAGATAAAATTACTTATCGTATGAATGAAGAAGATGAGGTTAAACATTACCTGATTTTCCATATTGATTATCAAGAGACTATTAATAACAAAACAGCACATGTAAAGACTCAACTGCCTCTCCATATTCAAGATTTACTCTATCCTTACATTGCCAGCCCAACAGAAAGCGACTCAGATTTTAATCGCCAAAATAGTGAATATAAGATTTTACCTGATGAAAGGGAATATTGGGACGATTTTGTTAAAAAGTCTATTAAAATCAACCCTAGAAATCAGAAATTCATCAATGATATCTCTGAAGCTCTAAGCACCGAGAAAGATTTAAAAAATATTATTGTTCAAATAGAACCTGTACCATACACGACGCTCTATACTTATGAAAGGGGACATTCTAAAGCACTAGGTGGCTATTATGATTTTTCACTTAAAGATGCTCTACGAAGCAAAAAACTTACTGTTCAATTGAGTTTTCCTTCTGGTTCCACGACTAAAGAAATTGACTTACATTCGCAATTAGAACAGGTACTTAAAAACTCTGAACTACCAGATGGATGGTATATCTTAAATCAAAATAACGACTTTCCAAAAGAGGTACATATTGATGGCAATCAAATTAGAATTAACTGAAGAAAAAACTCAGAGAGAATTATCTGAGGAAGAATGGGCTTTCCCTATTTGGAGATGGGCGGCTTTCTCACTATTTGACACCCTAATCCTAGTTAGTCCCTTGACAAGAGAATTGATTTATCCGGGGGGGAGTGATTCTCGTTTTTACCTAGGTAAATCATTGGGTAACTTGATGCTAGATGATACACAACGCTTCATCTTTATTATTATCATTCTAACTCTGTTACTACCTGCTTTTGCCTTAATCATAGAAAGCCTATTATTTTCAAAAGGATATCCTCTACTTTCAATAATATGTAGCTGTCTAATTTTTGTTAGTGCAACAGTCCTATTTGTCTATAGTCTCAGTATTGTCCCAGATTTTTGGAGCTTTACTATTTATAGTTATATGCTTTACCTTCTCTTCAACATAGGTAACTCCCTAAGAAAGATCAATAGAATCATCAATCTTAGGCAGAATAACACCAAAGCATAACAGCCTGTATCCACCTCCCCTTCTTTTTAGCATAGGAATGACACAAACGAAACAAAAAGTCATTGTCCACTCTGAATTTGACCACCTAGCTAAAAGCTTCGATATTAATTTTGAAAATCATTTTAGGAATACTCTAGACTCATGTCCCAGAAATAAATTTCACTCCTTTGGTACCAAATTAACAATTTAAATAATAGTAAAAAGATCAACATATTACCGTTGATCTTTTATTTTTACTCTAAGCCTTTTAAAATATCTGTAAATCTATGTGTAAACATAGCTGTCATCCCCCATATATTCTCTGTCAAGTTCCTGTAAAAAGGAATATGACGTTCACTGTACCCAAAATTATATTTTTCTCTATTTTTTACCAAGAAAAATGGGAAACCTTTCGCATCACTCAAAGTAGAAGTGACTTTGTAATAAACCGGATCTTCTGTCAACAACGTGTCAACACAAACTGTAAACAACCGTTTCACCTCTTCATTTGGATGAATATGCTCCCAATTTTCTATATTTATCTTTCCAACAAAGCAATGGATGGTTCTCCCCTGATGAATCAGATAATCAAGCTCTCCCCAAATGTCAATTTGATCAGGAACTAGGTTTAATTCTTCACAAGTTTCTCGTATAGCAGCTTCCTGAAAAGTCTCACCATTTTCGACACGCCCACCAGGAAAAGAGACCTCACCTGGTTGAGAAATATGCTCACTTCGTACTTGGTAAAGAATTTGATACTTATCAGTTTTTACATCATATATCAGGGGTAAAAGCACCGCATAGCGTCTTTTCTCCCCTAGTGGCTTCGGCTCGTAACGAGCTAGTTTATCTTTAATAGTCATAAGAACTCCTTGACTTCATATTATCATAAAAAAGAAGATATCCATATTATATAAAATTTTTATATATAAAATGTTGACATATATTTCTAAAAGAGATACACTCTATATGTAAAATAATTATATATATTTTTTATACATATCCTAGAAGCAAAGGAGCACACTATGTATTTTCCAACATCATCAATACTGATAGAGTTCTTAATATTAGCTATTATCGATAGAGAAGACTCTTATGGCTATGAGATTAGTCAAACAATAAAGCTTGCGGCTAATATTAAGGAGTCAACACTTTATCCTATTCTAAAAAAGCTTGAAAAAGCAGGCTATATGACCACCTATAGCCAAGCGTATCAAGGGCGTAAACGTAAATATTACAGTATTACCCAAGAGGGAAAAGAGCAACTTCAATTTCTTAATGAAGAATGGTTAACCTATAAAGAAACTCTGGACGGTATTCTAGAAGGGAGATTAAGACATGACAAAGACTGAATATATAGCCAAATTAACAAAATATCTACGAAAATTACCACAACAGGACTACGAAGAAGCTATAGAATATTTCATGGAATATTTTGAAGAGGCTGGACCTGAGAATGAAGCTCGGGTTATTGCAGAACTGGGTACACCTAAGGAAGCCGCACATGAAGTCATTAGTCGTCTTCTAGAAGAAAAGATTGTTGAGGACAAGAGCAGCTTACGCAATAAAACAACTATCCTTTGGATTGCGATTCTAGCTGTTTTAGCCAGTCCAGTCGCCTTACCAATTCTACTATTCTTCTTAGCTATGATAGTGACACTTCTTATGATTATTTTCGCAGTTATAGTGACTGCCTTAGCTCTTACTTTTGCTTTACTCATTAGTGGTGTTTACACTTTCTTTACAAGCTTCTCTCTCTTAAGTGTTTCACTAGCTTCAACACTGTTTGGAGGAGGTCTAGGTCTATTGATGTTTGGAGGAGCACTCTTACTACTTTTGATTTCGTTTGAAATCTGTAAACTTATTGTAAAGCTAATTACCCTATTGATTAAATGGCTCATCAAGAAAGGAAGAAAATCATGAAAACTTGGAAAAAGATCATCCTCGGAGTGTCCCTTATCTCTCTATTTTTAGGAGGAGGATTCGTAGCTTGGGGTTATAGCCAAGGTGGCTTAACAGATTTACAAAATCAAACTATAAGTGAGCAAGATTATGTCAAGAAAGAAGTTGAGGACTTCAATAAAATTGATATTAAAAGTAGTAGCTACAATGTGCTTATAAAAAATGGTGATGTTGACAAAGCAACGCTTTCTTACTACCAAAAAACAAAAAATCCAATTGACACATCTGTAAAGGATGGTCAATTGACTATCAATGATAGCAACTCTGAATTAGATTCAACTTCTAACAAACATATTAACTTTTTCGGATTAAAAGATTTAGTGATGCTTTCTACTCTCAACGAGGAAGTCAGAAAGAAAACCATTATCATTACACTCCCTAAAAAACAAACGATTGATTTTTTAAAGGTTGATTTAGCAACTGGAAATCTAGATTTAAGTAATAGCACCATCAAACAAGCAGATATCAATCTAAATGTAGGGGACCTAACTTTCACTAAAATGATTGTCAGCAACCTAAAAGCTAACCTTGATGTTGGTAGTGTTGATAGTAATCATACACTTTTTACTAACTCAGATTTATCTATTGCAATGGGAGATTACTCTGGAGATAACCTAATTTTCAATGGTCACAATAAACTTGATGTTACATCTGGTGATATTGAACTAGCTCTTAAAGATTACACGCTCAATGTTCAAGCCGATAGTCATTCAGGAGAGGTAGACATCACAAATAACCTTAAAATCTCAAAGGATAACTCACTAACCATTACCTCAGACCTCGGTGATATAACTGTTGAATAACATAAAAAGCCAGCTCACATTAGAGCTGGCCTTTAGTTTATTCATTTTCAGACTTTGGTCTATAAATAATAATACCTACAACTACAAAAATAAGTAAGAAAATGAATAACATACGTACTTGATCTGAGATCTGTCCTGTCATTGAAATAGTTTGACGAAGACCTGATACCGAGTAGGACATTGGTAAGAATGGTTGGACGACCTTAAAAAACTTAGGACTAAGTTCAATTGGATAAGTTCCTGCACTAGAACCTAACTGCAAAAGGAGTATAATCATGGAAGCAAATGCACCATATCTATCATCCCAACCCACAAGGGCTGTAACCAGCGCCATTAAAGTACATGCTGCAAGGAGAATCATACCAAATGTAGCTAATGGATGATTTGGTTCAACTCCCACAAATCGAATGGCAATATAAAGCGCAATAGCAGCCATAGTTGTAATAATACCATTGATAAGTAACTTATTCTTAGCCCAATCAAAACGGCCCGTAAATTTTCTTCCTGTCAAGCTCTTAGCAAAGATAACATTAGTTGAAAGAGCGACAACCATAAGAGAAACAGAAATCATATATGGAGCCATTCCCACACCATTAGTGTCAACCTTATCCTTATCAGTTTTCTTCTCTTTGAGCGGAGCACTCACCATTTTTGCATTGTCTGAGTTTACAGAAACAAGAGAGAGTTGCTGATTAGCTTTGTTTAATGAATCAGATAATGTAGAAAGGTTAGTTGACAGACTTGTCAAACCATTTGTTAAGGTGTTTCCTCCAGTTGCTAATTGTTGAGCACCTGCATTGAGAGCACTTGTACCACTTTGAAGAGTAGAAAAACCAGTCATTAAACTACTACTGTTAGCATCTAGAGTTTGAGCGCCATTAGCAATTGTTGACACAGCACCAGTATAAGTTGACAAACCAGTTGAAAGTGCGCTTGCACCTGTTGCTAGAGTACTTTGAGCGGTTGACACACCTGAAGCCACTTGAATTGCTCCTGGTGATAATTGATTGACAAGTACCGAATTGACATTAGCAATATTAGCTTGCATTGATGATACCGTTGATGAAGCTACAGGAAGAAGAGCATTCGCCGAACTTGCAATGCCTGAAATAGATGTTTGTAGAGAAGCTAAACTGCTTGAATCTCCGCTACTAGTTGTTGTCGTACCTGTCAAGCTAGATAAGGCCGTTGACATGCTTGACACTTCTGATGCAATAGTTGAAGCGTAACTACTAGCCGTAGATCCTGCGTTACTAATTGCCGATGTAATCTCTGCTTGTTGATCTGCCGTCAAGGTTTGATAAGCAGCTGTTCCTTGTACCGCAGCCAAATCGTTCGCTTTGTCAGTGGCACTAGCTGTAGCTATAGAACTAGCCGCAGAAGAAATATTTGAAAGATAAGTCGCTATCGAACTTGTATCTACTGATGTTGTTGATGTTCCACTAGGTAATGATGTGTTACTTACCGCTGTATTGAGATTTTGAATTGCTGTATTTAAATCGGTTAAATTAGTTGACAAGGTTGACAACTGTGCTTGCTGTTCTTCAGATAAACTTGTTGCCGTAGCCATTTGACTGAGTGCAGTTGACAAAGAATCTGCACCAGTAACTAAGGTACTCATAGCATCTGCTCCTGAAACAAATTGACCTGCAGCAGAATTAACAGCCTCAGAGTTAGCGTTTAACTGTGACAAAGCACCTGACAAAGTTGACACACCTGAAGTATAGGCAGATGCACCTGAACTCAAGGTATCAACACCTGTAGCCAATGTCTGTGTAGAACCAGCAAGAGTTCCTAGACCACTTGATAAAGTCTGACTCCCAGACTGAAGTGCGCCTGCACCTGCGTATAATTGACTAGCTCCATTCGCCGCAGTTCCCATACCACCCTGTAATTGAGTCATACTCTTAAAGACAGCTCCAACATAAGTTGACGTAATATTTTTAGAAACGGTATCCTTTAACTTAGACATGGCAGAATCGCTCATTTTTGAAGAAACGAAGCTATGCCCTGCTGTTGTCTGATAAGAAATTTCAAGTTTCTTAGGATCATTTGTCAAAAGACTTGCTGCATTACTTGAGAGATTTTCTGGAAAAGTGATTACCATATAGTAGTCACCATCATCAATTCCTTTTTTGGCTTCATTTTCAGTCACAAAATGATAGTCTAGATTTTTATTTTTAGACATATTGTCTACCATATCATGACCAATATTTAGAGTTTTATTCTGGAAACTAGCACTCTTATCTTTGTTCACTACGGCTACTGGCATATGCTTTACATTTCCATAAGGATCCCACATAGAAGATAAAAAGATTAGATTATATAAAGCGGGTATCAATGAGACACCAATAATAGTTATCCAGAGCTTTGGACTTTTAAGAAGCGCCTTTAATTCTGCTAACATATTTCTCCTTTTTAGACATTGTGTTTATTTTTATGATATAATCAATTATAAACTCATTTACATGAAAATCAATGTTAAATAATTAGTTTTTGGACACATAGTCTAAGAGTGTATAAAAGGAGATTTGTATGTCAAAAGATCAAAGGCGAGCTCAAACTAAAAAAGCTCTTTTAGATGCTTTAGTAATATGCTTAAAAGACCAAGATTTCAATGATATTACTACCATTCGTCTGGTTCAAACAGCTGGGATTAGCCGTTCGAGTTTTTATACCCACTACAAAGATAAGTATGAAATGATTGATAGTTATCAGAAAGAGCTTTTCCATAAACTAGAGTATATCTTCGATAAATACGAAGGAAAGAAAGAGGGAGCCTTCCTCGAAATCTTTGAATTTCTTACTCGTGAAAAGCTCCTATCAGCTCTATTGTCTACCAATGGATCAAAAGAAATTCAAGATTTTCTGATACATAAACTTCAGCGTATGATAGCTGAGGACTTCATTGTCCCTACTGCTGAAGAAAGATCTCTAAAAGGATTTGAGAAAGACTATACCAGTATTTATTTTGCGCACGCTATTTTTGGTGCTTGTCAAGCCTGGATAAATAAAGGAAAAAAAGAATCCCCCCGAGAAATGACAGATTTTCTTCTACGATTTATTCCACAATAAAACAACTTCAAAAGCATAAAAAGCTGCAAACCATTTCAACAGTTAAAGCAGCTTTTTCTTTTACAATAAAATCCTTAAAATAAGGAAATGATAAGTGAAAGTAAGGTCAAGATTGCGGGTCCACCTTGCGTTAAAATAATTTTCTTATTTGCAGTTATAGCACCATAAATAGCAGCAAAGAAAACATTGAGTACAAAAACAGTTACAAGTAGCTGACTACTTGTGAAAATCCCATACAAGAGGAATACAGCAATCAAACCATTGTAAATCCCTTGATTTTTAAATAAGTTTGTAACAGAATCACGTTGAAGTTCTTCTTTACTCATATTGAAAACATGACTAGTCGTGTCTGAATGTGTCGCAAAAGTTTCCAAATACATGATATAGAGATGCTCCAAAGCAACAATCCCAGCTAAGATTAGTGTAATAATAGACATAGTAGCCTCCTTCTTAAATAACTTTGACAGTATATCAAAAGTAAACTTTTAAAACAACATGTATGCTTCATACAATTTGAAATATGGTAAAATAAAGAATGAAAGAGAGGTTCTTATGACAAAGACAGAAGTAATCCAACGTCTCCAAAAAGATTTGGGAATTCCTAGATTTCAGGCTTATATAGAGGATAAAGATTACTCCGAAGAGGAGTACGACCAACTAAAAAAAGATTTTGAAAGCTACTTCACCAACTACGTTTCAAACGTTTCAGCAGATTTTGAAGGCGGATTGGATAATAAATAATTTATACCTCAAAATCATCTATCATCATGTTACGAATCCCTTAGTCACTTGTATCAGACTAGGGGTCTTTTTAATATTCGAAAACAAAAAAGCCCATAACAACGGGCTTTTCGATACAATAATCTTAAAATTAAAGCATTTTGTTGTAGAATTCAACGACAAGTGCTTCGTTGATTTCTGGGTTGATTTCATCACGTTCTGGAAGACGTGTCAATGAACCTTCAAGTTTTTCAGCATCGAATGATACAAATGCTGGACGTCCGATAGTAGCTTCTACTGCTTCAAGGATAGCAGGAACTTTAGCTGATTTTTCACGAACTGAGATTACTTGACCAACTTCAACGCGGTATGAAGGGATATCAACACGTTTACCATCAACAAGGATATGACCGTGGTTTACGAATTGGCGTGCTTGACGACGAGTAGTTGCAAGACCAAGACGGTAAACAACGTTGTCAAGACGACGTTCCAAAAGAACCATAAAGTTGAAACCAAGTGTTCCACCTTTAACTTTAGTAGCTTGTACGAACAAGTTACGGAATTGTTTTTCACCCAAACCGTATGAGAAACGAAGTTTTTGTTTCTCAGCCAATTGCAAACCGTATTCTGAAAGTTTTGAACGGTTGTTTGGACCGTGTTGACCTGGTACGTAGTTACGACGTGCCAATTCTTTACCTGTGCCTGTAAGTGAGAAACCAAGGCGACGTGATTGTTTCCATGATGGACCTGTATAACGTGACATTAATAATGTCCTCCTATAAAAAATATTTTTAGGAAATAACGTTTTAGATAAACCTGATTCGTTCAGAAAGACTTCGCCCAAACAGCAAAGGTTACTTTTCTAGCCGACTTCCTGTTGACGAGCTTCATTTTATCCTGCTATTATTTCACATACCTAAACATTTTACCACGAAAAAAAGCCCAAGTAAAGGCTTTTTCTTATTTATTTTCGATTTCAGCTTGTTCCTCATGACTCAAATAACGAATGAGAGTCTTCTCAGTCAAAATATCTGAATAAGTGTAAGATTCAACATAACTATTATTAATAGCTCCTGCTTGGGAACTGAAGTCTTGATATTCAACAATAAACAATGATGGATAAACTTCTGTCAATCGACCAATTTTATTCTTTTCACGTTTACGCCCATTCTCTAGGGTCAATTCTACTAGCTGACCTTCATGTGACTTAATAGCTTCCTTGATGTTTTTCATCTTAGCAACATCTGCAAATGCATCACTCATATATATATCTCCTTAAATCTGAAAATTATGATTCCTCAAACTGAGCAATCGATGAAAATTTATTGTATTCTTTTTGGAATAGTAACTTGACTGTTCCACGCGCACCAGCACGGTTTTTTTCTAGGATAACTTCGATGGTATTATCTTCAATCGCATTTTCTGGTTCTTCACCCTCTTTTCGATAGTAATCATCACGATACAAGAAGGCGACAATATCGGCATCCTGCTCGATAGATCCTGACTCACGGATATCAGATAATACTGGACGTTTGTCCTGACGTTGTTCAACCCCACGAGATAACTGACTCAAGGCAATTACAGGAACTTTGAGCTCCTTGGCCAGGATTTTTAACTGTCTTGAAATATCTGAAACCTCTTGTTGGCGATTTTCTGGTCGTGTACCTGTAATCAACTGCAAGTAGTCAATCACAATGAGACCAAGACCACCCTCTACTTCTTGTGACAATTTACGGGACCGTGCACGAATCTCAGTAATCTTTATACCAGGGGTATCATCTATGTAAATAGGTGCCTCAGCCAGTGCTCCTTGAGCAATCATAACATTATTCCAATCTTGCTCTGTCAATTGACCTGTACGTAAAGCATGAGAATCAATCATCCCTTCAGCTGCCAACATACGATCAACCAAGCTTTCTGCACCCATCTCTAATGAAAAGACTGCAACAGCTTTATTTTGCTTGGTGCCAACATTCTGAGCAATGTTCAACACAAAGGCTGTTTTACCAACTGCGGGGCGAGCTGCTAAAATAATTAATTGATCAGGGTGTAAACCTGTTGTAATCTTGTCAAGGTCACGGAAACCTGTTGGTAATCCAGTAACATCTGATGTTTGCTGGGAACGCATCTCCAAGGTATTAAAATTGACGTCAAGAACTTCAGATATTTTACGGAAACCACTACGATTACTATGCTCTGAAACATCAACCAAGGCTTTCTCAGCATTCGCAATAATTTCATCAGATTCCGTTGCGCCCTCATATGCTTGGTTGACAGTCTCTGTCAGCCTATTTATAATACGTCGAAGCATGGCTTTCTCAGCCACAATCTTAGCATAGTACTCAGCATTTGCGGATGTTGGGACACTATTGACCAAATCTACAAGATAAGAAATACCCCCTATATTTTGGAGGTCATCTTGGTCATCTAAAATGGTACGTACTGTCGTGGCATCAATGGCATCATTTCGATCCGACAGCGTTACCATTGCTTTAAAAATGACACGATGGGAATACTTGTAAAAGTCGTCTGCTTCGATAAATTCTCGAACTGTAATCAACTTTTCCGGGTTAATGAGAATAGCCCCTAGAACAGACTGTTCCGCTACTAAATCATGAGGTTGTACTCGTAATTCTTGAGCCTCTGCCACAATTATTCCCTCCTTTACAAGATTTACTTATAGTGTCAACGAATTACTCAGCACTATTTTTTATGTTAAGTTTAATTTGTGCGCTCACTTCTTTATGAAGCTTTACAGGAACCTCAATCAGACCAATCGCACGAATAGGATGTTCAAGTTCAATATGACGTTTATCAACTTTTATACCAAATTGTTTTTGAAGTCCTTCTGCAATCTTTTTGGCTGTAATTGAACCAAAAGTACGTCCGTCTGGTCCGACCTTCTCAGTAAATTGAAGACGATTTTCTTCTTTTTCAAGTTGCTCTTTAACTTGCTTCGCTTCAGCCAACAACTCTGCTGCATGTTTTTCTTCAGATTTTTGCTTGCCTTTCAACTCACCGATAGCTTGGTTTGTCGCTTCCTTAGCAAGATTCTTTTTAATCAAGAAGTTTTGAGCATAACCTGATGGTACTTCTTTAATTTCGCCTTTTTTACCTTTACCTTTAACGTCTTGTAAGAAAATAACTTTCATTTTAGTCCTCCTTGGGAGCCAACTCTCCCATAATAGTTTCAATCAATTTATTTTTTGCTTGAGCAACACTACAGTCTCGCAATTGGCAGGCAGCTAAGTTGAAATGGCCACCACCACCCATTTTCTCCATAATACGTTGTACATTAATCGTTTTATGACTTCGAGCAGAGATATTCACAGTAGAATCGCTTGTCCTAGCGACAACAAAAGTTGCTTCGATACCTGCCATGGAAAGCATCGTATCTGCTGCCTTAGAAATCACAACATTATTATAACATTTAGGATTATCACCTGAGGCAACAATGATATCATCTGTAATACGTTCACCTGCTAGAATTAACTCATTGATTCGTCGATATTCTTCAAAATCAGTAGCAGAGATTGTTTGGATTTCTCCACTATCACTTCCTAAACTACGTAGATAAGAGGCGACATCAAAGGTTCTACTAGTCACACGAGTTGAGAAATTTTTAGTATCCAGCATGATACCTGCCATAAGGATAGAGGCTTGGATTTTACTCAAACGTTCTGGGGCACCTTGGAATTGCAACAACTCCGTAACCAATTCACAGGCTGAGCTTGCCCCACTTTCAATAAAGGTCAAAACAGCATTTTCAGGAAAATCGTCATCTCGACGGTGATGATCTACCACAATAACTTCATTAAATCGATTATAAAAATCCTTAGACAAAGTTAAATTGATTTTAGAATGGTCAACCATAATTAGTAATGAATGTTGGTTGACTAACTCTTCAGCCTCTGAAAGTGTAATAAGAGGTGATTGACCATCTTCTTTTAAGCGTTCGACCGCACGCTCAATATCTGCATTCATAGCCGTATCATCGTAAACAGCATAGCTTTTTCGAACAATTTGACTAGCAAAATGAGCCATACCGACAGTGGCCCCTAGAGCATCCATATCGAGATTCTTATGTCCGACAACAAACACTTTTTCGACTGTTTTCAACTTATCTGAGATTGCAGTCATCATAGCCCTTGTTCTTGTACGAGAACGTTTTACTGTTGAGACAGATCCTCCTCCAAAATAAAGAAGTTCCTTGTGATCATCGTTTTCCTTGACAACAGCTTGATCTCCACCGCGAACTAGTGCGATGTTCAGATTCTGCAAGGCAACCTGACCGATTTGATCATGCTTAAGCGTACCGAACGAAATTCCCATGCTCAAAGTCAGTGGTAAACCACGCTCTTGAGCCTGCTGACGAAAGTCATCCAAGACAGAAAACTTTTGATCCATGAATTCTGTCAAGACACTGTAATTGGTGAAGAAGTAAAAACGATCGCCTTCAATACGTCGATAATGAATATGCTTAGCCTTAGCAAACTCAGAAATAAACCCTGCCACGAATGTGTTAATTTTTGAAACATCGGCATCGGGTAAACTTCCTGTCACATCGTCGTAGTTATCAACTGAAATAATACCGATAACAGGACGAGTCATATTTGGATCAGCATTTTCATCTTGATCATAAACATTGTCAATAAAATATGTCAACTTATTGTCAAAATCCACAAAAGCGGCATATTTATTGTCACCAACGGTTATCACATTCGAAGGCGAACCTTTTCGTTTCTGGGAAATAAAATCCGCAATCAACTGTTTATTGAAATTTCCATTTTCATCCGAAAGTACTAGCTTCGCATAGGGGTTGAACCATTCAATATGATCGTTCTCATCAAAAGTAATAACCCCAACAGGCATCTTTCCGAGAAGGGTCTTCAAAGAATCTTCAACATCCTGATTCAGTTCATCTAATTGCTCTATTTCTAAGGACTCATATGTTGTCTTTTGGTAATGCAATAAGGCAACAACTACTACCATAATAATAAAAAGCGCAAAAATGAGGGCAGACTCCGATTTTAGTACGCGAACAAAAATAGTAGCAATTCCAAAAAGAATTAACCCAATCATTATAAGATGAATCGTTGCAAAGTGAAATCTTTTCATATAAAACCTCTTAATCCAACAATTATAACATAAAAAAGCCTTAATTAAAAGGCTTTTAAACGTGTTACCACCGTTAATCTACTTTTCTGCGGGCCTTATTATTGCCTTCAAGATAAACCATCAGAATTGAGATATCTGCTGGATTGACCCCTGAAATACGACTCGCTTGACCAATGGTCTCAGGATTGATTTTCTTAAATTTTTGACGAGCTTCAGTAGCAATAGAATCAATAGCATCCCAATCAATATTTTTAGGAATTCTCTTTTCTTCCATACGCTTCATCTTAGCTACTTGATCCAAAGCTTTATTGATATAACCTTCGTACTTGATTTCAGTCTCAAGCAACTCTATAATCTTAGCGTCCAAATTTTCTGCAGCTGGACCCACAAACTGAGTAGCTGTGGCGTAATCAATCTCTGGTCTACGCATAAACTCTTTAGCTGTCATGGCATCTGTCAATGGCTTAAAGCCTAGAGCTTGAATTTTCTCATTCGTTTCTTTAATTGGTTTTAATTTTTCTTTTGACAAACGTGTCAACTCGCTGTCAAACTGATTTTTCTTAATTTCAAAGATATTCCAACGTTCATCGTCAACCAAACCAACTTCTCGACCAATAGGTGTCAAGCGCATGTCAGCATTATCATGACGTAATATGAGACGATACTCTGCGCGTGATGTCAATAAACGATATGGCTCCAAGGTTCCTTTCGTGACAAGATCGTCAATCATTACACCAATATAGGCATCACTACGTTTGAGAATAAGCTCAGGTTTACCTTGGACTTTCAGAGCTGCATTGATACCAGCAACTAGACCTTGACCTGCTGCTTCCTCGTATCCAGAAGTTCCGTTGGTCTGTCCTGCTGTAAAGAGACCTGAAATTAACTTCGTTTCAAGTGTTGCACGTAATTGATGAGGGAGCACGATATCATATTCAATCGCATAACCAGTTCGCATCATCTCTGCCTTCTCGAGACCTTTAATTGAGTGAATCAACTCTTTTTGAACATCTTCTGGCAGACTAGTTGACAGGCCTTGCACATAGACTTCTTCAGTCTCTCTTCCTTCAGGTTCAAGGAAAAGTTGATGGCGATTCTTATCGGCAAATCGGACAATTTTATCTTCGATTGATGGACAATAACGAGGTCCTACACCCTTGACAATACCTGAAAACATTGGTGCACGGTGTAAATTATTATTGATAATATCGTGGCTCTCTTGATTCGTATAAGTTAGCCAACAAGGTATTTGATCCTGAAGATAATCTTCATCTTTCGACAAGAATGAAAAATGATTTGGCTTTTCATCACCTGGTTGAATTTCAGTTTCTTCGTAATTAATTGATGATGCCTTAACACGAGGAGGGGTACCCGTTTTAAATCTTCCTATTTCAAGGCCAAGATCCCTCAGGTTATCTGCCAATGTAACAGATGCAAGGCTATTATTAGGACCTGAAGAATATTTGAGCTCACCTAGGATAATTTCACCACGCAAAGCCGTTCCTGTTGTTACAATAACCGCTTTTGCTCCGTATTTTTGATTTGTGGCTGTTCTGACACCAACTACCTTACCATCTTCAACAAGAATTTCATCAACCATTGACTGACGGAGAGTTAAGTTTTCCTGACGCTCAACTGTATGCTTCATCGTCATAGCATACAAGGCTTTATCTGCTTGTGCACGTAAAGCTCTGACAGCAGGTCCCTTACCAGTATTCAACATTTTCATTTGAATATAAGTTTTATCAATATTTTTACCCATCTCTCCGCCGAGGGCATCAATCTCACGGACAACAATACCCTTGGCCGATCCTCCAATAGAAGGATTACATGGCATAAATGCTAGCATCTCTAGGTTAATAGTCGCTAATAAAACCTTACATCCCATGCGGGCTGCAGCTAGGGAGGCTTCTACACCAGCGTGACCAGCACCAACAACAATTACATCAAAATTTTCATCAAACTCGTAAGACATTTTTTAGATTTATGCAGTGATTTACAATCAACTGCCCCATCCTTTCTTTATTTTTTTCCTACAAAAATAGCCAAAACTCCAGAAAACTGTACGCAAAAACGTACAATTCTCATGAGCTTTGACCATCATGACTATTGTTAAAGTTATTTTATCAAATCAAATCATTTTGTCAATGCAAATCACTATTTAATCAAGGTCTGCACACTGACGATAATCATCTGTATTCCTATCGAGAATAGTAAAAGTCCCATCATTTTCGTTATAATTTTCATCAAATTTTTTCCCAAGAAGCCTGCAATTTGTTTTGCACTTCTTAGTAGGAGATAAGTGATTACACATAGTATAGCAAAAGCAACTACGGTTATTAGTTGATTCCGCAAACCTCCATTAGCCAAGCTTAAGGCAGTTGTAATTGTTCCTGGTCCTGCAAAAAGCGGCATTGCAAGAGGAGAAATAGCAATAGACATTGGATCTGAATTTACTGCTTGCTGCTCCATTCCTTTATAGCTAGGTGAATGATTACCATTAATCATATGATAACCGATAACGGCCACTAATATTCCACCAGCAATTCTGAAAGAAACAATTGTAATTCCAAATACTTTAAAAATGAAATCTCCTGAAAAGATAAAAACAGTTACAATAACAAAGGCAATCAAAAGACTCCTAAAAGCAATTTTTCGTGAAATTTTTTGGCTATCATCTGCTACTAAAGCCATGTAAGCAGGAAGATTTGAAATTGGATTCATTATAGCGAAAAATGCCATAAATGCAAAAAACAATTGTGAACTCATCGTTATTACTTAACTCCAGTTAGATATACTGACAAACTTTTCCGTCTTTATACGCTTGGTCAATAATACCGCCGCCCAAACATTCTTGACCATCATAGAAAACAACAGCTTGACCAGGTGTAATAGCACGCTGAGGTTCAGCAAAAATAACCTCTGCTTTATCACCCTTAACCTTTACAGTAACTTTACTATCAGGTTGACGATAACGGAATTTTGCTGTGCATTCTATTTCAAATTCTTCTGGCATATCTCGAGTAAAGTGAATCATTGAAGCATCAAGTGAAGTTGACATCAACGACTCATGGTGGAAACCTTGACCCACGTAAAGAATATTTTTAGAAAGATCTTTCCCTACTACAAACCAAGGAGCATTATCTCCACCTTTTTGACCACCAATACCCATACCACCACGTTGACCAATGGTGTAATACATGAGTCCGTTATGTTCCCCCATATCACGACCATCGACAGTCATCATACGACCTTTTTGAGCTGGCAAGTACTGACTAAGAAACTCTTTAAAGTTCTTTTCACCAATAAAACAGATTCCTGTCGAATCTTTTTTCTTGGCTGTTGCAAGACCTGCACGTTCAGCAATCTCACGAACTTCTGGCTTTTGTAGATGTCCTAAGGGAAACATCGTTTTCTGCAACTGCTCTTGCGAAAGTTGACTAAGGAAGTAGGTTTGATCTTTATTATTATCTGCACCACGCAACATATGGACAATGCCGTCTTCATCGCGAACAACTTGAGCGTAATGTCCTGTAGCCACATAATCTGCTCCCAATGTCATCGCATAATCTAAGAATGCCTTAAACTTGATTTCCTTATTACACATAACGTCTGGATTAGGGGTACGGCCTGCACGGTACTCTGCTAAGAAATACTCAAATACACGATCCCAGTACTCTTTTTCAAAGTTGACAGAGTAATAGGGGATACCAATCTGATCAGCTACTGCTGCTACATCTTTATAATCTTCGGTTGCTGTACACACACCAAACTCATCTGTGTCATCCCAGTTTTTCATGAAAACACCGATTACATCATAACCTTGCTCTTTTAAAAGTAAGGCTGTCACTGATGAATCAACGCCACCACTCATACCGACAACAACACGTGTTTTTGAATTATCAGTCATAGATAACTCCTCCCATCAAATAAAAATTAACATAGACTTGAAGGGTCTAGTTATTCAAATATCGATTTGAAGGTCGATTTTGAAGCGTAAAAGCACGCAAGCTTAATTATATCATGATTAAGGAATAATGCAAAAAGGTTACCACTAGGCAACCTTTTTTATACTTATTTTTGTGTAAAGCCACTGTAAACCTATTACTCCCAGAACTATTATTGGAATCACTAACGCTACAAATAGCCATCCTGGCTCCTGATAACTTAACACAAGTTTATTCTGTCCTTTTTGTGATGAAACGGTCGGTGTACCAATCGTTGACAAACTATAGTCATCCTTGTCTAGTTCTTTACCATTTAGCGTCAAGATGGAATCTTTATAAACAACTATCGGTAGATTCAGTTCCTCCCCTTCAGCAGCTGGCCAAGTTAATACAAGATAACCATCTTCTACTAGCTTTTCTGCCTTCTGATTCGTAACGATATTTTTATAATAAAGATCGTAAGTATTCTGCTCACCTATTTTCCCATAAATCGGTACGTAATCTGGTGTGGGTTTGACAACTAAATTTAAAAACTGTGACAATTCACTGTCATTCATGGTAAGACTTATCGTCTGGTAATCTCCTTCAACGTAAGTATGTTTAACAATGGAAATAAGTTCACCATCTTGTGCCGCCGTTTTTACACGATCGGTAGTATCCATCATATTCTGAATAAGACCAACGCCCGCAAAGGCAAAGAGTAAAACAGCAATACTTTTTCGCCAGTTTACAAATCGCGTGACCGTTAACCCTGTAATTGCTAAAAGTAAAATAGTCGCAGGAACAAAAAATCTAAATGGAAATTGAATCAATTCAGCAATTGTATTTCCATTTTCTACTAGATACTGCCATGGAAAAAGACCTGTCGATAAGAAGAAAAAGATAAAATAAATAAAATGCAGTATTTTTTTCCATTTAGCAAATTTCTTCCAATTCAAAACAGCGTAAATAAACTGTAAAATGAGTAACACCATTAAGGAAATTGGGGTATATAGCCAGTATCTTGCCGTTCCATCTATCCCATTCTTACCTATTTCTCTATTTATAAATGGATCTAAAAGGTGATTAGACCCTCTCAAATATAGGAGTACTAACCAGACATTGACAGTCAGTAAGAGGAACAGAATGACTGCTATAACGACTTGCACGAAGGTTTCCTTTTTCTTTGCGATAGGAGACTTTACAAAAGTGTAAAGATAAAAAGGAAGATACATCATCACTAGCATCAAAGCACTAAGTACGTGAACCTGAAAAATCAATGCCATAGATAAGGCAAGTCTAATTGGTTCTACTTTTTGATAAAAGACATAGTGAATTGCTGGAATAAAACAAAAAGGTAGTAAAGCTGCTCCCCAACTAGAGAACCCCTGACGCATCGTCCAGTATTGAATAGAGAATGTTGTCGCATAGAGTAAACCTAGTGACAAGGCAATTGTTGTCTTAACTTTACACTGCTTGAGCAAAGCATACATTGAGGACTCAGACAGTATATGTAGTAATACCCTTGACACAATCTGATAACGAAACCAAGTGCCACTTATTAAAACAAGCCCTCCTTGTAAATAGGCAAAAAAAGGACCGTAAAGAGCATTGACAATGCGGCCTGACTGTTGGAATCCATATAAAGATAAAAAGTAAGAAAGGTTACCATTTTTTAGTTGCATAGCAGCTTCATAGAATCTGTTATAGTGAAAGATGGAATCTGAACCTAAAATGACTTTTCTTGTAAATAGTTGTGGTGTAACCAATAACACAGCAAAAGCTATAATAATAAGAGAAACCCACAACTTTTCTCTTGATTTAAAAATTTGTTTCATTGCTATACCTTTCATTCCTATTATAACAAAAAGCTCTATAAAACATATTACCCACATCCAAATTAAAAAGCTGAGAGTATGCTCCCAACTTCTATTAATATTAGTAATTCCAAGCTGACAAACCTTGTGCGTTATAGGCATTCAAGGCTGATTGAATTTGATCCTCAACCGTTGCAGTAGAGCCCCATCCAGGCATTGTCTGAAAAAGACCTGATGCACCTGAACCATTTGCTGCAGTATGGTCACCATTTGACTCACGCGCAATAATTGACTCCCAAGTTGACTGAGGAACACCAGTAGCAGCTGCCATCTGTGCCGCTGCATAAGAACCAACTTCTCCTGCAGTGTTACCATTTGAGAGAGCAACTGACCCACTACCACTTGCAGCAACCGAAGGAGCTGTCCCAGTATTTTGAGTCGACGTAGTATCAGTACTCGTTGTAGCAGTGCTTGTAGTAGCAGTATCTGACTGAGACTTTTCAGCTGCTTCTACCGCTTCTCCTGTTGTTTCTGACTGAGGCTTACTTTCTTCAACCTTTTCTTTATTAGCCTTATTATCTTTACTTGAGCTAATTTCTGTTGATTTTACTAAATCTGCTGTCGATTCTGACGTTGTTGATGCTGTTGAAGGCGCTGGTGTAACAGAATCTGAAAAGGCATTAACCAACCCTTTATTAATTAGTGTAGACAGTGATACTGCCAAAATGACAATAAAACTTGTTACAATTGCTACTGGTACCGCCAATGATTTCTTCGCTGCAAATTTGATACGGCGTCCCTTATAACTTTTTTTAAACATAAATCCCTCCTAGTTAATTCTAGTTACATTCATCATAACCTAGTAATATTACTGCCGATTATTTGTATTATGTCTAATATTACAATGATTTATCAATTTAATAAAAAAATGCCAAAAATCTGGCATTTTTCCCTTATTTGTATGAGGTTTTACTAGTTTTCCTCATAAGTCAGTAATAATGATTTAGTACCAACCATTAGCATTCCAGAAAGCAAGAGCTGCAGTCCATGAACCATAACGGCTTGCTACATAATTATCTGCTACTTTCTCTTGATTTTCAGGAGACAAGTCTCCATTCAAATATGATGATGCTAATTGGTAACGTCCATAATATTGCCCATTTTGAGCTGTATAGCTACCGCTTGACTCACGTTGTGCAATTTCTTCTTTGGCAGCTGCCTCTGAAGAAGAAAGATTTGTACTGGTTGCTTGAGTATCTTCACTTTGTGTAGACTCTGTTGATTGTGCTGATTGCGTTGATTCAGCAGTTGCTTCTGTTGTAACTGAAGGTTCTGTAGTTTCTTCAGTAGTTTCATTAATTGTTAAGTTTTGACCAATAGAAATCTTATTGGCATCTTGAATACCGTTTTTTGAAACGATTTCATCTACAGTCGTACCATTCTTCTTAGCAATAGCTGAAAGGGTATCACCTTTTTGAACTGTGTAAGTTTCTGCATTAGCTAAGGCTGTTGCTCCAAGTGTTGCTACTGTAACAAGTCCAAAAAGACCTAATTTTTTAGTGTTAGATGTATTCTTTTTTTGCATGATGATGCTCCTTTATCTATTTATAGTCCAATTCATATTAGTCAAAGATATTAAGTTATTTTATTGTTTATGACTAATAGGTAAATCAACGGGCTTATTCTATATAGGGATTTTTCAATCCAGATTAAGCTGAAGAACTATAACCATGTATCTATGATACCTTGGAAATATAACATCCCCTTGTTAGGGATATTAAAAATATTACAAGTAGGTTGGGATTAGACGAAAAAAGAACACCTACGTGGGCGTCCATCTAAAACTTCTAGGTCTTAAGACCTAGTTTTTATTTATCTCAACAAATTAACTCTTAAGATAAAAAAGCATTAATCCTAAAGCTAAAATAGCAATAATTGATAAGGTATCTCGACTATTCCATGAAAGTCGACGATATTTTGTTCGTCCTTCACCACCTTGATAGCCTCGTGCTTCCATAGCAATCGCCAGAGCATCTGCTCGTTTAAAGCTTGATGCAAACAAAGGAATTAAAATAGGTATTATTGACCGTACCTTCTGAATAATATTTCCTTCACCAAAGTCAACACCACGCGCCTTTTGAGCATTCATAATACGAGTCGTATCATCCATCAAAGTTGGTACAAAACGTAGACTCAAAGATAGCATTAAACCAATTTCATGTGCTGGCACTTTGAAAACAGTAAGTGGTTTTAAAAGTGATTCAACTGCATCAGATAAACTTAAAGGTGTTGTCGTTAGAGTAAGTAGGGTAGAAAAACTAATAATGAGGATAAATCTAAGAAATATCATCCAACCTTGATTTAAACCGACTTCCGTAATCTTTAAAAAGCCGATAGACCAAAGCACACTCCCTTTTGTATTGAAGAAAACTTGAAATAGGGTAGAAAATAAAATAATCCAAATCATTGGTTTAATTCCACCTAAAAAGAAACCAAGTTTTATTTTAGACAAGAAAACCAAGAAAAGTGTAAATAAAGTTATTACAGCATAAGTTAAAGGATTATTAGCCCAAAAGATAATAACAATATAAATCAACATGGCTAATAATTTACTTCTAGGATCTAATCGGTGTATAAAAGAGTCCCCAACAATATAACGTCCAATAATTAACTTATCCATGCGACAACACCTCTACGAATTCCTCGATTGTAATAGGGAGAGTTTCAAATCGATAACCTTTTTCTTGTAGCTGTAGTGCAAACTCTGTAATTTTAGGAACACCTAATTGCTTTTCTTTAAGAAAAGTAACCTTTTGAAAAACATCTTTAGGAGCTCCCGTCAACACTAGTTGCCCTTTTTCCATAACATTCACAGCTGTTGCATAATCGGCAACATCATCCATCAAGTGAGTAACTAAAACAATCGTCATTCCAGAAAGATGTAACTCCTTAAAGAGAGACATCAATTCCTTCCGGCCCTGTGGATCTAGACCTGCAGTCGGTTCATCCAGCACCAGAATATCTGGTTGCATAGCTAGAATCCCTGCAATGGCAACACGTCGCATTTGCCCTCCTGATAAATCAAAAGGATTCTGTCCATGAAATTCTTCCGGGAGTCCAACTAATTTTAGACTTTCAATAGCACGTTGTTCTGCTTCTTCCTTAGAAACTCCGAAATTTTGAGGTCCAAAGGCAACATCTTCTAAAACAGTCTCTGCAAATAACTGACTTTCTGGAAATTGAAAAACTAAACCTACTTTCTTACGAATTGGTTTTATGTCCTTGTTCTTTGATTGACTGGTTATGATAGTATCATCAACTTGAACCTGACCACTAGTTGGTATATATAGGCCATTCAAGAGCTGCATAATAGTAGATTTACCACTTCCTGTATGTCCAATAAAGGCTGTATATGAACCATCTTTTATCGTCGTTGTCAATTCAAAAAGGGCACGCCCCTCAAAAGGAGTACCCGCTTGATAGATATAACTTACATTTTCGAGAGAGATTCCCATAATTGTTCTACCAATTCCTTTTCTGTCAGATAGTCTTCACACTCTATCAGACCTTTATTTCTTAGCTTTTGAGTTAATAATGCACTAAAAGGGATATCCAAACCTAAGTCAACCAACTCTGTGCCTCTACTAAATAGTTCACGAGGACTTGAAACAGACTCCACTTTACCTTTTTTCAAAACCAAAACACGGTCGCTCAAAGCGACCTCATCGAGATCATGAGTAATTGATAAAACAGTCATTCCGTATTCTTTACGGATAGCTTTAATAGATTGAATCAATTCCTGGCGACCTTCTGGGTCCAGCATGCTAGTTGCCTCATCCAAAATCAAAATTGATGGTCTCATAGCTACAATACCTGCGATAGCCACACGTTGTTTTTGACCTCCAGATAATCTAGCTGGCTCTCTATCCTTAAATTCTGACATTCCTACAAATTCCAGAGCCTCTTGAACTCTTGAAGCCATTTCTTCATAGGGAACACCTTTATTTTCAAGACCAAAAGCAACATCGTCTTCAACAGTTGCCCCAACAAATTGATTATCTGGATTTTGAAAGACCATGCCAATCTTATCACGAATATCCCAGACATTCTCTTCTGTTAATTCTTGACCATCAACGATAATCTGCCCAGACTCTGCCACTAATAGTCCGTCAATAAGACGTGCTGTCGTGGATTTTCCAGAACCATTATGCCCTACAATGGATAGCCACTCCCCACGTTTCACGTGAAACGATACATCATCAAGAATATAGGATGGTTGATCTTGATGATATTTAAACTTTAAATTTTTTATTTCAATCATTTGTTTATCGTACTACTTGAAAGTATCCTTAAATAAGAAACCTGCACCTTTGAAATAATCATAGCCTGAGTAAATTGTAAAGAACAAAGCGATATAAAGCATAATTGTTCCAATAAAATGCAAATGACACAATAATAGAATGATAGATAACATCTGAGTCACTGTCTTAATCTTACCAGGCATAGCTGCAGCGAGAACTGTACCTCCGTTTTCCACTAATAAAAGACGAAGACCTGTGACTGCAAGCTCACGACAGATAATAACTGAAACTACCCAGGATGGCGCTTGATTAATACCTACTAGCATAATAAAAGCTGACATTACCAACATTTTATCCGCTAATGGATCTGCAAATTTCCCGAAATTAGTAACAACATGCCATTTTCGTGCCAAATAGCCATCCAAATAATCTGTAATACTGGCAACAGCAAAGACAACCGCCGCAGCAATATGCATGATATTACTTGACGCAAGTGATGTCATCAATAAAAAGATAGGAATCAAAATAATTCTAGCAAGTGTCAATAAGTTAGGTAAATTTTCTTTTTTAAACATTTCTTCTCGATTCTATTGGATTCTTAATGTTAGGTAGCTAGGTGTATTTTTATCTAATTGCGATAAATCAAGTGACTCCCCATTTACCTTTAGAGTTACTTTTGAAGATTGAGCAATAATAATTTGAGTGGGTTTCGTTTTATCAGAAAAATCTAAAGAGTATTTTGAATTTTTCGTTTTTGAAAGGAGGTAACTCTCTGAAGTCTCTGAATTATCTACTGAAAACCAGGTGTCATCATTATTTTCTGATAACTCTACATCTAAAACTACTGAAGAATTTACATTGGAGAAATCAACCATTAGCTGATTTCCTTGAGTTGTCGTTGTTACATTTGCCCCCGAAACGGTAACCTCAGAAATGCTTCGTGACGATTTAGCCTTACTAGCCGTTGATAGATGATTAACTGTAGAGATAGTATTCGGTTTTATCACCTGAGGTTGATTAGAAAGATGTCTAATAATAATATAACCTACTGAACAAATGATAAGTAACGAAACCGCACTAAGAATTAGTAAAGGTAGATAGTTAGACTTTCTTTTTTCTTCACGTTTATGCTTTAAAAAGCGTGACATAGGAGCTTTGGTAGCTAAGCTTTCTTCCTTACGTTCAACTGTTTTCTTTTCTTTTTTTAGTTTTTGCTCGTTCTGCCTCTGCTCCTCAAACAGACGCTTTCCATCTAAACCAACCGAAGTGGCATACTTTTCAAGCGCTTCTTGCTGAATGTCCTCTGGCAAAGCTTTAAGTTGATCCATTTCCATAGCCAGAAGAAACTGAGCTTCGACTCCAGAAATTTTTTCTACATCATATAAACTTAATTCTTTCTTTACACGTGCTGCACGTAATTGCTCACCTAGAGAGTGTAACTTCATTTTTCCCCTTTCTAATATTCTTCTTTGTTTTCGTGTCTCTATTATAGCAAATAATCACTTATTTAGGGAAGACAACAAAATCGGTAATCTCTATATTTGAGAGATAATGATTCAAAAAATCCTTCAAATCCTTGGAAGTAATGCTCATCAGTTCCTGACCAAAATCAAAGTATGTTTTATCATTCTCAAAATAAGCTAAATACTGACTTCCTAAATTCTGGATATTGTCTAGACTACGTAAAAATTCACCATACAAAGCTTTCTTTTGCAAATCCAATGCCTCATCCGTCAACAGTCTTTTTTTATCTGCCGACGTCATCACTTGACGAATTAAGCTTGACATACGGATAGGTTCTGCAGTGTCCATAGTCATAATGACAAATGAATATCGATTAGATACCTCGTATTCAATTGACACAGACTCATCTATTTTTCCTTCAGCATACCAATTTTGATAATAAGGAGACGTCCAGCCAAACAGTAAATTAAACAATAACTGTACCAGTATGTTTTCTCTCATACGATTATCAGTAAAAGGAACACTCTTAAAACCAATGGCTAGCTTTGAGATGAAAATCTCCATTTGAAGACTATCTAATTTTTGGATATCTGACTCAATAGGGTTCTTTTCTTTTTCAACTATTCTCTCAGGCAGTGTAAACTCGCTTTGTTTTTCCTTGACAAAAGTGTAAACATCTTCAACATCAAAATCACCTACCAAGACGAGATGACAGTTTGCTGGTCTGTAAAAGCAGTCAAAGTTATCTTTCAAATCCTTTACAGTAATTTTTTCAATGCTATCAACACTTCCAGCAATGTCTTGTCCTAATATAGTATTAGGATACAAACTTTGTAAGCAACCCAGATATACTCTATAATCAGAATCATCCTGATACATATTTATTTCTTGTTCAATAATTCTTTTTTCATGGTTGACAGCATCTTCGGAACTTGTAAACTTTGATGTAAACTTCAATAAAAGTTCTAAAGACTCCTCAAAGTGGTCAAGGGTAGAGAAATAATATGTTGTCTTATCCAAGGTTGTAAAAGCATTGACATCAGCTCCAAGCTTGACAAAATCCAATGTCACATCCCTTCCCTGCTCATCCTCAAATAGCTTGTGTTCCAGAAAATGAGCAATACCTGCTGGATAAGATTGTAACTCACCATCAATATAAAAGTGATTATCTAGCGCCCCAAAATTCGTTGACAGAAAGGCGGCTTTTTCTAAAAATCCTTTTTTCTTAATAATTGATAAAGACATACCATTATCTAAAATTGCTGAATAAACTTCTTCATCAATTTTTTGATAATAACGTTTCTTCAAAGCAGCCATTCTAAGACACTCCTTCTAAAAAGAACAAACTCTGTAGCTTAACTTGACGCGCTACACGGCAAACATCTTTTTTAGTAACCTTCTCAATCTCATCTAACCAATTCTCTAATGAAAGACTTTTATCGCCAAAAATCACCTTATTAAAACGTTGTTCCACCAATGTTAAGGCATGATCTTCAGAGAGTAGGGCATTCATTCGTATGATTTTTTTGGTTTGATTCAGGAGAGAACTTGAAAAACGTCCTAATTTAATGTAATTCAATTCTCTACTAATTCCTCGCATAGCCTGATTTCTATTAGATTTTTCAATTCCAGCGTAAACTTCTAGTA
Source organism: Streptococcus sp. HMSC064H09 (assembly GCF_001812625.1). Taxonomy (NCBI): domain Bacteria; kingdom Bacillati; phylum Bacillota; class Bacilli; order Lactobacillales; family Streptococcaceae; genus Streptococcus; species Streptococcus sp. HMSC064H09. Next base: position 34,991 of record NZ_KV809620.1, read on the forward strand.
AACCTGTAAAGACATCAAATTGACTACTAATTGAATAAGCTAATCCTTCCTTTTCTCGAAGCGTTGTAAATAAAGCAGAGTGGGCAAATTCACCAAACATGGCATTGAATACAATTAAAGCAAAGTAATTTTTATCTCCATATTGACATGAAAATTGGTACCCTAATTGTAAAATAGATTGACTACTCTGCCTATGTTCTATCTTTTCTTTCACCACATTGACATAAGGTTGACTATAGCTAAACTGTAAATCAACTTGACGTCCCTCCAAAGGAAAACGATGTAAACCTTGGAGTACTTGATAATCATCAAATTCTCCAACCATAAAGATATCAATACGATCTCTTGTCAACATACTTTGAAATTCTTGATAAGCTGTAAACGAAGTCTCGGCTTCAACAAGTTCTGCTTGACCATATTTGGGAACTTTCAAGCCCTCATTTACAAAATAAAGCTCTCTTCCCTTAACTTCACTGTAATAGTAATTATTCTCTGTGTCAACATCAAGGTAGGTCTTTAAATTTTGTCTTTCTATATCAAATACTTTATTTTGGTATTGAGCTACTCTTGACAATGGCTTGTAAAGACACTCTTCCAAAAATCCTAGAACTTCCCAAAATAATCCATTATTCGTAGGGATAAAGGCATCTTTCAGGTATGTCAACTCTATGTCAACACTATGTGTCAACCCTTTAGTCAACACTCTAGTTGACAACTGTGTTCCATAAAGAGAAGCTAATCTCTCTTTAAAAGACTGTACTGTTGGATACGTCTGATTGGCTGTAGCCAACATTTGTGAAACCAGAGCTCGTTTAGCAATTGTTTGTTTATTCAAAGAACCTGTCATTCGAAAAACAATACGATTAGTTTTATATTTTTGTGTTGGAATGAAGTGTACATAGACACCATCAGCAATTTTCATTGATAACCTCTAAAAAGTTTATGCTTCCAATTATACCATTTTTATGCTATCTTATCTCAAGAGAAAGTTGAGGTACTATGGAATATAAATTATTTGATGAATACATCACACTGCAGGCACTTTTAAAAGAATTAAGTATCATTCATAGTGGCGGAGCTATTAAAGGTTTTTTAGCTAACAATACCGTTTTATTCAATGGTGAGGATGAAAAACGTCGTGGAAAAAAACTTCGTTATGGGGATGTTATTACTATTCCGTCTGAGGAACTTGAAATAACGATTATAGCTCCTACAACAAATGAAATTGAAGAGCATCAAAAAGAAGTCGCTGAAAAAGCACGTGTTGCTGCCATTGTAAAAAAAATGAATCAGGATAATAAAAAGAAACAAAAGGCACATCCGTCAAAAGAAGGCAATAAAACTAAACGAAAACCCGTTCGTTTCCCAGGAACCTAACTATGTGGCTCGAAAATATTGATATTCAACACTTTAGAAATTATACTGAAGCCTCTGTGAGCTTCTCACCTCATCTCAATATTTTTCTTGGTCGCAATGCTCAAGGAAAAACAAATATTCTTGAGGCCATCTATTTTCTAGCATTGACACGTAGTCATCGGACCCGTTCAGATAAGGAACTGATTCAATTTCAGCAAAATACTCTCAAACTGAATGGCATCGTGCATCGTCATAGTGGAAAGCTACCTCTGGAAATCAGTTTATCTAATAAAGGTCGCATAACAAAGGTCAACCACCTCAAACAAGCTAAATTATCCGATTATATCGGTCACATGACAGTGGTACTCTTTGCTCCTGAGGATTTACAACTTGTAAAGGGATCTCCAAGCCTAAGACGTAAATTTATAGATATTGATTTAGGACAGATTAAGCCTGTTTACCTTTCAGACCTATCAAGTTATAATCATGTACTCAAGCAACGTAATGCCTATCTCAAATCTACTGACAATGTAGACATTAATTTTCTCTCAGTGTTAGATGAACAGCTTTCCGATTTTGGAGCACGCGTTATCGAACATAGACTAGAATTTATCAAGCAATTAGAGGAAGAGGCAGATAGACATCATAGTAATCTCTCAAATCAGATAGAGCGCCTTAAAATCTCCTACGAATCTAATATCCCATTCGGGAATAACAAAGTTATTCGTGAATCATTTTTAACCACGTTAAAGCAAAATCACAAAAGGGATATCTTCAAAAAGAACACTGGTGTTGGTCCACATAGGGATGATTTGACATTTTACATTAATGACATGAACGCATCTTTCGGCAGTCAGGGGCAACAACGTAGTCTCATTCTTTCTTTAAAAATGGCTGAGATTGCTCTGATAAAAAAAGTAACAGGTGAATTTCCAATTCTTCTCCTCGATGATGTCATGAGTGAGCTTGACAATCACCGTCAACTCAAACTGTTAGAAAGTATTGACGAAGAGGTTCAAACCTTCATGACGACAACTTCACTTGATCATCTGAGTAACCTACCACCCGATTTAAAGACCTTCTTAGTCAAGAATGGTATTATTTGTGAAAAACAAGTCGATTAAGCGACTTTTTTCTGTTTTCTGTGCTTTACATATATGACAAGTGATGTTAATAAAGTGTAAACAGAAACTCACCCAAACCCTTTATTGACAATTTTGTTTGTGTAAATATATTGTAAACCCTAATGTAAACAAAAAGTACTTATCTGAGATAAGTACTTTTATGTTTTTTTAATGAGCTGAGTAGTTAGGCGCCTCGTTTGTAATTTGAACATCGTGAGGGTGACTTTCAATAAGTCCTGCACCTGACATTTCAACAAACTGAGCTTTGTCATGTAAAGCCTGGATATCTTCTGCACCTGTATAACCCATCCCTGCACGGATACCGCCAATCAATTGGAATACGATATCAGCAGCAGAACCCTTATAAGCTACACGGCCTTCAATTCCTTCTGGAACAAGTTTATTCGCTTCATTAACTGCACCTTGGAAGTAACGATCGCTTGATCCCTTCTTCATCGCTGCAATTGATCCCATACCACGGTAAGATTTGTATTTACGACCTTGGAAAATCTCAGTTTCACCTGGTGCTTCATCAGTACCAGCAAACATAGAACCAAGCATTACAGCATTACCACCTGCTGCAAGAGCTTTTACAATATCACCTGAGTATTTGATACCGCCATCAGCAATGATTGTTTTTCCGTATTCACGCGCAACACTAGCTGAATCGTAAATAGCAGTGACTTGAGGAACACCTACACCCGCAACCACACGTGTTGTACAAATAGAACCTGGTCCGATACCTACTTTAACAACATCGACACCTGCTTCATAAAGTGCACGCGCACCTTCAGCTGTTGCGATATTTCCTGCAATCAAAGTACGGTCTGGGAAGTGGGCACGAATTTCAGCAATTTTACGAAGAACACCTGCTGAATGACCATGTGCAGTATCAATGACAATAGCATCTGCGCCTGCTTCAAAAAGAGCTTCTGCACGTTCAAAGGTATCAGAAGTAACACCTACAGCACCTGCTACCAAAAGACGACCGAACTCATCCTTAGCTGCATTAGGAAACTCGATAACTTTTTCGATATCCTTAATAGTAATAAGTCCTGACAAACGACCTTCTTCATCAACTAGAGGTAGCTTTTCAATACGATGCTCATGAAGAATACTTTCAGCCGTTTCAAGATCTGTTTCAACTGGAGCAGTGACCAATTTCTCAGAAGTCATGTGTTCTGAAATTGGAGTATCGTAATTAGAGATAAAACGCATATCACGGTTTGTGATAATACCAACCAATTTACGATTTTCAAGTGTCTCAACAATCGGAACCCCTGAGATACGGTAACGTTGCATCAACTCTTCAGCTTCAGCAACTTTATTTTCAGGCGTTAGGAAGAATGGATCAATGATGACACCATTTTCAGAGCGCTTTACTTTTCGAACTTCTTCAGCTTGTTCCGCAATAGACATGTTTTTGTGAATGACACCCAAACCACCTGCACGAGCAATTGAGATAGCCATCTTACTATCTGTGACCGTATCCATGGCTGCAGTGATAATTGGGATATTTAATGTCAAATTTTTAGCCAATTTCGTCTTCAAGTTGACGTTGTTTGGTAGAACATGACTTTCCGCAGGAATAAGCAATACGTCATCAAAAGTGTAACCTTTTTTCAAGAATTTAGTGTCCCAATTTGACATTATAATCGTCCTCTTTTCTCAAAGTTTTGAGGTACAAAAACCCCAGCCTATTTTTTAATTGTTAATATCATATCATGCTAAAATGATTTGTCAACAGATTTCGCATAAGATTCTAAGAAAACCTTTTTCCAAATAAAAATAGGGCTCCAGATTATCTTGAGTCCCTACTTTTTATTTCTTAGAAATACTTAATTCCCATCGCTTCTTTTACTTCCGCCAATGTTTGTCCAGCAACTTCACGCGCTGCTTGACTACCTTTTTCAAGCATACGGAAAACTTCTCCCATATCCTTGGCATATTCTAAACGACGTTCACGAATTGGAGCCAACTCACGTTCTAAGATTTCTAGAAGATAACGTTTTGTCTTCACATCTCCTAAACCACCTCGTTGATAATGTTCTTTCATTTCAGCAATTGTAGTAACATCCTCTTCGCGACCAAAGATATCAAGATAATGGAAAACCATATTACCTTCAATTTGGCCTGGATCTTCCACACGAATATGATTTGGATCCGTATACATGCTCATGACTTTTTTACGAACAGTGTCTTCATCATCTGAAAGGAAGATACCATTACCCAAGGATTTTGACATCTTAGCATTTCCGTCTAGACCTGGAAGGCGTCCTGCAGCTTCATTTTTAGGGTAGATTCCCTCTGGCTCAACCAAAATATCACAATGATAAGTATGATTGAAGCTACGTGCAATTTCACGTGTCTGCTCAATCATTGGCTTTTGGTCATTACCTACAGGAACATAATTTGCTTTAAAGGCTGTGATATCAGCTGCCTGAGAAATTGGATAAACTAGAAAGCCTGTTGGAATAGATTCTCCGAAGCCTTTTTGAGCAATTTCCGTCTTAACCGTTGGGTTACGCTCTAAACGTGCCAATGAAACTAGGTTCATGTAATACATAGTCAACTCAGCCAACTCAGGAATCTGACTTTGAATGAAAATAGTCGACTTCGTTGGATCCAAACCTACAGAGAGATAATCTAAAGCAACATTCCCAATTGATTCTTTGATAATCTCTGACTCTTTGGCGTGATCCGTAAGGGCTTGCTGATCAGCCAAAAAGACAAACATGTTATATTTATCTTCGTTTTGTAAAAGGACACGATTTTTTAAACTACCAACATAGTGTCCTAGATGAAGTTTCCCTGTTGGACGGTCTCCCGTCAAAATAATAGGTTTCGTCATATAATTACCTCTCTAATACAAAAAAAAATCCCCACGCAAAAACATGCGTGAGGGCGTTAATCACTTTTGATACGCGGTACCACCTCAGTTGATAACTCTTTCTGAAGCTATCATCTCAAACCTTCTCAACAAAGAAGTTGCACGATAAGGGGTGCCAAACCTAACGTTTATGTGTTCACGTTAACCGTCAATTCTCTTCAGCCCATTCATTCCACCTTCATACTGGTTTTCAGCAACCACCAGCTCTCTATAAAAAAGGAAAGAATTACTCTTCTGATGACTATTATTTTACATTGTTTTATCTATTCTTGTCAAGATTATGTTTCTAGTTTCACGTGAAACACAACCTTAGATACAACCAAAATAGTCAATACTTGACGGAAACTTAAAAAGACTTGATAATAAGAATATCATTTCTAGGAGATAATATATGAAACGTCGAATAATAGATATACTTTTAGTTACAATCGGTTCTTTTATAGCTTCGGTTGGCTATAACTCACTTTTAGTTAAGAATAATATTGCCTCGGGTGGTGTCGGAGGGCTAGCCATTAGTTTAAACGCCCTTTTTGGTTGGAACAATGCTAACTTCGTCTTAGCAACCACCATCCCTTTGTTAATTTTATGTTGGTGCTTTCTTGGTCGCGAAGTTCTCCTAAAAACCTTCTATGGATCTCTTATCTTCCCAACTTTTATTAAATTAACCGAGGGCTTACCTACACTCACCAAACAACCTTTGTTGGCTGCTATTTTTGGTGGGATTGTATTAGGGTTAGGACTAGGAATAGTCTTTTACGGAAATTCCTCAACTGGGGGAACTGGAATTATCACACAAATTCTCCACAAGTATACGCCACTCCCACTAGGAATGGTACTACTTATTGTTGATGGAATCATTGTCGCAATCAGTGCTATTGCCTTTCCACCTGATACTGTTATGTACTCCATTCTCTCACTTGGAGTTGTTTCTCTTACAATTGATAAAATGATGGTCGGACTCAATTCATCACGAAATCTTCTAATCATTTCGCAAAATAGTGAACAAATCCTAAACTACATCACTAGAGTGGCTGATCGAGGAGCAACAAAAATTCCAGTTCTTGGTGGACATACTGGACATGCACAAAATATGATTATGACTACCTTGTCAACTCATGAGGTTCCGAAAGTTCAAGAAGAAATCCAAAAAATAGATGAAACTGCCTTTATCGTCATTGTTCCTGCTTCTACAGTTATGGGACGTGGATTTAGCCTCCAAAAAGATTACCAAAAAGTTCCAAATGACTTTATTAATCCCTTATAAAATCGATTGAAATAAAGTCTAATTTCTCGTAAAATAGTAGTTAAGAATAAAAATAAAGGATATTATATGCTTACTGTATCGGATGTATCGCTTCGTTTTAGCGATCGTAAACTTTTTGATGATGTTAATATTGCCTTCACGCCAGGTAATACTTACGGTCTTATCGGTGCCAATGGTGCTGGTAAATCTACTTTTTTGAAAATTTTAGCTGGTGATATCGAACCAACAACAGGACATATCTCTCTTGGTCCTGATGAGCGTCTTTCTGTTCTTCGTCAGAACCACTTTGACTATGAAGATGAACGCGTCATTGATGTTGTTATCATGGGGAATGAACGCCTCTACGATATTATGAAAGAAAAAGATGCCATCTACATGAAGGAAGATTTTTCAGATGAAGATGGTGTCCGTGCTGCTGAATTAGAAGGTCTATTTGCTGAATTAGGTGGTTGGGAAGCTGAAAGCGAAGCCTCACAATTACTCCAGAATCTAAATATTTCAGAAGACCTTCACTATCAAAATATGAGCGAATTAGCTAATGGTGACAAGGTGAAAGTCCTCCTTGCAAAAGCGCTTTTTGGTAAACCTGATGTACTTCTTCTTGACGAACCTACCAACGGTCTTGATATCCAGTCAATCTCATGGCTTGAAGATTTCTTGATTGATTTTGAAAATACGGTCATTGTCGTATCCCATGACCGTCACTTCTTGAATAAGGTGTGTACGCATATGGCCGACCTTGACTTTGGTAAAATCAAACTCTATGTCGGTAACTATGACTTCTGGAAACAATCTTCAGAATTGGCTGCACGCTTGCAGGCTGACCGTAATGCAAAAGCAGAAGAAAAAATCAAAGAACTTCAAGAATTCGTTGCACGTTTCTCTGCCAACGCTTCAAAATCTAAACAAGCGACTTCTCGTAAGAAAATGCTTGATAAAATTGAACTAGAAGAAATCGTCCCATCAAGTCGTAAATACCCATTCATCAATTTTAAAGCAGAGCGTGAAATCGGTAATGACCTTCTAACAGTTGAAAATCTCACTGTTAAGATGGATGGTGAGACTATTCTTGATAACATTAGTTTCATCTTACGACCAGGAGATAAGACTGCCATCATCGGTCAAAACGATATTCAAACAACTGCATTGATTCGTGCTCTTGCCGATGATATTGACTACGAAGGTACAATCAAATGGGGTGTTACTACTAGCCGCTCTTACCTTCCAAAAGATAATTCTAAAGACTTTGCATCCGGTGAATCAATTCTCGAATGGCTCCGTCAATTTGCCGAAAAAGGTGAAGATGATGATACCTTCTTGCGTGGATTCCTTGGACGTATGCTCTTCTCAGGAGATGAGGTTAATAAATCTGTTAGTGTTCTCTCAGGGGGAGAAAAGGTACGTGTCATGCTTTCTAAGATCATGCTTTTGAAATCTAACGTCCTTCTTCTAGATGATCCTACTAATCACTTGGATTTGGAATCAATCTCAAGTCTGAATGATGGCGTCCGTGACTTCAAAGAGTCTGTTATCTTTGCCAGTCATGACCATGAATTCATCCAAACAATAGCGAACCACATCGTAGTCGTTTCTAAAAATGGGGTTATTGACCGTATTGATGAAACTTATGATGAATTCCTTGAAAATGAAGAAGTGCAAGCTAAAGTCAAAGCACTATGGGCTGATTAAACTATAAAAAGATGCAGGTTGGGATATCCCAACCTGTCTTAGTATCATTATGACAAATAAAAAATACCATACGACTTTATTATTTTATCTGGCTGCCTTTTTCTTGCCAGTACTAATCATGATAGGTGTGCTGTATAGCCAAAAAATCTATCCTGGTAGTGAGCGGACTATTTTAACAAGTGATGGTTTTCATCAGTATGTGATTTTTGCAACTGGACTTAGGAATATACTTCATGGAGATGGAAGCCTCTTTTACACCTTTACAAGTGGGCTAGGTCTTAATTTCTATGCTCTAACAAGCTATTACTTAGGTTCCTTCTTGTCTCCACTTTACTATTTCTTTACTGTCAACCAAATGGCCGATGCTTTTTATTATATAACACTGCTTAAGTTTGGTCTTATTGGGCTCTCAGGAGCTTTTAGCTTTAAGCGTCTCTTTACAAAAGTGTCAAGAAGTTTCATCCTATGTCTTTCTACAGGATTTGCTTTGATGAGCTTTGCTACCAGTCAGTTAGAAATTAACACCTGGCTAGATGCCTTTATTCTAGCACCTCTAATCATATTAGGTTTACACCTCTTACTAAGATTCAATAGACGGGGCTTATACTTTTTTAGTCTAACCTGCCTTTTTATCCAAAACTACTATTTTGGATATATGATGGCTATTTTCCTAACCCTTTACACCATAGTACAATTGATAACTATCAAGGGGTGGAAGAGTAAGATTCTTCATTTCATAGACTTTGGAATTGTCTCTATACTAGCTGGTTTAAGTAGTGCTGTCATGCTGCTGCCAACACTACTTGACTTGACAACACATGGTGAAAAATTTACAGGTGCGTCAAGTTTGTTGACAGAGTCTACCTATTATTTTGACTTCTTTGCGAAAAATCTCGTTGGAGTTTATGATACTACTAAATTCGGATCAATCCCTATGATTTATGTGGGAATCTTACCTTTGATTCTTTTTCTACTTTTCTTTATTAGTAGGGAAATCAAGCTATCATTACGTCTAGGTTACCTCTTATTAGTAGCTTTCTTTATCGCTAGTTTCTACTTACAGCCTCTTGATTTGTTTTGGCAAGGAATGCATGCACCCAACATGTTTCTCCATCGCTATTCTTGGCTACTATCTCTCCTAATTGTTCTTTTGGCAGGAGAAACACTCAACCGAATTAGAAAGTTTTCTTTTAAAAGACTCCTCCTATCTTTCTTAGGATTGAGTACCGCTTACTTACTAACTTGGATTTTCCAATCTCACTATAGCTTTATTGAATCAGTCTCCTGGCTATTAAGTCTAGCATTTCTCCTAGCCTATGCTATTCTATTTACTAGCTATTTTAGACAGCAAATTCCTGGGAGTGTTTTTCGCTGTTTCACCTTCTTATTCTGCATTTTTGAGCTTACATTAAGTACTTACTATGTTGTTGGAGCTCTTGGAAATGAGTGGGTATTCCCAACTCGTGAAGGCTATCTGCGAAATATGTCTGCCATTACAAAACTAGTTTCAAAAACTAAGCAAGCAAATAAAACTTTTTACCGTACTGAAAGGTTAGAGGCTCAAACTGGTAACGACAGTATGAAATTCAATTATAATGGTATTTCTCAGTTTTCATCCATTCGAAATACCGCTTCAAGCTCAACACTCGATAGGTTAGGCTTCAAATCTGAAGGGACTAATTTAAACCTACGTTACCAAAATAACACCATTATCGCTGATAGTCTCTTCGGAATAAAATATAATTTATCGAACTTTGACCTTAATAAGTATGGTTTTAATCACATAACTTCTGAGAAAACAATAGGACTTTATCAAAATAATAATGCAAGTCAGCTTGCTATCTTAACTGATGGCATTTACAATAATATTGACTTCACTGTCAATACGCTTGACAATCAAACTAGCTTGCTGAATACTCTATCTGGACTTAACTTAACCTATTTTAAACGAGCTCCATCTCAACTGTTTGATAAGGATGCTAGATCTTTGAATCAGCGCGTGGCTAAAAACGTTAGCAACTCGAATAAAGATTTTGTAACAATCACCTATCAAGTTATTGCTCCACCACATAGTCAACTCTATGTTAGTATTCCTAATATTTCTTGGTCTGATGACAATAACCACACTCTGTCAATTACTGTAAACGGTGTGACAAAGAATCAAGTTACTGACAATACCTTTGATTTCTTTGACCTTGGCTACTTTGAAACAGAATCAATGGTTACCATCAAACTTAGTTTCCCTAGCAATAAAGCAATATCCTTTGATAATCCTAGTTTTTATGCCCTTGATACTCAAAACTATCAGATAGCTATGGATACTATTAATGAACGTGATAGCAAGGTTACTACGTCAAAAAATAAAGTGTTCGTTGATTATAGCAGTAAAACGAATGCGTCACTATTCTTTACCATTCCATATGATAAGGGATGGACAGCGACCATAAATCATAAAAAAGTTAAGATTCAACGAGCTCAAAAGGGGTTCATGAAAGTCGATGTCACTAGTGGAAAAGGAAAAGTTGTTCTAACCTTTATTCCCTATGGACTTAAGACAGGTTCATTGATTAGTCTATTGGCAAGTATCATATTTTGTTGCTACGCTTACTTCATCAGAAAAACAACTATTATTCAAAAAAGCTGATTATCTTAAATTAAATAGGTCTGGAACAAGTGTTCCAGACCTATTTAACTTTGGGTACAAAAAAACTCAAGCTATACAACTTGAGGTGTCTTATCACTCCGCCAGTAGGACTCGAACCTACGACATCATGATTAACAGTCATGCGCTACTACCAACTGAGCTATGGCGGATAAAACTGCTAAGTAGCAAAAATAGTCCGTACGGGATTCGAACCCGTGTTACCGC
>NZ_KV809620.1:46282-64926 GCF_001812625.1 Streptococcus sp. HMSC064H09
AAGGCGGTGTCTTAACCCCTTGACCAACGGACCAAGTTCTGAGATTTTTATCTCGTTAATACTCTTATTATTATATCAGAGTATTCGGTTTTGTCTATACTTTTTTTCAAAAAAAATATTAAATTTTGCTAAATTTATTCGAATTTTACGTTAGTTTTTATCTTGCTTTTACAAAGTATTGACATGTTGCTATATATTTTGTAAACTAATAGAGTTATTGGTCCCATAGCTCAGCTGGATAGAGCATTCGCCTTCTAAGCGAACGGTCGCAGGTTCGAATCCTGCTGGGATCAGATAAAAAACGCAATCTAGAATCTCTAGTTGCGTTTTTCTTTTGCCTCGATAAATAAGAAATAATTTAAAACAAACAAGGGAAGCAAAGTCGTATATAGGCTGTATTCATGTAAATATTGAGCAAACCAAGTTGAGGCTGCGACTCCTACCATAAATGTAAAGATGATAATAGTTGTATAAGAAGCTTGTTTAAGCACTTTGGCATCACCCTCGTCAATAGCCCTAGCAATGGTTAAAGAAGTATTAGTAATATTACCAGTCATCATAAAGGAAGCATAATTTACACCTCTGACTCGCTTAAAAATACCTACTTGAAGAGAGGCGAAGAATGCCAAGCCTGCAATCGTAATAGTAGAATCAACGTATGGTGTAATAATTGCAAGAATAGTCATCAAGAGAAGGGCAAGTCTAATCGCTTGCAAATGCCATCCCCACTTATGGTTAATGAGCCACTTCTTAACAAAAAAAACAAAAAACTGACCTAAAACAAAGAAAAAAATAGGTATTACATAGCTAAAAGCTCTTGCAATATGCCCCTCAACAAGGTGAATGACCAAATAGAGGAGATTGCCTGTCTGGATACTTGCAAATCGACCGTCTTGAGTATTGTAAGTATAGGCATCAATGAAGCCTCCTATATAACTAACAAGAGTTGCTACTCGTAATCCTTCAAAAACACGATAGGAGCGTTTTTTCATTCTGAACATGTCTGTTTCCTTTTTTCTACTTATGATAAGGACTTCCCTGCTGAATCATGAATGCACGATAAATTTGTTCTACTAATACAAGGCGCATAAGCTGATGAGGGAATGTTAAGAGACCAAAACTCATCAATCGATTAGCTCTCTTTTTTACTGTTGGAGAGAGTCCCAAACTGCCCCCTATAATAAAAGTAATATCTGAATAGCCTCTAAGGGTCACTTGCTCTAACTCTTTAGCAAATTGTTCCGAGGGAAATTGTTTTCCTTCAATAGCTAAGGCAATGACATAATCACGATCACCTACTTTAGCCAAGATACGCTGTCCTTCTTTGTCTAGGATAGCTTTATTTTCAGCTTCACTTGCATTATCTGGCGTCTTTTCATCCGTTAATTCTATAGATTCAAATTTTGTGAAGCGTCCTAGTCGTTTGACATACTCCGCAATGCCATCTTTCAAATATTTTTCTTTCAGTTTTCCAACGGTAATCAATTTAACTTTCATAGGCTTATTATAGCACATATCCACAATCTTTTAACACCTTATCCACACCTTTTTCGTGTCAAGCATCTATAGTTATCCTTATAAAATCGCTTTTTATCTACACTTTTTGAAACTTATCCACAGACTGTTGATAACTGTTTTTTAAAATCACTTTATGATATAATTAAGCTTACTTTGATATGTTTATCAAAAAGGAGGACTAAACGTGAAAAAATTTAACTGGAAAAAAATAGTAGCGCCAATTGCAATGCTTGTTATTGGCTTACTAGGTGGTCTACTAGGTGCCTTTATCCTATTAACAGCAGCAGGGGTATCTTTTACCAATACAACAGATACAGGTGTTAAAACAGCTAAGACCGTATATAACAATACAACAGATACAACTAAGGCCGTTAAGAAAGTACAAAATGCCGTTGTTTCTGTCATCAATTACCAAGAAGGCTCATCTTCAGATTCCCTAAATGAACTTTATGGTCGTATTTTTGGTGGAGATGATAGTTCTGATTCTAGCCAAGACAAATCAAAAGATTCTGATGGATTGCAAGTCGCTGGTGAAGGTTCCGGTGTTATCTATAAAAAAGATGGGAAAGAGGCCTACATCGTAACCAACAACCACGTTGTTGATGGTGCTAAAAAACTTGAAATCATGCTTTCAGATGGATCAAAAATTACTGGTGAACTCGTTGGTAAAGATACTTACTCTGACCTAGCAGTTGTCAAAGTTTCTTCAGATAAAATAAAAACCGTCGCAGAATTTGCAGATTCAAACTCCCTCACAGTTGGTGAAAAGGCAATTGCTATCGGTAGCCCACTTGGTACCGAATACGCCAACTCAGTAACAGAGGGAATCGTATCTAGCCTTAGCCGTACCGTAACTATGCAAAACGACAATGGTGAAACTGTCTCAACAAATGCTATCCAAACAGATGCTGCCATTAACCCTGGTAACTCTGGTGGTGCCTTAGTCAATATTGAAGGACAAGTTATCGGTATTAATTCAAGTAAGATTTCATCAACGTCAGCAGTCGCTGGTAGTGCCGTTGAAGGTATGGGATTCGCCATTCCATCAAACGATGTTGTCGAAATCATTAATCAATTGGAAAAAGACGGTAAAGTTACACGCCCAGCCCTAGGAATCTCAATGGCCGATCTTAATAGCCTTTCTAGCAGTGCAACTTCTAAATTAGATTTACCAGATGAAGTTAAATCTGGAGTTGTTGTCGGTAGCGTTCAAAAAGGTATGCCAGCTGACGGTAAACTTCAAGAAAATGATGTTATTACTCAAATTGACGGTAAGGAAATCAGCTCAAAAACTGATATTCAAACCAATCTTTACAGCCATAGTATCGGAGATACAATCAAGGTAACCTTCTATCGTGGTAAAGAGAAGAAAACTGAAGAACTTAAATTAACAAAATCTACAGAAGACTTATCTGACTAAGTCATTGACAAATCTGTCAAAAGACCTTTACAATAATGTAAAGGTCTTTTTTGGAAAGGAATAACATGCAAGAACAACTCAAAGCTTTACCTATTAGTGAAATCTACCCAAATCCTTTTCAACCTCGTATAGAATTCTCTGATGAAGAATTAGCAGAACTAAGCCAATCAATCGCTGAAAATGGACTGATACAGCCAATCATTGTCCGAAAATCGGACATTATTGGTTATGAACTAATTGCTGGGGAAAGACGTTTACGTGCCTGTAAACGTCTGGGAATGACAGAAATCCCTGCAGTCGTAAAGGAAGTCTCAGATCAAGAGAGTCGTAAACAAGCTATTATTGAAAATTTACAACGCTCGAATCTCAATCCTATTGAAGAAGCAAAGGCCTATCGTAGTTTAATTAATGAGTTAGCTTACAGTCACGAGGAACTGGCAAAAGCTATGGGGAAATCCAGGCCCTATATCAGTAACGCTCTCAGACTCCTCCAACTTCCCAAAGAGATACAGACAAGTATCGAAAATGGCAAACTGAGTCAAGGACATGCTAGAGCGCTTTTATCTGTTGAGGATACCCAAAAGCAATTAACTATCTATCATCAGGTGCTTACTGAAAAATGGTCCGTTCGTACTCTGGAAAAAAGACTTCAAGAACTTCCTAAAAAACAAAAATCAAAAAAAGATATTCACATAAAAGATAAAGAAAAAGAACTAGAAAAATCACTTGGTCTCCCCGTTACTCTTCGTTATCACAAAAATCACTCTGGAACTATTCAGATCCACTTTTCGACGGAAGAAGATTTTAACAGAATTATCAACAAGCTAATTTGACCTGTGAATTGATGAGAAAAGAGAAACAAACTTATCCACATCATAAAAATGTTGCCCTCCCTTTATTTTAGAGGGTTTCTTTTTTTATTCACAACTTGTGGATAACTCTTGAGCACAATGTGAATTGTCTTTTTTTATCTGTGGATAACTCGTGAAACTTTTATCTTCTGGCCTGTGGAAAACTTTTTTGTTTTATGATAGAATCAGAGAACAAGAATAAAGAAGGAGAATTGATGGAATGACCGAAAAAGAGCATTTTTTTTGGAATAAGCTCTTAGAGCTGGCCAAAGAGGAACTAACACAAGCCACTTTTGATTATTATGTCCTAGATACCAAGCTCATCAAAGTTCAAAATAACGTTGCTACAATTCTGCTTGAAGAAGTCAAAAAGCTATTCTGGGAAAAGAATATGCAATCTTTCATTTTGATGGCTGGTTTTGAAGCCTATAATAGTGAAATAAAAGTTGAGTACGTCTTTGACGAAGCGCTCATAAACGAGGCAAATTCAACTGTAGCAAATAATGACTTTGGTAATAAAAAGGAACAGCAGACCCCTGCTCTTCCTACATTGGACTCAGACTTAAATAGTAAGTATACCTTTGATAATTTTATCCAAGGGGATGAAAATCGTTGGTCAGTTGCTGCATCTTTAGCTGTAGCTGATTCACCAGGAGCTACTTATAACCCTCTATTTATTTACGGAGGACCTGGTCTCGGGAAAACTCACTTGCTCAATGCTATTGGAAACAAGGTCTTACATGATAATCCTCAAGCACGCATTAAATACATTACTGCAGAGAATTTCATTAATGAATTTGTTGTACATATCCGTTTAGATAAAATGGACGAACTAAAACTTAAATATCGTCATCTGGACGTTCTCTTAATTGACGATATTCAATCATTGGCTAAAAAATCAACGCAAGCCACTCAAGAGGAATTCTTCAATACCTTCAATGTCCTTCACAATAATAATAAACAAATTGTCCTGACCAGCGACCGTAATCCAGATCAATTGAACGAGATGGAAGAGCGTCTTGTCACGCGCTTTAAATGGGGGTTAACCGTCAATATCACACCACCTGACTTTGAAACGCGAGTGGCCATTCTTACTAATAAGATTATGGACTATGATTATCATTTTCCTCCTGAAACAATTGAGTATTTAGCTGGCCAATTTGATTCAAATGTCCGTGACTTGGAGGGGGCCTTAAAAGATATTAGCTTAGTTGCCAATGTTCGCCAGTTAGATACTATCACAGTTGAGGTAGCTGCCGAAGCTATTCGCGCACGTAAAATGGATGGTCCTAAGTTAACTCTTATTCCGATTGAGGATATCCAAACTGAGGTAGGGAAATTTTATAATGTCACTGTAAAAGAAATTAAGGCAACTAAACGAACACAAAATATTGTCTTGGCACGTCAGGTAGCCATGTATCTTGCCCGTGAAATGACTGATAACTCCCTTCCAAAAATTGGAAAAGAATTTGGCGGAAGAGACCACTCAACTGTCTTACATGCATACAATAAAATCAAAAATATGATTGCCCAAGATGACAGTTTACGCATTGAAATTGATACCATCAAAAACAAGATAAAATAACACTTGTGGATAACTATTAAAAATCATTCAAACTTTTCCACAGGCTGTGCACAAGTTCAAAGCCTTGATAAAACTATGTTTTGTAGACTTATGCACAGTGTCCACAAGACCTACTACTACTACTAAAATAATACTAATAAAAATAAAGGAGCATCATGATTCAATTTGCGATTAATAAAGCTTATTTCTTACAAGCACTTCATACGACTCGCCGTGCTATTTCTTCTAAAAATGCTATCCCAATTCTATCGACGATTAAAATCGAAGTTACCAGTGATGGTATCTATTTGACAGGATCAAATGGGCAAATCTCAATTGAAAATAGTATCTCAGTTTCGGAAGAAAATGCAGGTCTATTAATTACACAGCCAGGTAGTATCCTTTTGGAAGCAAACTTTTTCATTAATGTTGTCTCAAGCTTGCCTGATGTTACCCTTACTTTTGAAGAAATCGAACAATACCAAGTTTTACTGAAGAGTGGTAAATCAGAAATTACTTTAAAAGGGAAAGATGTTGAACAATATCCCCGTATTCAGGAAGTTGATAGCTTGACACCATTGCTCATGGACACAAAAGTGTTAAAATCTATCATTGCTGAAACTTCATTTGCAGCAAGCACTCAAGAAAGTCGTCCAATTTTAACCGGAGTTCACTTTGTTCTTTCAAATCATAAAGATCTCAAAGCTGTAGCAACTGACTCTCACCGAATGAGCCAACGTCAACTTGTTTTGGAGCATTCTGCAGATAACTTTGATGTCGTAATCCCAAGTCGCTCACTTAAAGAATTGTCGGCAGTTTTTAGCGATGATATTGAAAACTTAGAGGTCTTCTTCTCAGCAAATCAAATTCTATTCCGTAGTGAAACAATTTCTTTCTATACACGTTTACTTGAAGGAAATTATCCAGACACTAATCGTCTCTTGTCCGATTCATTTGAAACAGAAGTTGTTTTTGAGACTGCTAGCCTTCGTTCTGCTATGGAACGTTCATATTTGATTTCTAATGCTAGTCAAAGTGGTACCGTTAAACTCGAAATCATTAATGGTAGTGTCAGTGCCCATGTTAATTCGCCAGAAGTCGGAAAGGTGAATGAGGATATTGACGTGCAAGATGTTTCAGGTAGTGATTTGGTCATTAGTTTCAATCCAACCTACCTAATAGATGCTTTGAAAGCTCTTAAGAGTGAGACTGTCCGTGTACGTTTCATTTCACCAGTACGTCCATTTACATTGACGCCAGCAGATGACAGTGAGAATTTTATTCAATTGATTACACCTGTAAGAACAAACTAAAATCGAAAAAGTTATCCACTGTGGATAACTTTTTTACTAGAAAGGGAATTTATGTACCAAATTGGAAGTTTAGTTGAAATGAAAAAACCACATGCTTGTACTATCAAAGCAACAGGAAAAAAAGCTAATGAATGGGAAGTAATCCGTCTTGGAGCTGACATTAAGATTCGTTGTACGAATTGTGATCATGTGGTCATGATGAGTCGTCATGATTTCGAGAAGAAACTTAAGAAGGTTTTATAACAGGTGTTGGAGAGACTATATAACGAGAGTTTTATGTTAAGAAAATTACTTCACTAGCAATATAAAGACTTTCTAAAGTCCCTAATCATCTTCTTTATAGCATTCTTTGCCTTGCTTTCCTTTTTATGATTCTCAAAGGGAAGTTGCCTATTTTTAACAATTTTTGTGTTATAATTAACTGAATTACTTTTTTATGGAGAAATAAATTAATGGCTTTAACAGCAGGTATCGTCGGTTTGCCAAACGTTGGTAAATCAACTCTTTTCAATGCAATTACAAAAGCGGGTGCGGAAGCTGCTAACTATCCTTTCGCGACAATTGATCCAAACGTAGGTATGGTTGAGGTACCAGATGAGCGTTTGACGAAACTGACTGAACTTATTACCCCTAAAAAGACAGTTCCAACTACATTTGAGTTCACAGATATTGCGGGTATCGTAAAAGGAGCATCAAAGGGTGAAGGTCTTGGAAATAAGTTCTTGGCGAACATTCGTGAAGTAGATGCGATTGTCCATGTGGTTCGTGCTTTCGATGATGAAAACGTTATGCGTGAACAAGGGCGTGAGGATGCCTTTGTAGATCCGATGGCTGATATTGATACAATCAATCTAGAATTGATTTTGGCTGACCTTGAATCAATTAACAAACGTTATGCGCGTGTCGAAAAAATTGCGCGTACACAAAAAGATAAAGATTCTGTAGCAGAGTTTAACATTCTTCAAAAGATTAAACCCGTTCTAGAAGATGGTAAGTCTGCACGTACGATTGATTTTACTGAGGAAGAGCAAAAAATTGTTAAGGGACTCTTCCTCTTGACAACAAAACCAGTGCTTTACGTGGCTAACGTTGATGAAAATCAGGTTGCAAATCCTGATGATATTGATTATGTCAAACAAATTCGCGAGTTTGCAGCGACTGAAAATGCAGAAGTAGTTGTTATCTCGGCACGTGTTGAGGAAGAAATTTCTGAATTGGATGATGAAGACAAAGAAATGTTCTTGGAAGACCTTGGTTTGACAGAATCAGGAGTTGATAAACTGACACGCGCAGCCTATCACTTGCTTGGTCTTGGAACTTACTTTACTGCTGGTGAGAAAGAAGTACGTGCTTGGACCTTTAAACGCGGTATCAAGGCACCACAGGCAGCCGGAATTATCCACTCTGACTTCGAGAAAGGCTTTATCCGTGCCGTAACCATGTCTTACGATGATCTCATTAAATATGGTTCTGAGAAAGCTGTTAAGGAAGCTGGTCGCCTTCGTGAAGAAGGAAAAGAATACGTTGTCCAAGATGGCGACATCATGGAATTCCGTTTCAACGTTTAGAAAATAAAAAATAGTGCACAAGGCTGAAAAAGTATTTTTCAGTCCTTTTGCTGTTTATCAAAGAGGAGAAATAATGACAAAATTAGTAGTTGGCTTGGGAAATCCTGGTTCAAAATACCATGAGACACGTCACAATGTTGGTTTTATGGCTATTGACCTAATGGCTAAGGAACTGGGATTAACCTTTTCTGAAGAAAGGACCTTTAAGGCTGAAGTGGCTTCGACCTTTTTAAATGGTGAGAAGGTTTATTTTGTGAAACCAACAACCTTTATGAATCTATCAGGTCTAGCTGTTAGAGCATTACTAGCTTATTACAATATTCCCATGGAGGATTTTATCGTCATTTACGATGACTTAGATATGGAAGTTGGGAAATTGCGCTTTCGTCAAAAAGGTTCAGCGGGTGGTCATAATGGTATTAAATCTATCATTGCTGAAACTGGCACTCAAGAATTTGACCGTATAAAAATTGGTATTGGACGCCCACAGAAAGGAATGTCGGTCGTTAATCATGTCCTTGGAAAATTTAGTGAAGACGACTATGCCACAATTTTACTGACTTTAGACAAGGTAGAGACAGCCCTCAATCATTACCTGAAAACCAATGATTTCGAAGATACTATGAGGCGTTATAATGGCTAATACTCTATTAGATTTTTTTGAGAAGAATCATCAATTGCTTGAGTGGCGTGATAAAGTAACCCTATTGAGTAGGCAGTTGGTCATGGGATTTTCTGGTTCCAGCAAGGCAGCTGTCATGGCATCTGCTCTTTCTGAGCAGGTTCCTAAGATTTTAATAGTTACTTCAACACAAAATGAAGCTGAGCAACTGACAGGAGATTTGTCAGCTATCTTAGGAGAGGATAAGGTTTATTCTTTTTTTGCAGATGATGTAGTAGCTGCAGAGTTTATCTTCGCTTCACCAGAAAAGACCCATTCTCGTCTTGAAAGTCTTAATTTTTTAATGGATAAAGAGGCCAGTGGGGTTTTGGTCACGAGTTTAGTTGGTACTAAGTTACATTTGCCTAACCCTAAGGTTTATAAAGACTCTCGCATTGACTTAACACTAGGGGAGGAACATGATTTAGAGGCTCTCAGTAAGCATCTGACTCATATTGGATACCAAAGAGTGGAGCAAGTTCTCTCACCTGGTGAGTATAGTCGTAGGGGCGACATTTTAGATATTTATGAAATGACTTCAGAGCTCCCCTACCGTTTAGAATTTTTTGGAGACGAGATTGATGGCATTCGTCAGTTTGATAGCGATAGTCAGAAATCTTTAGACAATTTAGAGCATGTTATAGTATCACCAGCAGATGATATTATCTTAACAAGAGAGGATTACCAACGTGCTGAGAAGGCCCTAGAAAGTGCGGTCTCGAAGGCAGAAGGTCCTCATAAGGCTTACCTTGAGGAAGTTCTGTCGGTTACGATTGATGGCTACCGTCATAAAGATTTACGTAAGTTTTTGTCTCTCTTTTATGATAAGGCTTATACCTTATTTGACTACCTTCCCAAAGGAACTCCTGTATTCATTGATGATTTTCAAAAGATAGTGGACCGCCATGGACGTCTTGAATTGGAGGTGGCTAATCTTTTAACTGAGGATCTTCACCAAGGCAAGTCTCTGAGTCATCTAAACTACTTAGTGGATTCATTTAAGACTTTACGTAACTATCAGCCAGCTAGTTTCTTTTCGAATTTTCATAAGGGCTTGGGAAATCTTAAATTTGATAAGTTGTATCAATTCACGCAATACCCTATGCAGGAGTTCTTTAACCAGTTTCCACTTCTAGTTGATGAAATACATCGCTATACCAAGAATAAGGCTACAGTTATTTTACAAGTGGGGTCTGAAAAGCAACTCAAATCTTTGAAGGAAACCTTGGAAGAATATGATTTAGATTTACCACTTAGTAGTTTTGGAAATTTGATTCCTCATAAGCCTCAATTAGTTCTAGGAAACTTATCCAATGGTTTTTACTTTGCTGATGAAAAGCTTGTTCTGGTCACTGAACGTGAGATTTTCCATAAAAAAGTAAAACGTCGTGCGCGTGCCAGTCACGTTTCCAATGCTGAGCGTCTAAAAGATTACAATGAGCTTGAAAAAGGTGATTATGTTGTACACCAGACTCATGGTATCGGACAATTTAAAGGTATTGAGACTATTGAGATTAAAGGGGTGCATCGTGACTACTTAACCATCCAGTATCAGGATGCTGCAACAATTTCTCTACCTATTGAGCATATTGAGAGTCTCTCTAAGTATGTGTCAGCGGACGGAAAAGTGCCTAAAATTAATAAACTCAATGATGGGCGTTTCCAAAAGACTAAACAAAAAGTAAGTAAGCAAGTAGAGGATATTGCTGATGACCTCCTAAAACTCTATGCCGAACGCAGTCAACTTAAAGGTTTTGCATTTTCACCAGATGATGATAACCAAAGGGATTTCGAAGATGATTTCGCCTATGCTGAGACAGAGGATCAATTGCGTTCTATCAAGGAAATTAAGGCAGACATGGAGTCAGACAAACCCATGGATCGTCTCTTGGTTGGTGATGTTGGTTTTGGTAAGACAGAGGTAGCTATGCGTGCCGCCTTCAAGGCAGTCAATGATGGAAAGCAAGTTGCTATCCTAGTTCCTACAACGGTTCTTGCCCATCAGCACTATTTGAATTTTAAAGAGCGTTTTGAAAATCATGCCGTTGAAGTAGATGAACTCAGTCGTTTTAGAAGTAAAAAAGAGCAGAATGAGACTATTGAAAATCTAGCTAAAGGGCGTATTGATGTTATTATTGGTACCCACCGCCTACTGTCTAAAGATGTTAAGTTTTCTGACTTAGGATTGCTAGTAATTGATGAAGAACAACGTTTTGGCGTGAAGCATAAAGAGAAACTTAAGGAGTTGAAAGCTAAGGTTGATGTCCTTACTCTAACTGCGACACCTATTCCTCGTACGCTTCATATGTCTATGTTAGGTATTCGTGATTTGTCGATTATTGAGACAGCACCTACCAACCGTTATCCAGTTCAAACTTATGTTATGGAAACCAATCCTGGTCTTATTCGAGAAGCGATATTAAGAGAGATGGACCGAGGTGGTCAGATTTTTTATGTTTATAATCGTGTTGAAACCATTGATCAAAAAGTTTCTGAATTACATGAGCTAGTCCCTGAAGCACGTATCGGATTTGTTCATGGTCAGATGAGTGAGGTTATGTTGGAGAATACCCTCTTGGATTTCTTGAATGGTGATTACGATGTATTGGTAGCAACGACCATTATCGAGACAGGGATTGATATCTCCAACGTTAATACTCTCTTCATTGAGAATGCAGATCATATGGGCTTATCTACCCTTTATCAGTTGAGAGGTCGTGTGGGACGTAGTAATCGAATTGCTTACGCCTATCTCATGTATCGTCCTGACAAAGTATTGACGGAAGTCTCTGAGAAGCGATTGGATGCTATTAAGGGCTTTACAGAACTGGGATCAGGTTTCAAAATTGCCATGCGTGATTTATCAATTCGTGGTGCAGGGAACATTCTTGGCGCTTCTCAAAGTGGTTTCATCGACTCAGTCGGATTCGAAATGTACTCGCAACTCTTGGAAGAGGCTATCAATAAACGTCAAGGTAAAACTCAAGTTCGACGTAAAGGAAATGCAGAGTTCAATCTTCAGATTGATGCTTACCTCCCTTCTGACTATATTTCTGATGAGCGCCAAAAAATTGAAATTTATAAGCGTATTCGAGAAATTGAGAATCAGAAAGATTATCAAGACCTTCAAGATGAGCTTATTGACCGCTTTGGAGAATATCCAGACCAAGTTGCCTATCTCATTGAGATTGGTCTGGTTAAGGCCTATTTGGATGCTGCCTTTGCAGAATTAGTTGAGCGTAAGAACGATACTATCACTGTTCGTTTCGAAAAAGCCTCTCTCAAATTCTTCTTGACTCAAGATTATTTCGAAGCTATCTCTAAAACGCATTTAAAAGCAAAAATTAGTGATAACCAGGGGAAAGTAGAGATTACTTTTGATGTCCGTAACAAGAAAGACTATGAAATTCTTGAAGAATTAAAGATTTTTGGACTGACATTTATGGAAATCAAAGAACGTAAAGAAAAAAAAGAAGCTTAAGGAAAGTTTAAGTAAGTCTCTCTATACTATAAAACATCCTAAAACTTTTCTTTTTCATAAATCTCCTGAGAGGGTCGACTAGTGTCGATCCTCTTATTTTTGTATTGAAAAGGCTTTAGTCCCCTATTTTCTAAAAAAAATGCTATCATAGAAGAGATATCCTAACGAAAAGGAAACAGTAACATTGAGATTAGACAAATATTTAAAAGTATCACGAATTATCAAACGCCGTCCAGTTGCTAAAGAAGTGGCTGATAAAGGGCGTATAAAAGTAAATGGTGTACTCGCTAAGTCATCTACAGATTTAAAAATTGGTGACCAAGTGGAAGTTCGTTTTGGAAATAAACTCTTGACTGTCCGTGTTCTAGAAATGAAAGATAGTACGAAAAAAGAAGATGCGGCAAAAATGTACGAGATTATAAGTGAAACAAGGATTGAAGCAGATGAGCAAGAAGCCTAATATTGTACAGCTTACGAATGATTACATTGATAATGCCAATCAAGAGCAACGATTAGAGCGTGCCGAACACGAACAAAGGAATCGCTTTATGGGGTGGATTCTCTTTGTGGTTGTTTTACTCTTCATCTTGCCAACTTACAATCTGGTTGAGACCTATATGAATATCAAGCAGCAAGAGAAGGAAGTCTTGTCGCTTCAGAAAGACTATGATAAATTGTCAGATCAGACAAAGGAACGAAAGGATTTGGCTAAGAAACTTAAGGATGATGCTTTCGCCGAGAAATATGCGCGTGCTAAGTACTATTATTCACGTGAAGGAGAGTCTATCTATCCTGTACCAAGCTTATTACCCTAATGAAAGATTTACTTAAAACTGTAGAAACTTTTTTAACCTATTCAGAAGCCAAGTTAGAGGAACTATCAGCAAAAAATCAGCAACTTAAAACGGAATTACCGAGGAAAGAGGAGGTGAAGAAGCAAGCATGAAAAAGCTCTTAATAGCTGCAACTGTTGTGCTTGTATCTTCTAGCCCCCTGGTCCTACTTCCTATGGAGAAGGAGCTAACTCTGACCCCGAAACAGGTCCAAAAATTGACTCAAAATACTACAGCTAGTTTGACTCAATTTAAACAGATTCCTAAAAATCCAAGAACGATAACAACTATCCTAACTTATAAGAACAAGGATTTAACAGAATTTAAAACCAGTATCCAAGCGGATACCAAACTATCGATTTCTGCTATTTTTTGGAATGCTAAAGGTGAACCTGTTTTCCAACTTCAAGATGGTGATTATGTAGCCGCTAGTCAGAAATCAATTGTAGACGACAGTATCTATAATCAAAAACCAGTAGATATGACCTTCTGGACTAAAGATGGTTTAACGGTATACAAAGAACCTTACGTTTTAGGGACTGAAAAAGCTGACTCCAAACTCGCTAGTTTTAAACCCATTAAGGTTAGTCAAGCAGCTCAGACGCATGCTGGGACCTACTATTTGGTAGACGGAGAGGGTTGGATTAACGCTTCTGATTTGTCAACGACTGACAATCGCATCGAGGCTGTTCAAAAAGTCCTTAATGAGAAGTATAACAATCAAGAACGCATCTCAGTTTATGTTAAACAGCTTGATACGGACCGAGTAGCTGCTATCAATGACGAAAAAAGCATGTATGCAGCTAGCGTAGCTAAGCTAGGAGTACTCTATTATGCACAGGAACGTCTGTCTCAAAAGAAATTATCATTATCAGATGAGTATCAATATACCTCTGCTGTAAATGGTTTTCCAGGTGCCTATGATCCAGATGGTTCTGGAAAGATTAGTAAGATGCCTGATGATAAGAATTATAGCTTGGAAAATCTGTTAAAGGCTGTAGCCCAAAACTCAGATAATGTAGCGACAAATATATTATGTTATTATGTAGCCAATCAGTATGATAAAGCCTTCCAAAAATCAGTAGATAAAGCCGCAGCGACCTCGTGGAATATGGATAAAAAGGAGTTGACTGCTAGAGCCGCAGGTACTTTGATGGAGGCTGTTTATAGACAAAATGGAGATATTATCAATTATCTTTCAAGCACGGACTATGATGGCGAACGTATTTCCAAAAACATTGATGTCCCTGTTGCACATAAAATAGGGGATGCCTACGACTTTAAACATGATGTCGCTATTGTTTATGCAGATTCTCCCTTTATTTTATCGATTTTTACGGATAAAGAAGGCTATGACAAAATCACCTCAATTGCAGATGATGTTTATGGAATTTTGAAATAATGACACAAAAATTGTTGCAAATGATGCAAGCCAAGGGTTATTTTAACCGGCACAAGAAAATTTTAGTAGCAGTATCAGGTGGAGCAGACTCTATGAGTTTGCTGCACTTTTTGTATAGCCATCAAAAAGATTTGGATATTCAGTTGGGGATTGCTCACGTTAATCATAAACAACGACAAGAGTCGGAGCATGAAGAAGCGTATTTACGTCATTGGGCAGTGGAACACAAGGTACCTTTTCACTATAGTGCATTCTCAGGAAAGTTTTCAGAAAATGCTGCCCGTACCTTTCGCTATGAGTTTTTTAAGCAGGTCATGAAAGATTATGATTACTCTGCTCTTGTAACAGCCCATCATGCAGATGATCAGGCAGAGACAATTTTTATGAGACTGTTGAGAGGAAGTCGTTTAAGACACCTGACAGGAATTTCAGCTATCAGACCATTTGGCACTGGTCAGATTATTCGTCCCTTTTTGCATCTTACGAAAGCTCAGCTTCCAGTAACTTTCCATTTTGAAGATAGGAGTAATAGTTCACTAGCCTACCTTAGGAATCGCATCAGACTGTCCTATCTTCCTACTTTATCTCAGGAAAATCCTAAAATTAAGGAGCACCTTTGTCTTTTAGCCGAGGAGATTGGTCTTATGGAGCAAGCTCTAGGAGAGTTAACAAAGGATATTAGTATCACTGATTTATCTGTTTTTCAGCAACAGTCAGATGCTGTCCAGCTTTTTCTTCTTCAGAATTATTTAGACTCCTTTCCTGATTTACAGCTTTCTAAAGGCCAATTTAATCAATTGATAAGTTATCTAAGGAAAAACGCTTCAGGAAAGATGCCCCTAAAAAATGGTTATGAACTAGTAAAAACACAGACATATTTCTTGATAAGGAAAAAAGCGTCTATTTCTTTATCGCCTCCTTGTCTCTTAGAATTTGGAAAATCTGTTGAGTTTGAGGATTATACCTTGACTTTTTCAGAATTCAATGACGTTTCTAACACAGATGCTATTAGTATTTGGTCAGATGCCCCAATAGTGATTCGTCATAGAAAAGAAGGCGATAAGATTGACCTTGGTAGTCACCATAAAAAATTAAGACGACTGTTTATAGACAATAAGATTTTAGAGAAGGATCGTCAAAAAGCCATTGTAGGAGAACAAGATGGTCATATTATTTTTCTTTATGTTGCTGGGCGTCTCTATTTGAAAAAAAGACCTGAAAATGCTATACTTTATGGCACTGTAGTCATTTATAAGAATTTCTAATCAAATACCATGTTCAAATAACGATGATTGAAGTAAAAGTGGTATAATAACAGAATATTGACTTCGAGAAAGGGAACCCAAATGTTAGAAAAAGACATTAAAAAAGTCCTCTTTTCCCAAGAGGATATCGTAGCTAAAACTAAAGAACTAGGACAACAACTGACAGAGGATTATGCGGAGAAAAATCCTCTTCTAGTCTGTGTTTTGAAAGGTGCTGTTCCATTTATGGCAGAACTTATCAAACATATCGACACCCATATTGAGATGGACTTTATGGTCGTTTCAAGTTATGGTGGCGGAACTGTCAGCAGTGGTGAAGTAAAGATTCTTAAAGATGTTGACACTAATGTTGAAGGACGAGACATCATCTTTATTGAAGATATCATTGATACAGGTCGTACGCTCCTTTATCTTCGAGATATGTTCAAGTACCGTAAAGCCAATTCAGTCAAAATCGCAACTCTTTTTGATAAACCAGAGGGTCGTGTTGTTGATATTGAGGCAGATTACGTATGTTATGATGTCCCTAATGAATTTATCGTTGGTTTCGGACTAGACTATGATGAAAAATACCGTAACCTCCCTTATGTCGGTGTCCTAAAAGAAGAAATTTATACAAAATAAGTAAAGGTCTAATTAATTTATGAATAATAAAAATAATAATGGCTTCTTACGGAATGCTTTTCTCTACATCATAGTTATTATTGCGGTTGTAACTGGAGTACAATACTTTGCAGGAGGAAGCCAAAGCCCAAGTCAACAATTGTCTTACACACAGTTGGTTAAGAAAATTGAAGATGGTAAGGTAAAATCTATCACTTATCAGCCAGACGGTAGTATCATTGAAGTTAAAGGTAGCTACAAAAAGGCTGAAAAGGTTGATACTGACCTTAGTCTACCATTTTTAGGTAGTGCATCATCAGAGACACGTAGCTTTACATCGACTGTGCTGCAGAATGAAACAACCATGCAGAAATTGCAATCAGCATCAGAAGCAGCTGATGTTAATGTTAAAATGATACGTGAAAGTTCAAGTGGTGCTTGGATTTCATATCTTTTTAGTTACCTACCTTTGATTGGGATTGCTATTTTCTTTCTTTTCATGATGAATCAAGGCGGTAACCGCGGTGCAATGAATTTTGGCCGCAACCGTGCTAAGACTCAATCAAAAGAGAATATTAAAGTTCGTTTCACAGATGTGGCTGGTGCGGAAGAAGAAAAAGAAGAACTTGTAGAAGTCGTAGATTTCCTCAAAAATCCACGTAAATATAAAGCACTTGGTGCACGTATCCCTAAAGGTGTCCTCCTTGAAGGTCCTCCAGGGACAGGTAAAACTCTTCTTGCTAAAGCTGTAGCTGGTGAAGCAGATGTTCCTTTCTTTAGTATCTCAGGTTCTGACTTTGTAGAGATGTTTGTCGGTGTCGGAGCAAGTCGTGTTCGTAGTCTTTTTGAAGACGCTAAAAAGGCTGAACGTGCTATTATCTTTATTGATGAAATCGATGCGGTTGGGCGTCGTCGTGGTACTGGAATGGGCGGTGGTAACGACGAACGCGAACAAACCCTTAACCAACTGTTGATTGAAATGGATGGTTTTGATGGGAATGAGAATATCATTGTCATTGCTGCAACCAACCGTAGTGA
The DNA here is from genome assembly GCF_001812625.1 of Streptococcus sp. HMSC064H09. Lineage (NCBI taxonomy): Bacteria > Bacillati > Bacillota > Bacilli > Lactobacillales > Streptococcaceae > Streptococcus > Streptococcus sp. HMSC064H09. The sequence continues at coordinate 63,800 of NZ_KV809620.1, forward strand.
TGTTCTTGACCCAGCCCTCCTACGTCCAGGACGTTTTGACCGTAAAGTTCTTGTAGGTCGCCCAGATGTAAAAGGCCGAGAGGCTATCTTGAAAGTTCATGCTAAAAATAAACCATTGGCTGAAGATGTTGACCTTAAGGTTGTGGCTCAACAAACTCCAGGTTTTGTCGGAGCCGACTTAGAGAATGTCTTGAATGAGGCAGCTCTAGTTGCAGCACGACGTAGTAAGACTAGAATTGATGCTAGTGATATCGATGAAGCAGAGGATCGTGTTATTGCCGGACCATCTAAGAAAGACCGCCAAGTTTCAGAAAATGAACGTAAAGTTGTGGCTTACCATGAAGCAGGTCATACAATTGTTGGTTTGACACTTTCTAGCGCTCGTGATGTTCACAAGGTTACTATTGTTCCACGAGGTCGAGCAGGTGGTTATATGATTTCTCTACCAAAAGAGGATCAGATGTTGTCATCTAAAGATGAGCTAAAAGAACAATTGGCAGGCCTTATGGGTGGACGCGTTGCAGAAGAAATTATTTTCAACGTTCAAACCTCAGGTGCTTCAAATGACTTTGAGCAAGCAACACAGCTGGCACGTGCAATGGTTACTGAATATGGTATGAGCGAAAAACTTGGACCAGTCCAATATGAGGGTAATCATGCGATGAATCCAGGACAATTTACGACAGATAAGTCTTACTCAGCTCATACAGCTCAACTTATTGACGAAGAAATTCGATCACTTTTAGTTGAGGCACACGATAAAGCAGCTGAAATTATCAATGCAAACCGAGAAACACATGCTCTCATTGCAGAAGCTTTACTTAAGTATGAAACACTCGATGCTACACAAATCAAGTCAATTTATGAGACTGGTAAGATGCCGGAGGATTCTCTTGGAGACTCAGAAGAAGATAATCATGCCTTATCTTACGACGAAGTCAAAGAAAGAATTGAAAATAAAAATAAAGATGAAGAAGAGTAAGGAGTTCTACTCTTCTTTTTTTTAAGTAAAATCGAGAGAAAATAAGTAAAATCGAGAGAAAAAATACCATTAAAAAACATTATAAAAAAAGAAAATTAAAATCACTGCAAATTATTGACAAGATAAGTCAGAGATGATATTATAA
>NZ_KV809621.1:0-372 GCF_001812625.1 Streptococcus sp. HMSC064H09
GGGTCGCGTGTTCAAGTCATGTAGCCGGCATAAAATGCGAACGTAGTTCAGTGGTAGAACATCACCTTGCCAAGGTGGGGGTCGCGGGTTCGAATCCCGTCGTTCGCTTGAGGAGCCGGGGTGGCGGAACTGGCAGACGCACAGGACTTAAAATCCTGCGAAAGGAAACTTTCGTACCGGTTCGATCCCGGTCCTCGGCATAATATAATAATGAGCACCCTTAGCTCAACTGGATAGAGTACCTGACTACGAATCAGGCGGTTAGAGGTTCGACTCCTCTAGGGTGCATTTTATCGGGAAGTAGCTCAGCTTGGTAGAGCACTTGGTTTGGGACCAAGGGGTCGCAGGTTCGAATCCTGTCTTCCCGATTTA
>NZ_KV809622.1:0-23071 GCF_001812625.1 Streptococcus sp. HMSC064H09
AAGCAATACCGTATTCTTGTGTTTTGAAACCTTCATCAAGAATTTTGGTTTTATCACTTTCGTAACCTGATAGGATTGATTTATCACCAGCAAAGGCGTCAATACGGTATGCATAGAGTGATACGGCTAACTCAGGATAAGATCCGAGTTGGACATAATTGAACTTAAGGTTATTAGCTGAAGCGTACTCTTCAACAGCGGCTTTGGCAGATGACCCTTGAGACACTCCAATAGTTTTACCGTTAAGGTCAGAAAGTTTCTTATAGCCAGATTTGGTTTGAACGAGGAAACCGATTTGGTCATAGTAGTAAGGATTTGACATGGCATATGAAGCTTTACGCTCATCTGTAATGGTATAAGTAGCGATAAGCATGTCAATAGTCCCATTATCCATAAGGGCCTCACGAGTTTGAGGGGTAACTGCTGTAAAATTCACCTTAACCTTAAGTTCTTTGGCAATCTTCTTAGCGAGGTCAATTTCCATACCTTGATAGGTATTGGTTTTGGCTGAGTAGTAACCAAAGTTTGGGACATCCTGTTTGACACCAACATTTAGAGTCCCTTTTTTGACAATTTTTTGAATTGTAGCATTATTGAGTAGTTTACTGCTTTCATCAGCTTGACTACTTTTAGTGTTCCAGAGGAGAACTGCTACAAATGCTAAAGCAGAGATTGCTAAAATGCGACTAAGTCTTTTGATTAACATAAGCCCTCCTTAGGCATCCACTTGGACACGATCAGAGTTGTGGTCGATAATCTTAGAAAGGAATTGAACAGCACGAGGTTCAGTTGGATTGTCAAAGAAACCATCCACATCCGTAGTATCCACAAGAACCTGACCTTCAGCCATGAAAATGATACGGTCTGCCACACTGCGGGCAAAGCCCATTTCATGGGTAACAACTACCATGTTCATGCCACCTTTGGCAAGGTTCTGCATAACCGCAAGCACATCACCAATAGTCTCTGGGTCAAGGGCTGACGTTGGTTCGTCAAAGAGCAAGAGCTCAGGATTCATGGCAAGACCACGGGCGATAGCGATACGCTGTTTTTGTCCACCAGAAAGCATACCAGGGTATGAATCTTTCTTGTCCCACATGTTAACGTAGCGAAGGAATTTTTCAGCAGTCTTTTCAGCTTCTGCCTTACTGATTCCAAGAACCTTGATGGGTGCCAAAGTGACATTTTCAAGAACAGTTTTGTGGGGGTAGAGGTTGAAGTGTTGGAATACCATCCCTGCTTCCTTACGAAGCTCAACCAAGTCTTTGGCAGAAGCTTCCGTCACATTATGTCCGTTAACGATAAGTGTACCGTTATCAATTGATTCCAAGGCGTTGATTGTACGGATAAGAGTAGATTTCCCAGACCCAGAAGGTCCCAAGAGAACCACAACTTGTCCTTTTTCAATTTCTAGATTGATATCACGAAGTGCATGATAATCTCCGTAGTATTTATTGACATTTTTAAATTCGATAAGTGCCATAAGAGCCTCCAAAAATTTTACATCAATATATGTAATAACAAGAGTGTATTTTACTATATATGTAGGAAAATGTCAAAAATGTTTGAAAATTCAATCACAAGGTTCGTTTTTTAACCGATTACACATAGCAAAGGTATCTCAAAAAACAAGGAAAGCTTGTATATTAGCTCAATATCTATAGTAGAAACTTGGTCCTTAACCTATTTTTTGGTATAATATGTTTGATACGTAAAGTTTTCTACTTTACAAAATTGAATGACTTAAGAAAACCGATGAGGTGTTTATATGAAAAAAATTCTTGTTGTTGATGATGAAAGACCAATTTCGGATATCATCAAGTTTAATCTGACTAAAGAAGGTTATGAAGTGGTTACGGCCTTTGATGGTCGTGAAGCATTGGAGCAGTTTGAAGCTGAAAAACCAGACTTGGTCATCCTGGACTTGATGCTGCCTGAACTAGATGGTTTAGAAGTTGCTAAGGAAATTCGAAAGACAAATCATACACCAATTATCATGCTTTCAGCTAAGGATAGCGAGTTTGATAAGGTTATCGGGCTAGAAATTGGGGCAGATGACTATGTGACCAAACCATTTTCTAATCGTGAATTGTTGGCACGTATCAAAGCTCACTTGCGTCGTACAGAGACTATTGAAACAGCAGCAGAAGAAAGTTCTAACTCAGGCAAGCAGGAGATTTCAATTGGTGAGTTGATTATTGTTCCAGATGCATTTGTTGCTAAAAAACGTGGAAATGAAGTCGAACTCACACACCGTGAATTTGAGTTGCTTTTCCATTTGGCAACTCATATGGGACAAGTGATGACGCGTGAACATTTGCTTGAAACTGTTTGGGGTTATGACTATTTTGGTGATGTTCGTACGGTTGACGTAACCATTCGTCGTCTCCGTGAAAAAATTGAAGACACACCTAGTCGTCCTGAATATATTTTGACGCGTCGTGGTGTTGGTTATTATATGAAGAATTATGACTAGTATTGGCTTAAACATCACAAGCTTTGAACTAGCCTTACTCTTTACGCTCCTTTTTGTGGCTTTCTACTTTATTTTTCTTGCTTATCGTGATTATCGACGAGTCAAAAATATTCGAAAGTTGACCAAGAGAGTCAAGACCCTAATGGCAGGTAACTATAATGAGGAGTTACGCTTAAAGGGTGATCCAGAGCTTTTAGAGCTAGCTGACAGCTTGAATGATTTATCGGACGTTTTTCGTTTGACGCATGAAAATCTAGCCCAGGAAAAAAACCGCTTATCATCAGTCCTCTCTTATATGAGTGATGGAGTCATTGCGACTAATCGACGTGGTCAAATTACCATGATTAATAGCACAGCTCAGCGTTTGTTGAATCTAGATTTTGAAACAGCGACACAGATGTCCATTTTAGATTTATTAGATGGCGAAAATCCCTATACTTATAATGAATTGTTATCTAAGACTCCTGAGATTCATTTGTCTCGTCGAGATGCCAACGATGAGTTTGTGACCCTACGCGTTAACTTTGCCCTTATTCGTAAAGAATCTGGTTTTATCTCAGGTCTGGTTGCCGTCCTTCACGATGCCACTGAGCAGGAAAAAGAAGAGCGGGAACGCCGACTCTTTGTATCAAACGTTAGTCATGAGTTGCGTACACCTTTGACTTCTGTAAAATCTTATCTGGAGGCACTTGATGATGGTGCTCTTGACGAAGAGATTGCCCCTAACTTTATCAAAGTTTCTTTGGATGAGACCAATCGTATGATGCGAATGATTTCTGACCTCTTGGCACTGTCTCGTATTGACAATAAGAGTACCAACCTTGACGTTGAAATGACTAATTTCACGGCCTTCATGACTTATATATTGAATCGTTTTGATCAGATTAAGAGTCAAGAAACCAATACAGGTAAAACTTACGAAATTATTCGAGATTATCCGGTAAACTCGATTTGGGTGGAGATTGATACAGATAAGATGACCCAGGTCGTGGATAATATCCTTAATAATGCTATCAAGTATTCGCCTGATGGTGGTAAGATTACAGTGTCTATGAAGACAACTGATTCACAGTTGATTGTTTCTATTTCTGACCAAGGTTTGGGTATTCCTAAGAAAGATTTGCCGTTAATTTTTGACCGTTTTTACCGTGTTGATAAGGCTAGAAGTCGTGCTCAGGGTGGAACTGGTCTTGGCTTGTCCATTGCAAAAGAAATTATTAAACAACATAAGGGCTTTATTTGGGCTAAGAGTGAGTATGGTAAGGGTTCAACTTTTACAATTGTGCTTCCATATGACAAGGATGCCATGATGGTTGATGAATGGGAGATGTAGTAGAAATGACCTCAGATTTAGGGTTTAAATATAGTATTTTGGCTTCAGGGTCAACTGGTAATTCCTTTTATTTGGAGACTCCAGAAAAGAAGATTCTTGTGGACGCTGGTTTGTCTGGTAAGAAAATCACAAGTTTGCTAGCTGAAATCGATCGTGATCCGAGTGATCTGGATGCTATCTTAGTTACTCATGAACACAAGGATCACATCCATGGTGTAGGCGTTTTAGCTCGTAAATATGGCATGGATATATACGCCAATGAGAAAACCTGGCAAATTATGGATAGTAAAAATATGCTTGGCAAGATTGATAATAGCCAGAAACATGTTTTTTCTCGTGACAAGCTTCTGACCTTTGGAGACATTGATATTGAGTCTTTTGGAGTTAGTCACGATGCTATTGATCCACAGTTCTATCGCTTTATGAAGGATGGAAAAAGTTTTGTAATGCTGACGGATACGGGTTATGTTTCTGATCGCATGGCAGGTATTATTGAGAATGCTGATGGCTATTTGATTGAGTCCAATCATGATATTGAAATCCTCAGAGCAGGTTCATATCCTTGGTCAACTAAGCAACGTATCCTCTCTGATCAAGGTCACTTATGTAATGAAGATGGAGCGGATGCTATGATTCGTACCATAGGTAACAAAACTAAAAAGATCTACTTGGGTCACCTTTCTAAAGAAAATAATATCAAGGAGTTGGCCCACATGACGATGGAAAATCAGCTGGCACGTGCTGACTTTGGTGTTGGAACTGACTTCAAGGTTTATGATACCTCACCAGACACAGCGACACCACTGACAGATATTTAAAACATAGCAAAAGAGCTACACTAATGCGTTTAGTGCAGCTTTTTAAAAGGAAAGTATTCATGAAAGTAATTTATCTCTCTCTAGGAATGTTGTCGTTAGGTTTGGGAATTCTTGGAATTCCGCTTCCAATCTTACCTACAACACCATTTCTACTTTTAGCCATTGCTTGCTTTACTAGAAGTTCTAAACGTTTTGAGAAATGGTTATATCATACTAAGCTATATCAAAGTTATGTAGCCGATTTTAGAGAAACCAAATCAATTGCCAAAGAACGAAAGAAAAAGATTATCATCCAAATCTATGTTTTGATGGGAATTTCAATCTTTTTTGCACCTATCCTTTGGGTGAAAATCGGGCTCTTTTGCCTGACGATCTTTATCACTTATTATCTCTTTAAGGTTATTCCTGATAAAGACTAAGCTATCATCAAAAAATGAGACTTCCAAGATGGAGTCTCATTTTATATATTATTAATGTTTGCTACGTAATTTCTTACGGAGTTTATAGGCAAAATTGGCTGGTCCGTAAAGAGGGCTAACTGGAAGGTTGAATTCTCCAATGAATTGTTCAATGCGTGGGTTAAATTTGGACTTGAAATTATACAAGCCACCATCTAGTGAATTTTCAATTCCTCCCATGTTTTGCCACTCAGCACCACGCTCAAATGCGTGATTAGCTGTTTCATACCATGTCAGGATAGCTGGTTGATAACGGCGGTAGTCTTCATCCATTCCTGCATAGATATTCTCAGACGTCTTGCCAAATTCAAGAACGAGTGTACCTGAAAGTGGGACCGTCTTATTCCCAGCATCAACTTTTTCTTGAAGAAAGTCAATTTCTTCTTTAAGTCTTTTGTGCTCTTGCTTATTGTTCTCGATTTTTCCTGGTTTAGTTTTTTCAGTGAACTTGGCTGCATCAGCAATGTTCTTTTCGAGTTGTTTGTTGAGGTCTTTGAGACGGGCTGGTAAATCAAGAGTTGAGAGTGTAATGTAAGAAGATTCTGGGTAGGTAGTCAACAACTTTTCATAATAATCAATGCCACGAAGGTGGATGTTCTTACGGGCCTCAGTCTTCTTCATCAAAGATGCGAATTGTTCAAGAAGTTCAGTACCACCAAATTGGACTGAAATCCCCTTGTTTCGAGCAGTACGAACAGCCTGCTTGGTACTCTTAGAGAGTTGTTCCTCAGTGAAATCTTCCTTATGGATATTAGCCTGGAAACGAGGTTGGATATTTTCAGCCATATCTTCAGTGAGGCCTGTCCATTCAACGCCAAGAGCCTGGATGTCTTTGGCAATCGCCATAGTCTCTTTACGGATTTCAGCTTCTTGTGAAATCAGGTTCTTTGTCACAAAAAGGCTTGGGTCAAATTTCACAAAGAGAGCACGCTTTGTTTTGGCATATTTTTTAAGTGAAGCCATAACAAAGGCGAGCAAGTCTTTGTCTTGATAATCCATAATAGGTCCACGAGGAATATAAATCATAGAAAATCCAAGAGGGAGTGGCTGAATAAGGACACTAGCGACAGCAACGAGATTACCATCTTGATAGAAACCTAGGCGGTCATTTCCCCAACTATCCTTGATTTTAGCCCATGAACTACTTTGTAATAAGTTTGTTTGAGGACTATCTATAACAAAACGGTCATGCTCAGAAGTACTGAGTCCGGTTTTATAGGTATACATATTATTCTAGAACCCACTTTCTAATAGCATAAGCGACACCAGATTCATCATTTGATTTTGTGATGTGTTTCGCAATTTTCTTCATTTCTGGATTACCATTTTCCATAACAACAGGAGAGCCAACGACTTCAAGCATAGCACGGTCATTTTCTTCATCACCGATAGCCATTGTCTCTTCTTTAGAAAGACCGAGTTTCTCAGCAAGATGGGTTACAGCAATTCCTTTGTTGGCTGTTTTCTTGAGAATTTCTAGGTAAAATGGTGTTGATTTTACAATAGTAAAGCGGTCATAAAATTCCTGTGGAAGTTTGGCAATAGCTGCATCAAGAATTTCAGGTTCATCGATATACATGGCCTTAACGAATTCCTTGTCAGCCACCTCTTCAGGTGTACGATAGTAAATCGGCATATGAACAAGTATAGACTCATGAACCGTGTAGCGGCCAATGTTGCGATTACTTGTGTAGATACCATCTTTAGTAATAGCGTGAGAATGAACACCAAGCTTGTTAGCCAAAACCTCAATGTCAAGGTAGTCTTCGTATGAGAGTGTCTCACGAATTAATTCATTACCAGTAGAAGTTTCTTGGACAAGCCCACCATTGAAGGTGATAACATAATCTCCGTCTTGGTTGAGGTTAAGTTCTTCAAGAAGAGGAAGCACCCCAGGAATAGGACGACCAGTCGCGATAACAACCTTTACACCAGCAGCCTTGGCATCTTGAATGGCTTGAAAGACTTCCGGTGTAACTTGACGTTGGCTATTTAAAAGCGTTCCATCAATATCAACTGCAATAAGTTTAATAGACATAATAATTACCTGTTTCGTTTAGTTAGTTTCCCTTCTATTTTACTAAAATTTAGGCGCTTTGTCATAGTTCTTCCTGAGAAAAGTATTATTGCCTCTTTAAAGAAGTAGTTTAGGTAAAAATTGCCCAAATGCTTTTTAATTGGTAAAATAAGGTCAGACAAATAAAGGAGAGACAAGAGTGATTCGAGCAACCAACCAATTGACGGAAAAAGAACGAAAGGCAGTAAAAGCAATGATTGCTAGCTGTCAAGCCTATGACCAAACCTTTCGAGAACCTTATCTCTCCAATATGCTTAATTTTGATCCCAATATGCCGGCCTTTTTCCTCTATTATCAAGAGGGAGAGTTGCTTGGTTTATTAACGGTTTATGCGGATGACCATGATGTGGAAGTGGCGATTTTAGTTGCCCCAGATTATCGCCGCAAAGGCATTGCGAGGAGTTTGTTTGACAAATTTCAGAAGGAAACGGCACCTTACCCTATTCGCTCAGTGACCTTTCAAACAGAGCGTGTTTTTCTAGATCGCCATCCTGATCTGGCAAGTCATTGGGGGGTGGTTGAGGATGAAGAGACCGAAACCTGACTAGGACGAGATAAAACACCATATGCTCTGGATTCTCGTTCAGATGTCAAGGTTCTCTTAGCAGACCCCACTTATGTAGAAGAAATAGCCCAACTCCACCACCAAGCCTTTTCTGATCCAGAGGAAACGCTCGATGTGAGTCGCAGATACATTACAGAGGCCTTGAAGGATTCCGATGGCCTACTTTACATTCTCTTCAAAGAAGCTCAGGTCATTGGAGTTTGCACGGTAGATTTATCTGGAAATAGCAACTACCTCTATGGACTTGCGATTGCTGAAGCTTATCGTGGACAGGGCTATGGCAGCTATCTGGCAAAATCAGTCGTCAATCAACTCATTGCGCATAACGACAAGCCCTTTCAAATTGCAGTAGAAGATAGCAATATTGGAGCCAAACGTTTGTATGAAAATATCGGCTTTGTCAAACAAACCCAGGTGGTTTACTTGAAATAGAAATGGTAGACGCAATACTGATACTCTCTTTTAGTATAGAGTTGCTATTATCTTAAGTAGAAAAATAGTTTTAGAACAGAAAGGAATACTTAATGGAAATTAAAATAAAAAACAAAATAAAAGTAGGCGATCAAACGGAGATTATCGAAGAAATCCACGCTTGTGAGGTTATGGAAAAAGGAGATTTTACTTATCTTGTTCACCATAATTCCGAGAAAGAAAAAGTGGTTATTAAGTTGAATCAGGATGAGCTAGTGATGACACGCTTTTCTAATCCTAAATCCATTATGCGTTTTTCGGCTAAGGTCCCTGCCTTGGTCCACATACCGACACCACTTGGTACCCAGCATTTTCTGACAGATACTAGTCTATTCGCCCATGACCCAAATGGACAGACAGTTGATATTCATTATCAATTGAAACATCCAGAAACAGAAGACGTTTTTGCTGATTATGAATTAGAGGTTTCTTGGTTTTAATTTTTGAAAAAATAGAATCATTTTGCTTGAATAAAGAATAATTTATGATAAAATGTAAAGTACAAATAAGGGAGTAGCAGGCAACTTTAATCATGAGATTTGATTAACAGTTGCGATTATGTCGTCATTACGAAATTTTACATTTCCGGCATATTCTTAAACAGCGAGACTTGTTTTTAATTAAACAAGTCTCTTTTTGTATAATTTTTTATATAAAAAGAGTCTTGTTAGCCATTTTTCCCTATAAAGAAGGAGGAGATTATTTTGTCTAAAGAACAAAGTAAAGCCTTGTTTTACACACAAGGAGAGGAAGAAGTCCTAAAAAGCTTGGACACTTCCATTGATGGTTTGTCTACTGCACAAGCCAAGGAACGATTGGATGCCTATGGCTATAACGAGTTGGATGAAGGTGAAAAACGCAGCCTTTTGTCAAAATTCATCGATCAGTTTAAAGATTTGATGATTATCATCTTGCTTGTCGCAGCCGCCCTTTCTGTTATTACAGAAGGTATGCATGGTCTGACCGATGCCTGCATTATTTTAGCCGTTGTTGTTTTGAATGCGGCCTTTGGTGTTTATCAAGAAGGACAAGCAGAAGCGGCTATTGAAGCTCTTAAAAACATGTCAAGCCCTCTGGCTCGTGTGCGTCGTGATGGCAATGTGGTTGAAATTGATTCACGCGAGTTGGTTCCTGGAGATATCGTCTTGCTTGAAGCTGGTGATGTTGTTCCAGCTGATATGCGTTTGCTCGAAGCTGCCTCACTTAAGATTGAAGAAGCTGCCCTTACAGGTGAATCTGTTCCAGTTGAAAAGGATATTACTGAGACGGTTGAAGCAGAAGCCGGAATTGGTGACCGTGTGAATATGGGTTACCAAAACTCAAACGTTACTTACGGTCGTGGTACTGGAGTGGTTACCAATACTGGTATGTATACTGAAGTTGGTAAGATTGCTGATATGCTAGCTAATGCGGACGAATCACAAACACCGTTGAAGCAAAGCTTGGAGCAATTGTCTAAGACTTTGACTTATCTTATTATTGCTATTGCCTTAGTGACATTCTTAGTTAGTGTCTTCATTCGTGGTGAACAACCCCTTGAAGGTTTGATGGTTGCCGTTGCTCTTGCCGTCGCAGCTATTCCTGAAGGTTTGCCTGCCATTGTAACGATCCTCTTGTCACTTGGAACAACGACTCTTGCCAAACGCAATTCGATTGTTCGTAAATTGCCAGCTGTTGAGACTCTTGGTTCAACTGAGATTATCGCATCAGATAAGACTGGTACCTTAACCATGAACCAAATGACTGTTGAAAAAGTCTATACAAACGGTCAATTGCAAAGCGCTACTACAGAACTTGGTGCTGACAATACAACCCTTCGTATTATGAACTTTGCCAATGATACCAAGGTGGACCCAGATGGTAAGCTAATTGGGGATCCAACGGAAACAGCCCTTGTTCAATTTGGTTTGGACCACAACTTTGATGTTCGTGACGTCTTGAAATCAGAGCCACGTGTGGCAGAGTTGCCATTTGACTCTGACCGTAAACTCATGTCTACTATCCATAAGGAAGCGGATGGTACATACTTTGTAGCCGTCAAGGGTGCGCCTGACCAATTACTCAAACGTGTGTCTCGTATTGAAATCAATGGTGAGGTTCGTCCTATCACGGATGAAGATAAACAATCTATCCTTGTGACTAATAAGGACTTGGCAAAACAAGCTCTTCGTGTCTTGATGATGGCATATAAGACAACGAATGATATTCCTACCTTGGAATCTGAGGTTGTTGAGTCTGATTTGATTTTCTCAGGCTTGGTAGGTATGATTGACCCAGAACGTCCTGAGGCGGCAGAAGCTGTTCGTGTCGCTAAAGAAGCAGGTATCCGTCCAATTATGATTACAGGTGACCACCAAGATACGGCAGAAGCCATTGCCAAGCGTCTCGGTATCATCGATCCAAATGATACGGAAGATCATGTCTTTACTGGCGCTGAGCTTAATGAGCTTTCTGATGAAGAATTCCAGAAAGTCTTCAAACAGTACTCTGTCTATGCGCGTGTTTCTCCTGAACACAAGGTTCGTATCGTCAAGGCTTGGCAAAATGATGGCAAGGTTGTTGCTATGACAGGTGACGGGGTTAATGATGCACCATCACTTAAAACAGCTGATATTGGTATCGGTATGGGAATCACAGGTACAGAGGTTTCTAAGGGAGCTTCTGATATGGTCCTTGCCGATGATAACTTTGCGACAATTATTGTTGCCGTAGAAGAAGGGCGTAAGGTCTTCTCAAATATTCAAAAATCAATCCAATACCTCTTGTCAGCCAACATGGCCGAAGTCTTTATTATCTTCTTTGCCACACTGTTTGGTTGGGATGTGCTTCAGCCAGTACACCTTCTCTGGATTAACTTGGTAACAGATACCCTTCCAGCCATCGCTCTTGGTGTTGAGCCAGCAGAACCAGGTATTATGACTCATAAACCTCGTGGACGTCAATCGAACTTCTTTGATGGTGGTGTCTTCGGTGCTATCATGTATCAAGGTGTTTTCCAAACCATCCTCGTTCTTGCAGTATATGGTTGGGGCCTTGTTTTCCCAGAGCACCATACACAAGCAGAAATTCATGCGGATGCCCTTACAATGGCTTTTGCAACACTTGGATTAATTCAGTTGCTCCATGCCTTTAACGTTAAATCTGTGTATCAATCAGTCTTTAAAGTTGGTCTCTTTAGAAACAAGACTTTCAACTGGGCAATTCCAGTAGCCTTCGTTCTTTTGATGGCAACTATTGGAGTGCCTGGATTTAATAACCTCTTCCATGTGTCACACCTTAGTCTGACACAATGGCTTGCAGTTATTGTAGGTTCTTTCTTGATTGTGGTATTGGTTGAATTAGTCAAAGCTATTCAACGTTCCCTTGGTAAGGATAAGGACGCTATTTAAGACATAAAGTCAGAGATAATGGTCTCTGGCTTTTTCTTATCATATCTTGAATTCAGGAGGAGTCTTGTTTATAATTGAAGAGAAATGATCACAAGTTAAGGAGAAGGCCATGAACGAGACTATTAAGGCACAACTCAATCACCGTAGCATCCGTCAATTTAAACCTCTAGCTTTGACACGAGAAGAAGTTAACCTTTTGGTTGATGTTGCAAGACATACAGCAACGAGTAATTTTAGACAGTCCTATTCGATTATCAGTATTACTGATGAAACATTGAAGAAAGAAATTGCAGAGATTGCCAACCAGCCTTATATTCCAAATGCTGGGCATCTTTTTGTATTTGTTGTGGACCAAAGACGTAACACACTGATTGCAGAGGCAAAAGGCGCTGAAGCCTTGGTCCAAGGTAGTCCTGAACGCTTTATCTCGGCCTTCTCGGATGCTATGATTGCTGCTCAAAATGTGGTAGTAGCTGCTGAGAGTTTAGGTATGGGAACAGTTTACCTTGGCAGTATCTTGAATGATAACGCTAAACTTTCAGAGCTTCTCAAACTTCCAAAGTATGTCTATCCAGCAGTAGGATTAGCAGTTGGTTGGCCAGATCAAGAACCGCAGCTTAAACCTCGTTTACCCCGTCACGTCATCCATATGGAAAATTATTATCGGGACTTAGAAAATCCCTTAGAGGAGCTAAAAGATTACGACGCTGAAGTTCATGAGTATTATGACCTTCGTGCTCTCAATAACAGAGTTGATGAATTTACAACACAGATTGCAAAGACAATGGATCAATCCGTTGCCAATCGTGCGAATACCTTGAAGGACCTTCAAAAGCAGGGATTTTTCACCGACTAAAAAACGACTCCTAAAGAGTCGTTCTACAAATCAAATAGTGTCATGGATGAAAGGAACTCATTTGCCAGTTCCTTTTTTTCATATTCTAAAAACTCCGACCGTTTCTTGACCAGGTTGTAACGTTTGGAGAGGTTCCATGTTCCAGTAGGATTGAGTTCAGGGTGATTGGAAACAAAGTCGATGGTTAAATCCCATTCTCGTCGGTATCCAAGAGGACGCGAGTGATAGGTTACGCCATCAATAGTTACCGTCCCATAACTGCGGTGGGCATGACCAAAAACAACATCTTTAACGCCGTGCTTAGCGAAAATCTGGTGGAATTTTTCCGAGCCTAAGTAGGCATTAAAAGGTGTAAAACGTTGATGCGTCATGGTAAAGCGGCTGTGAGGAACAAAATGCATGGCAACTATAAGGTTACTAGTGTCTAACTCACTTAAGACATTATCTAGCATTTTAAGACTAGTTTGACAGATATCCGGATCAGTCCCCAATCGTTTAAGTCGTCGGTCGAACCAAAGTTGTTTCTTACGTTTAAGAATCTTATCTAACGTTTCATCTGAATAGGAATAGTCATACCAGCCATGAAAAGCCAATAATGTCTTACTACCTAAATTTATCACCTGAAAATCAAGATTGTCAATAAGGTCATCTTCTAAATCAAGCATATCATGATTGCCTAAATTATAGGTGACCTTGACCTCCTTAGACAGTTTTCGTAGAAAGGGTTTTGTGTCGATAAAATAATGGTTAGAAATATCACCAGCGATATGGAGATGGCTAACCTCTTGATTTTTTAGGCACTTTATAAGAGTATCAATTTCATATGTTTCAAAGTGATTTATATCAATATGTAAATCACTCATTACTGCAAGTCTCGTCATAGAAACATTGTAACAAAAAGGTTAAGGCTTGTCTGTAAATGAAGATGGTGGAAAATACTTGCCCTTAGACTACAATTTCATTATGATAAGAATATGGATATCAAATTAGAAATACAAAAGATGGCCAAGGAGATTGGCATTTCAAAAATTGGTTTTACTACCGCCGATGATTTCGCCTATCTGGAAAAATCCCTTCAACTTGGTGTCGAAGAAGGGCGAACAACAGGCTTTGAACATAAAAATATTGAAGAGCGTATTTATCCTAAGTTGACCTTGGAATCAGCTAAAACCATCATTTCCATTGCAGTTGCCTATCCGCATAAGCTGCCACAACAACCCCAAAAAACGGAATATAAGCGTGGCAAAATCACTCCAAATTCATGGGGTCTAGATTATCACTATGTTTTGCAGGACAAACTAAAACGCCTGGCAGAAGGCATTGAAAAACTGACGGAAAACTTCGAATATAAAGGTATGGTGGATACTGGAGCCTTGGTCGATACAGCAGTAGCCAAGCGAGCTGGTATTGGCTTTATCGGAAAGAATGGACTAGTTATTTCGAAAGAATACGGGTCCTACATGTATCTTGGTGAGCTTATCACTAATCTAGAGATAGAACCAGACCAAGAAGTTGATTATGGTTGTGGGGATTGCCGTCGTTGTTTGGATGCCTGTCCGACATCTTGTCTCATCGGCGACGGGACTATGAATGCCCGTCGTTGCCTATCCTTTCAAACACAGGATAAAGGCATGATGGATATGGAGTTTCGAAAGAAGATAAAGACTGTTATCTATGGTTGTGACATTTGTCAGATTTCCTGTCCATATAACAGAGGTATCGATAATCCACTGGCTTCGGACATTGATCCTGAGCTTGCCATGCCCGAATTACTTCCTTTTCTTGAGCTGACCAACAAATCCTTCAAGGAGAAATTTGGGATGATTGCCGGTTCATGGCGCGGGAAGAATATTCTTCAACGTAATGCTATTATTGCCTTGGCTAACCTACATGATCGCAATGCTATTGTCAAACTGATGGAAATAATTGATAAGAATAATAATCCCATCCATACGGCGACTGCCATTTGGGCTCTCGGAGAGATTGTTAAGAAGCCCGATGAGGCTATGTTAGATTACATGAGGGAACTGTCACCTAAGGATGAAGAATCCCAAGCGGAGTGGGAGCTTGTGTGTGCAAAATGGCAAATTTAAGTGATTTATGCTAGAATTAAGCATAATACTATAAAATGGAGGAAACCTATCCATGGAAGTGGCAGAAATTCGCCAAAAAATCTCTGAAAATCAAGAGAAGCTCGTGAGCTTCGGGAGGTCTCTTTGACTTAGATCGTTTGGAAGAGGACATTGCGCTCCTCGAAAACCGAATGACTGAGCCAGATTTTTGGAATGATAATATTGCAGCTCAAAAGACCTCACAAGAGTTAAATGAGCTCAAAATGAAATACGAAACTTTCAACAATATGCAAGAACTCTCTGACGAGACAGAGCTTTATTTAGAAATGTTGGAAGAAGATGATAGTGTTCAAGAAGAGCTTGAAGAAACACTCGAAAAACTTGATAAGATTATGACAAGTTACGAGATGACATTGCTCTTGTCTGAACCATATGACCATAACAATGCCATCCTGGAAATTCACCCAGGCTCTGGTGGGACAGAAGCTCAAGACTGGGCTGATATGTTGCTCCGTATGTACCAACGTTATGGAAATGCCAAGGGTTTCAAGGTCGAAACTTTGGATTATCAGGCGGGTGATGAGGCTGGAATCAAATCTGTAACCCTTGCTTTTGAAGGACCTAATGCTTATGGTTTCCTCAAGTCAGAAATGGGTGTCCACCGTTTGGTTCGTATTTCACCATTTGACTCTGCCAAACGTCGTCATACCTCATTTACATCAGTGGAAGTCATGCCTGAATTGGATGATACCATTGAAGTTGAGATTCGTGATGATGATATCAAGATGGATACATTCCGCTCAGGTGGTGCTGGTGGTCAGAACGTCAACAAAGTGTCTACAGGTGTGCGTTTGACCCACATTCCAACAGGTATTGTTGTAGCTTCAACGGTTGATCGTACACAATACGGGAACCGTGACCGTGCGATGAAGATGCTACAAGCTAAGCTCTATCAAATGGAGCAAGAAAAGAAAGCAGAAGAAGTGAATGCTTTGAAAGGTGATAAGAAAGAAATCACTTGGGGAAGTCAAATTCGCTCATACGTTTTCACGCCATATACCATGGTTAAAGATCACCGTACAGGTTATGAAGTTGCCCAGGTTGATAAGGTAATGGATGGGGATATTGAAGGCTTCATCGATGCCTACCTCAAGTGGCGTATGGAAGAATAGTAACAATATACTATTTTTAGTATTTAGATACTTTATCTTAATGAAAGGAAGGCTTCAGCTATTTTAGTAGTTGAATACTGACATTATGGCTCTTATTGAATTAAAAGATGTTACTAAGAAGTATGATAAGTCAACAACAGCCCTTAGACACATTGATTTGTCTGTTAACTCTGGGGAGTTTGTTTACTTAGTCGGCCCTTCTGGTGCTGGTAAATCAAGTTTAATTCGCTTGTTCTACCAAGAAGAAAAATTAACGAGTGGCTCTATGAAGGTTGGAGAGTTTGATTTAACTCGACTTCGTAAAAAAGATGTTCCACTCTTGAGACGTTCTATTGGAGTTGTTTTCCAGGATTATAAACTCCTTCCAAAGAAAACAGCTTTTGAAAACGTTGCATATGCCATGGAAGTTATTGGTGAGAAACCTCGTCATATCAAGAAACGGGTGACAGAGGTTCTCGAGTTGGTTGGTCTTAAACACAAGATGCGTTCATTCCCAAATCAATTGTCTGGTGGTGAGCAACAACGTGTCGCTATTGCGCGTGCTATCGTCAATAATCCAAAAGTGTTGATTGCGGATGAACCAACAGGGAACTTGGACCCAGAGATTTCATGGGAAATTATGCAAGTCCTTGAACGTATTAGCTTGCAAGGGACTACCATTATAATGGCAACCCATAACTCAACTATCGTTAATAACCTTCGTCATCGTGTCGTAGCGATTGAAGAAGGACGTATTGTTCGTGATGAAGAGGAAGGAGAGTACGGTTACCATGATTAGACGTTTTTTCCGCCATTTAGGAGAATCGATTAAGAATCTCAAACGTAATCTATTGTCGACACTTACGGCAGTATTTTCGGTAATGATTGTTCTTTCACTTTTAGGTGTCTTTGGCTCTGTTATTTTAAATACGCAGAAATTGGCTTCAGATATTGAAAAGAATATTCAGGTCAATGTCTACTTGGATCCAGATTCATCAGATGCCTCGAAAACAGTCAAGGAACTTTCTGGACAGATTGTTGCTAATAAAGACTACCATAAGATTTATGATGCTTTGACTAAAATCAAAGGCGTAGATAAGGTTACTTTCTCTAGTAAAGAAGAACAAAAGAAACAACTGATTGAAACAATGGGTTCAAGTTTCGAGACAGCTACTGGAGATGCCAACCCTCTTTCAGATGTTTACATCGTCCAAACGAAATCACCAGATGATGTCAGTCGAGTTGCCAAGGAAGCAAAAGCCATTCAGGGTGTTGATAATGCTAACTTTGGTGGCTCAGATACTGAAATTCTGATGTCCACTATGAAACGTGTTCAATTTTGGGGAATCATTGCCACAGCACTCTTAACTATTGTGGCTGTCCTATTGATTTCAAATACCATCCGTATTACCATTATGTCACGTGCGACTGAAATTCAAATCATGCGTTTGGTAGGTGCTAAGAATTCATACATTCGTCGTCCCTACTTGATGGAAGGTGCTTGGATTGGAGCACTTGGTGCCATCATTCCTTCTGGGCTCATTTATCTTTTGTATCACATGGTTTACTCATCTTTGAATCCAGATTTTGTCAAAGGTGGTATTTCGTTGTATGATCCAGAGTGGTTTGTCTATGCGGTTATCGGAACTCTTTTCGCAGTCGGTATTATTATCGGTTCGATTGGGTCACGTATGGCAATGCGCCGTTATTTGAAATACTAAGAGATTAAAGGAGAACTATTTTGGTTCTCTTTTTGTTTGTCCGGAGATTCAGAAAAGCAGATTTTCAACTATATCTCAAAATCGTCTGCTCAAAGCCCAAATCCAATCCCATATTTGGTATAATATTTAAAAAACATTGGAAAAGAGATGCATTATGACAAAGTTAGCTACCATTTGTTATATTGACAATGGAAAGGAGCTTTTGCTCCTACATCGTAATAAAAAGCCTAATGATGTTCATGAAGGAAAGTGGATTTCTGTCGGGGGAAAACTAGAAGCTGGAGAGACACCAGATGAATGTGCTCGTCGTGAAATTCTCGAGGAAACACATTTTACAGTGACTGATATGGATTTTAAAGGTATGATTACCTTCCCAGAATTTACCCCTGGTCATGATTGGTACACCTATGTCTTTAAGGTAACTGGTTTTGAAGGAGAACTCATCTCAGATGAGGAGTCTCGTGAAGGAACGCTTGAATGGGTACCATATGATGAGGTCTTATCTAAACCAACTTGGGAAGGTGACTATGAGATTTTTAAGTGGATCCTTGAAGATAGACCATTCTTCTCTGCAAAATTTAGCTACGATCGTAACCAGAACTTGGTAGATAAAACTGTAACATTTTATGATAAATAGGGAGGAACTATGAAGCGTAAAAAAACAGAAAATTTTTCAGAAACATGGTTTTTTAAGTGGATATTGAATAATCAGGCTGTCGTAGCTTTTTTCATCTTACTTTTGATTGGTTTGACGGTTTTGATTTTTACCAAGATTAGTCCCATTTTTTCACCCGTCATCCAGTTTATGACCATTATTATGTTGCCATTGGTTATTTCCATGCTCCTTTATTATTTAATAAAACCTTTGGTACTACTTGTAGAAAGAACGGGATTGAGTCGAACCATGTCTATCTTGGTCATCTACGCTATACTTGGCTTGCTCTTGGTTTGGGGGATTTCAACAGCTATTCCAAGCTTACAAAATCAAATTTTGATCTTGATACGAAATGCACCATCATATATTGCACGTGCCAATAGTGAAACGGAACGTTGGATTAATCTGCCTATTCTTTCTAACTTCCATGGTGATTTAGAGTCCATGCTTAGTGATTTCTCAGCGAGAATGGTCAATTATGCTGAGAACTTTTCTTCATCGGCTTTGACATGGGTTGGAACTTTTGCGAGCACAGTAGCAAGGGTGACAGTAGCTATCATTTTGGCACCTTTCATTCTCTTCTACCTTTTAAGAGATAGCCAAAAGATGAAACATAGCTTTGTCTCAGCCTTACCAACTCGCTTTCGTGAAACTACTGTTCGTATGCTTTCAGATATTAATAGTCAGCTCGAAGGGTATGTTCAAGGCCAGGTTACAGTCGCTATTGTTGTTGCCATCATGTTCTGTATTATGTTTAAGATTGTAGGTCTTCGATATGGTATGACTTTCGGTATTATGGCAGGTTTTCTAAACATGGTTCCTTATCTGGGAAGCTTTCTTGCTATGGTACCAGTTATAATCATGGGACTGGTGCAAGGACCCGCTATGTTGATCAAGGTCCTCATCATTTTCTTCATTGAGCAAACTATTGAGGGACGTTTTGTTTCTCCACTCGTTTTGGGGAATAAACTAAGTATTCACCCGATTACCATTATGTTCATTCTCTTGACAGCAGGTTCTCTTTACGGTGTTTGGGGCGTCTTATTAGGGATTCCAATTTATGCTTCTGTCAAGGTTGTTGTTAGAGAGATTTTTGATTGGTACCGTTCTGTAAGTAATCTTTATCAAGATGATTTAGAAAATGAAGGACAAAAAGAAGATGTTAAATAGTGAAAAAATGGTTGCCTCTATTGGAAACCAAGATTTAGACCACGCAGACAAATATTTTAAAAAAGCTTTACGAGAGGACCCTGCAGAGGTTCTTGTTGAGTTGGGCCAATACTTGGAATCTATTGGTTTCTTACCACAGGCACAGGAAATTTACGAAAAAGTTCGCTTTGATTTTCCAGAGGTTAATGTCAATCTAGCACAAATTGCTGCCGAAGATGGTGATATTGAAGAGGCTTTTCTCTATTTGGATGCCATACCTGAAGACTCTGACGACTATTTGTCTGCTTTAATTGTAAAGGCTGACCTCTACCAAATGGAGGGCTTAACTGATGTGGCACGTGATAAGTTGTTGGAGGCAAGTCAATTATCAGATGACTCATTGATTATTTTTGGTTTGGCTGAGATGGAGTTTGAACTTGGAAATTTTGAACAAGCAATTCATTACTATGCTAAATTAGATAATCGTGACCTTCTTGCGATGACTGGCGTTTCTACTTATGAACGCATTGGTAATGCTTATGCCAGTCTTGGAAAGTTTGAAGCTGCTCGTGAATTTTTGGAAAAAGCTATTGAAATTGAGTACGATGATACCGTTGCTTTTGAGTTAGCCACTTTGCTCTATGATCAAGAAGAGTATCAAAAAGCTAATTTTTACTTTAAGCAGATAGAAACCATGTCTGCTGACTTCGAAGGTTATGAGTATATTTACGCCTTGTCGTTACATGCAGAACATAAAACCGAAGAAGCTTTACGAATGGCACAACAAGGGATTTCTAAAAATGCCTTTGATGTTCAATTACTTTTGCTAGCGTCACAGTTATCCTACGAGTTGCATGACACTCAATCTGCTGAATCTTATTTGAAGCAAGCCTTGCCATTGGCTGAGGACCAAGATGAGATTATCTTACGTTTAAGTACGCTCTATTTGGAAGAAGAACGTTACGAGGATCTAGTGGCTTTAGCCGATTATGAAGTTGATTCTGTTTTGGCTCGTTGGAACATTGCCAAGGCCTACCAAGCACTTGATGATGAAGAAGAAGCTTTTCAAATCTATCAAGATTTGGCTAAAGATTTATCTGAAAATCCTGAATTCCTCCATGATTATGCATATATTTTGCGTGAATTTGGTTACAGGGATCAGGCGCGTGCAACGGCTGAAAAATACCTTGCCTTAGTTCCAGATGATGTCAATATGCAAACATTTCTTGAAGACTATTAAGCTGTGAAATGTTTTAATCATTGGTTTTAAGAGAGGGAGAGATACAATGAGCTTGCTCACTCCCTCTTTTTTTATTTCTCTATTTATGTTATGATTTTATTAGAACCCATAAGGAGTGAGTATGGTTAAGAGAGATTTAATTCGAAATATTATCATAGCAGTTCTTGCCATTGTAGTGATTTTGTTGTTGAGAGCTTTTGTCTTCTCAACACACCGTGTGACTGAAGGTCAGGCTAATGACTATATTCATGCTGGTGACTATGTTACTTTCAATAAAAATGTTGAGCCTCAGAAAAAAGATTTTATTCTTTATACAGTTAATGGTAAAGAATACATTGGGCGTGTTATTGCTGATGAGGGTAAGAGCGTGACAGCTATGGATGATTTCCTTTATGTTAATGATAAGTCAGTTGACGAAGCCTATATTAGTAAGGGTAAATCAGCTTATTTGGCGACAGTTTCACCTGGGAATTTCTTCACTGATGATTTTTCCATTGCAACATTGACAGATAATAAACAAACTAAGATTGAAAAGGGGCAGTACCTTGTACTGAACGATAATCGTCGTAATACAGATGATAGTCGTAAGTTTGGTCTCATTGACAAAGATCAAATTAAAGGTGTTATCTCTTTCAGATTGTATCCTCTATCACGTTTTGGTTTCGTTGATGTCGATTAATATTTCAATACTACTAAAAAAAGCTAGGAACTTTTGATAAGTTTCTAGCTTTTTTTGCGAATTAATTGGTGATGGTTCATATTATGACGTTATGATACTGATAGTTTCATCGTTTTAAAATGAATTAGCAGAAATTGTAAGTAGAGAAGGAAATTAAGATGCAATTAGGATTTCATTTTGGATTTAAGAAAAGTAAAGCTTATGGACTGTGCGGTGTCATGCTGACAATCTTATTTTTAGGAATGTCTGGTCATTCGGCGAAAGCAGATGAAATGTTGTCTCCAACTGATACTTCTTCATCTTTGAAAGAAAGTACGGATAATCATGCGGCAAGCTATTCTGAAGTAGGAGTACACGATGATTCAACGAGTCAAATGAATCTACAAAGAGAAGAGGTATTAGAGGAGAAGCAAACAAGTCTGGAAGATTCTTCAAAAATAACTGTCTTAACAAATAGTTCTGTGACCACAAGCTCTTATCAAGAGGCAGATGATCTTAGCGAAATTGACCAGAATCAACGTCATTTTCTTAGTGCCATTAAGCAAGGAGCCATGGATGGAGCCAAGGAAGGAATCCTTCCATCTATCACGGGAGCGCAAGCTATTCTAGAAAGTGGTTGGGGAAGCTCTGAACTTGCTAAGGCTCCCAACAATAATCTTTTTGGCATTAAAGATTCAGAGGATTGGCATGGAGAAATAGTAACTGTACCTACACAGGAATATCTTAATGGTGACTATATCACAGTCAATGCTGCTTTTCGAAAATATGCCTCATGGAATGATAGCGTAGTAGACCATGCAAAATTTTTCACGAGTACCGAGTGGCGAAAAGACAATTATCGAAAAGTTGTGAATGAAACAGATTATCGCATTGCGGCTCAAGAACTGAAGAATGCAGGATATGCGACAGATCCAAGTTATCCAGGGAAACTTATCCGTTTGATCGAGGCCTATAAACTTTATGAATGGGATGCAATGTGTAATAATTCCATTTCTACCGTAGAAAATGAAGGAGTAGAGAGTCAATATCCTAAAGCTGACCTTGCTATCACTGGTCTCAACAATGCTACTGGTAGCTATGATCTTGTTATCTCAAACTTGATTGCGCCACGTGGCTTCAAAGAAGTCCTAGTTCCAACTTGGTCAGAAAAGAACGGTCAAGATGATATCATTTGGTACAAGGCAGCTAAGCAAGCTAATGGAGACTATAAGGTAACTGTTCGTTCAAGCAACCATAACGGTGATAGCGGCCTTTATAATTCTCATGTCTATTTGGTTGACAATGATGGTAAATTCATTGGCTTAGGTGGCAAACAAGTGACACTTGATATCACTAAAACTCAAGGAACATTGACTATTACCAATAATGATAAAAATCGTGGAACTTTTGACGTTCTTATCACCAATCTGACGAATTCAAGCGGTATTTCAGGTGTGGTTATCCCAGTCTGGTCTGAGCAAAATGGTCAGGATGATCTTGTTTGGCATAATGCCACAAAACAGAATGATGGTTCCTACAAGGTGACTATTTCAGCTAGTCAGCACAAGTGGAATTCAGGCAAGTATATCGTTCATGGGTATATTGTTGATGCTTCAGGTAAAAATATCGGTTTTGGGGCAACTTCCGCTGATGTGGTAGCCCCTAAGAAAATCGGTTCGGCATCAAGAGGAAACTACGATGTTTTAAATAAGGTTATCTATCTCGATGCTGGTCATGGTGGCTATGATCCAGGAGCTTCGTACTTTGGTATTTCTGAAAAGAGCTTGACCTTGGCTATCCAAAGCCGAGTTAAGGCCAAATTAGAAGCAGAAGGCTATCAAGTTATGACCACACGTACCAGCGATACCTATGTTGATTTGACGGATCGCTCTCGTGCAGCTAATGCCTCTGAATCAGATATCTTCGTAAGTATCCACATCAATGCTTCAGGCAGTTCAGCAGCACAGGGAATCGAAACTTAT
>NZ_KV809622.1:23171-93055 GCF_001812625.1 Streptococcus sp. HMSC064H09
ATTATTACCAACCTTATGCAGAATACCCATCACGTATTAATGCGACCTACCATGCTAATCCGACACGATTGAGCATGAGTGACACTTTGGCCAATGCCATCCAGTCCAGCCTTATTAATGCGACTGGCGCTCAAAACCAAGGTGTGAAACGTCGCACCTTTGCAGTCTTGCGTGAAACAACAGCGCCAGCAGTTCTCCTTGAACTTGGCTTCTTGTCAAATCCTCAAGAAGCAGCTCGTTTGAGTACCTCTGCTTATCAAGAGACTTTAGCTAACGCAATTGTGGCAGGGATTAAGTCTTACTACGAAAAAGCAGCTAAAGTTTAAGTTATACGGTTAACCCATCAATATGCTGGGTTTTTGTGCTATAATTGAGGTAAATACTAAATACAACTAAAGGAGTGCTTATGGGCTACGATTTACTCTTAGAGCGTTTTTTACGTTACGTTAAAATCAATACACGTAGTGACGAAAATGCGACAAGAACACCAACAACACAAAGCCAGGTAGATTTTGCCTTGAAGGTTCTAAAACCAGAATTAGAAGAACTAGGTTTAAGTAACATCCATTATTTGGAAAGTAATGGTTACCTAGTGGCAACCCTTCCGGCTAACGATGACCAATTAACACGTAAGATTGGTTTCATCTCACATATGGATACTGCTGATTTTAATGCAGAAGGTGTGTCACCTCAAGTCATTGACTCTTATGATGGAGGTATCATACCCCTTGGAAGTTCAGGTTATAACCTAGATCCAGCAGATTTTCCAAATCTCAAGAATTATGTCGGTCAGACACTTATTACTACAAATGGCACCACTCTTCTTGGAGCTGATGATAAGTCTGGCATTGCAGAAATCATGACAGCCTTGGCTTATTTGAAGGCTCATCCTGAAATCAGGCATTGTGAGATTCGTGTAGGCTTTGGTCCTGATGAAGAAATTGGAATTGGCGCAGATAAATTTGATGTCGATGATTTTGATGTTGATTTTGCCTACACAGTTGATGGTGGCCCATTGGGTGAATTACAGTATGAAACCTTCTCTGCTGCGGGAGCAGAACTTACCTTCCATGGACGTAATGTTCACCCTGGAACAGCAAAAGACCAAATGGTTAATGCCTTGCAGTTGGCAGTTGATTTTCATAATCAGTTACCAGCAGAAGAACGCCCTGAGTTGACAGATGGCTATCAAGGTTTCAACCATCTTCAAACCATGACAGGTACTGTCGAAGAAGCAAAAGCATCTTATATCATCCGTGATTTTGAAACAGAGTCTTTTGAAAATCGTAAATCAGCCTTCCAAAAGATTGCCGATGAAATGAATAAAACTTATGGTCAGACACGAGTTGATTTGGTACTCAAAGATCAATACTATAATATGCGTCAGGTTATTGAAAAAGATATGACGCCTGTTGAGTTGGCTAAAGGAGTTATGGAGGAATTGGATATTACGCCAGTTATTGAACCCATTCGTGGTGGAACAGATGGTTCAAAGATTTCATTTATGGGTATTCCAACTCCAAACCTTTTTGCTGGGGGCGAAAATATGCATGGTCGATATGAGTTTGTTTCCTTGCAGACAATGGAAAAAGCCGTAGATGTTATTCTTGGAATTGTCAGTAAACCTTAATAGAGCTTGCTAAATACTGATTTTATGGTAAAATTAGAAGTAATGGAGGTGCTGAGATGATTAAAATTTTCGGCAAGTATCGTTACCATTGGCAACCCGAATTATCTTGGCTAATCATCTACTGGTCTTTAGCCATCACGCCAATCTTTATTGCGGCGGCCCTTCTGTTCGAGTTGTACTCGGTGCCCTCACATATTTTGATGCTCTTCACTATTTTCGTTGCCTTGTTTGGTTTAGGTTTCCATCGTTACTTTATTATTGAAGATCATGGGATTCTGCGTATTGTTTCTTTCAATATTTTTAAACCACGCAAAGTGAAAATTAGTGATATTGAAAAAGTCGAAGTTATTAAAACTGGCTTGAGCCTTATTTTTAAAAATGGTAAAAAACGTCAGTTTTATATGAGAAAGTGGCCAAAGAAATATTTCTTAGATGCTTTAGCGCTTCACCCTGATTTCAAAGGTGAGGTAGAGCTATTGGATCATATGACTAACTTTGATTACTTTGCCTTTTATGAGGAATCAAAAAAAGCCCTCAAGCTTAAACTTCGCAAATAAGGGCTTTAGTGGGACAAGACTTGACAGCAGTCAAAGTCTCAGGGGTGTTTTCAATAATTTGATTGAGTTGGTCGCTATCTCTGAACCTAACAATACCTT
This sequence comes from Streptococcus sp. HMSC064H09, assembly GCF_001812625.1. Taxonomy (NCBI): domain Bacteria; kingdom Bacillati; phylum Bacillota; class Bacilli; order Lactobacillales; family Streptococcaceae; genus Streptococcus; species Streptococcus sp. HMSC064H09. The sequence continues at coordinate 25,458 of NZ_KV809622.1, forward strand.
CGTCATCATAATCGAAGACGGGAGAGTAGGTTTGGCACAAACCACAAGCGATACATTTTTCTGGAATTAATGATACTTTCATAGTATTATTTTAAAATAGATTTATTGTTTTTACAAGGAGAATATCATGAGTAAAAAACCATGGGAAGATAAGGTTTCTGACGAAGAGTTGGAAGAAGTAGTTGACGCTGATTTTCTAGATGATGAAGATGAGTTTGAGGATTATGAAGAAGAAGAGGATGTAACTCCTTCTGATGAAAAACGCGAAAAAGGTGGTGGCTTCATTAATTCATCATTCTTGACAGTCTTGCTTGGATTATTCTTTGTTATTGTTGTATGTATTTTGTTCTTTGTTTTCTATACTTCAAATGTCGGTGGAAACAAAACTGCGGAATCTAAGGAATCATCTGGATTCTACTCATCATCAACTAGCAAAGTTGTTAAATCTTCATCTAGCGAGAAAGACTCAAACAAAGATGAGGAAAGTGAGAAATCTAATACAGAAAAATCTTCAAAAGAAAAATCATCAAAAGAGAAATCATCTTCAACTAAAGCATCAAGCTCTTCTAAACATGTAGTAAAAGAAGATGCAACTGAGTCAGCTGAGACAACACCATCAAGCGCTACGGCAGCAGCAGATGGTTCATCAATTGTTGTTCAATCTGGTGAAGGTGCTGGTTCAATCGCCGCACGTGCAGGTATTTCTGTAGATGAATTGGAACGTCTTAACCCTAATCACATGACAAATGGTTACTGGTATGCTAACCCAGGTGACGTCGTTAACGTTCAATAATTTTTAAAGCAAAGGAACATCATGAAAGATATTAGAATTGCTATTGATGGTCCTGCGTCAAGTGGAAAAAGTACAGTAGCCAAGATTATTGCAAAAAATCTTGGCTATACTTATCTTGACACAGGTGCCATGTACCGATCTGCAACTTATTTGGCCTTGCAGAATGGTTTAACTGAGGAAAATGTACCAGAAATTTTGGAGCAACTATCTCAATATCCGATTTCATTCGGAAAAGCAGCAGATGGTAGTCAGCAAGTTTATGTAGGTGATGTCGATATTACACACCCAATTCGTGATAACCAAGTTACAAATAATGTTTCTTGGGTCGCAGCTATTCCTGAAGTGCGTCAAGAACTCGTTGCGCAACAACAACGTATCGCTCAAGATGGGGCTATTATCATGGATGGTCGTGATATCGGGACCGTGGTTTTGCCTGATGCAGAACTAAAAATCTTCTTGATTGCCTCAGTTGATGAACGTGCGGAACGCCGTTATAAGGAAAATATCGAAAAAGGTATCCCTGCTGACCTTGAGACTCTAAAAAAAGAAATTGCTGAACGTGACTATAAAGATAGTCATCGTAAGGTGTCACCTCTTAAACCAGCGGAAGATGCCATCACTTTTGATACTACAGGTGTGTCTATTGATGGTGTTGTGGAATTTATTCAAGAAAAAGCAAAAAAAATTATTGACAAAGGATGACTCACTTGTTATACTATTAACAATGAGAAAAGCAGAAGTGAGAACTTCTCGCCTTGCGACTTAGGTTGTCTGGCCCAACATGTCAAATCCCTCTAGGGATATTATGTGTGCGGGCTTGTATATCAAGTCCGCTTTGTTTTTCTCTAAAAAAATAAAGAGGTGAAGATCATAGCTAAGAAAGATCTATTCATTAACGATGAAATTCGCGTTCGCGAAGTTCGTCTTGTTGGTCTTGATGGTGAACAATTGGGAATTAAACCATTGTCAGAAGCACAAGCTATTGCAGATGATGCAAATGTTGACTTGGTTCTCATCCAACCACAAGCTACGCCACCTGTTGCGAAGATTATGGACTACGGTAAGTTCAAATTTGAGTATCAAAAGAAACAAAAAGAACAACGTAAGAAACAAAGCGTTGTTACCGTTAAAGAAGTTCGTTTGAGTCCAGTTATTGATAAAGGTGACTTTGAAACTAAACTTCGTAATGGCCGTAAATTCCTTGAAAAAGGAAACAAGGTTAAAGTTTCTATCCGATTTAAAGGTCGTATGATTACTCACAAAGAAATCGGAGCTAAGGTCTTGGCGGAATTTGCTGAAAAAACGCAAGATATTGCGATTATTGAGCAAAGAGCGAAGATGGATGGACGTCAAATGTTCATGCAACTTGCACCAATTCCTGACAAAAAATAATTGTCAAACTAACACTATTTTAAGAGGAGAATTTTAAAATGCCAAAACAAAAAACACACCGCGCATCAGCTAAACGTTTCAAACGTACAGGTTCAGGTGGATTGAAACGCTTCCGTGCCTTCACATCTCACCGTTTCCACGGTAAAACTAAAAAACAACGTCGTCACCTTCGTAAAGCGTCAATGGTACATTCAGGTGACTTTAAACGTATCAAATCAATGCTTTCACAAATGCGTTAATTCGCTAAAAGCATTACAAATTAACTAAACTAGAATTAATTCGGAGGAATATATAAATGGCTCGTGTTAAAGGTGGCGTTGTATCACGCAAACGTCGTAAACGTGTATTGAAACTTGCTAAAGGTTACTATGGTGCAAAACACATCTTGTTCCGTACTGCAAAAGAACAAGTAATGAACTCTTACTACTATGCATACCGTGACCGTCGTCAAAAGAAACGTGATTTCCGTAAACTTTGGATCACACGTATCAATGCGGCAGCTCGTTTGAACGGTTTGTCATACTCACAATTGATGCACGGTTTGAAATTGGCTGAAATCGAAGTTAACCGTAAAATGCTTGCTGATTTGGCAGTTAACGATGCAGCAGCTTTCACAGCTCTTGCAGATGCAGCTAAAGCAAAACTTGGTAAATAAGAATTAAGGTGGGTCTTACCCATCTTTTTTTGTGGAGGTAATCATGATTCGTTTAGCAAAATTTGAAGATATTCCAAGATTACAGGAGTTATTGGAGCAGATTCTTATTGTTCATCATCAAGCACGCCCTGATGTTTTTAAGTCAAAAGGCAGTAAATTTACAGATGCAGAGTTAGAAGCAGTAATTAATGATTCAAAAAAACCTGTTTTTGTGTACGAGGATGACGAAGGGCGTATCTTGGGCCATCTTTTCTTAATGATTAAAGAAGAAACTGAAAATGATGGTCCACAAAAGGCTGTTAAGACTCTTTTTATTGATGATTTATGTGTTGATAAGGAAGCTCGAGGTCAAAAATTAGGAGAAAAGCTTTACCAATTTGCCTTGGACTATGCTAAGGAGCTAGGTTGTTATAATCTGACACTTCACGTATGGAATGATAATGCAGGTGCTCTACGTTTTTACGAACGTTTAGGTATGAAACCGAGATATACAGAAATGGAAACTATCCTAAGATAATACGTTTTCATGAGAGAAATTTAACTTACGAGGAAAAAATATTTTTGATATGCTAAAAGAGAACTCTTAGAAATGGAGAATTTTAATGCCTCGTAATTTTAAAGAAGCTTTGCTTTTTACGTTTTTGATGTGTGGAATGATGGTCTGTGGGATGAGTCTCTGGAATCTTCTCATCCTTGATTGGACTGGAGTAGTTCCCTTTGCTTGGGGTCACTTTTTCCAAGGTTATTTTCCTGGATTTGTGGTTGCTTTCTTACTTGATATGCTTTTGGTGGGGCCACTAGCCAAAACAATAGCATTTGCAATTTTGCATAAAGTAAAAGCCCATGATAAACGATGGGCAAAGATTTTAGTGATTTCTGGGACCATGGCGCTACTCATGGTAACGTTTATGTCATTCTATGGATTAGTTTACAACAGTCAGTCGGTGACGTTATTATCCTATGGTCGTGCTTGGTTGACAAATGTTATCATGGCTTTACCACTTAATTTTCTAGTGGTTGGTCCAATCTCACGTTTTATCTTGGGAAAACTACAAAAACCATTGCCTGGTGAAGAAGTCGTTGAGAATTTTGACGACGATGATGAATTACCAACGATAATATAAAAAAACTGGAGTTTCTTTCCAGTTTTTTTATATCAAAAGCAGCCACGGATGTGACTGCTTAATGATGATTAGTTTTTCTTCTTCATTTCACCATGTGGGTAGTAAGTTCCCTCTGGCATATCATTAATGAAAACATGAATAGCTTCTTTAGGTGCTTTTGCAACACGTGATACAACCTCAGTAACTTCGCGAGCAAGTTCGATTTTTTGTTCTTCAGTACGACCTTCAAAGAGATCAATTTTTACAAATGGCATAATGCATCTCCTTAGTTTTGATAGTCCTATTATAGCATTAATTAAGAGAATATTCTAAAGTTTTTGGAAATTCTTGAAATGATAATATCGCAATGTTACAATGTGAGTGATTTCGATAGTAAAGCCTAAAGTAAAAAAAAATCAGTAACCAAGGGTAGGATTTTCTAGTCGAAAGCAATAGTATTACTTTGATTCGAGTGTTCCTGATTAAGGAAATTTTTCACATTCTATTGAAGATGGTATGAAGTCTTTTGACATTCGGTAAGGGATTGCATTTTTTATTGGCTTTGTTTATAAGGGATGAAAACTCTTACTAAAAATGGTAAAATAGTGCTAACTAGAGACAGTAAGGAGTAAATTATGACAATTGATTTTCGTGCCGAAGTTGATAAGCGCAAAGATGCCTTGATGGAGGACCTTTTTGGTCTTTTGCGTATTAACTCAGAACGTGATGACAGTAAGGTTGATGATAAGCACCCATTTGGTCCTGGACCAGTAAAAGCTTTGGAACATTTTCTTGCTTTAGCTGAACGTGATGGTTATAAAACTCGTAATATTGATAATTATGCTGGTGACTTTGAATTTGGTCAAGGTGATGAAGTATTGGGTATCTTTGCACACTTGGATGTGGTTCCAGCTGGGAGTGGTTGGGATACAGATCCTTATGAACCTGTAATCAAAGATGGCAAACTTTATGCTCGTGGGTCATCAGATGATAAAGGCCCAACAATGGCTTGTTACTATGCCTTGAAAATTATTAAAGAACTCGAGCTTCCAGTATCTAAGCGTGTGCGTTTCATTGTTGGTACTGATGAAGAATCTGGTTGGGGCGATATGGATTATTACTTCGCTCATAATGGATTGAAAGATCCTGATTTTGGTTTTTCACCTGATGCAGAATTCCCAATTATCAATGGTGAAAAAGGTAATATTACAGCCTATCTCCATTTTGAAGGTCAAAATGATGGGGACTTTAGTCTTGTGTCATTTAATGGTGGTTTGCGTGAAAATATGGTTCCTGAATCAGCAAGTGCATATTTTACTGGGCCTACCACTTTGAAAGAACTCGAGGCCAAATTAGGAGACTTTGTTGCGGAGCAAGAAGTTACTGGTCAAGTGACCGAGGAAGCGGGTGTTTTCCATGTGATTATTCATGGGAAATCTGCTCATGGTATGATGCCTCAAAATGGTATTAATGGAGCAACCTACTTGGCACTCTTCCTTAGCCAATTTGATTTCCAAGGTAATGCTAAAAAGTATTTGGATTTAATTGCTGAAACATTGCATAAAGATTTCTTTGGTGAAAAAGTAGGTCTTGCTTACACAGATCCTAAGATGGGTGAATTGACCATGAATGCTGGGGTGTTTCATTTCAATAAGGAATCAGCAGATAATACAATCGCTTTGAATTTCCGCTACCCTCAAGGCGTTGATGTAGACGGTATTAAGGCCGGCCTTGAAAAACTTGAAGGTCCTAAGGCTGTTAGTCTCTCAGAACATGGTCATGTGCCACACTATGTACCAGTTAATGATCCTATGGTAGAGACCCTTCTTTCAGTCTATGAGAAACAAACAGGACTTAAAGGTCATGAACAAATTATTGGTGGTGGTACATTTGGACGTCTCCTAAAACGTGGTGTTGCCTATGGAGCTATGTTCCCTGGTTATGTCAACACTATGCACCAAGCCAATGAGTTTACTGAGGTTGAAGACTTGTACCGTGCAGCTGCCATTTATGCAGAAGCTATCTATGAGTTAATCAAATAAAAAAGAGAGACGGTTTTGTCTCTTTTTTGAGGAGGAAAATATGGAAACACTCGATGAATTAACACAAGCAATCATGTCCGATGAACAAAATAAAGCTTTTACGGAACAAGGTATAAAACCCTTGTTTACCATTCCAAAAACGGCACGAATTAATATCGTAGGACAAGCTCCTGGTATTCGCGCCCAAGAGTCCGGTCTTTATTGGAATGATCCTAGCGGTGATAATCTTAGGGATTGGATGGGTGTTTCACGCGAAGAATTTTATGAATCTGGCATGTTTGCTATTGTACCAATGGATTTTTATTTCCCAGGTCATGGTAAATCAGGTGATTTACCTCCTCGCAAAGGATTTGCAGACAAGTGGCATGAGAAAGTTCTTGCTTTAGCTCCTGATATTCAATTGACGATTTTAGTAGGTAACTATGCACAGCGTTACTATTTGCATCAAAAATCATCGGCAAAATTAACGGATACAGTTAAGCATTATAAAGATTATCTCCCAGAGTTTTTTCCTCTCGTTCATCCCTCTCCTAGAAATAATATATGGCAAGCCAAAAATCCATGGCTTATGGAAGAAGTAGTTCCAGATTTGAAGGCCTTGGTCAAAAAAATCTTAAGTCAATGATTTCTGATATATGAACTTGGATTGTCATTAGGTATTGTTATCAAATTAATGAAGCAAGTAACAGAACATATCCCAATGATATAAAGATTTGAGCCCCTTGGGGCTCTTTTTGATACTTTAACAAAAAGAGTCGCAAAAATAATTAACAAAGCTTTAATATCAAGCTTATATTGTGCAATTTAATTCTAATTTTCAGAAGAAGTAACATATAAAATTAAGGTAGCTATCCTTTTAAACTAAAGAATCAATTAAATAATACTTACAAATTGAAAATGAGTGTAAATTTTTGGAAATATTAAGACAATTCTATTGACAGAAAGTTTAAAAGTGATAGACTTTAGGTGTTAAGAAAATATAGAAGGAAATTTGTGATATGGGAAGAAAAGATTCACAACGTTTTTCAATCAGAAAGTATAGCTTTGGAGCTGCTTCTGTTCTTTTGGGTACAACCATTCTTGCGATGGGGGCAACTGGTGTACATGCAGATGAGGTTTCAACTTCAGCTGCTACTGATACACCGCTTAGTGCTTCTGTACTAACAGATACTGCTGCTGATCCGGCAACAACTGTTGATCATTCAGAGAAGCAAGTTGTTTCTGTTAAAGAAGAAGGAAATACCACTGTAACAACAAGTGTTGTTACAACTGATAGTCTTGAGGATGCTAAAACTTCTGCGGTAAAAGAAGGGGTAGAAGTCGAAGAAACTGCACCTCAAACACATACATCCCTAGAGGGTGCTATTGCTGACAATCAAGCTCAATCAAAAGAGATTAACACGGTTGTTTCGGATTATCAGAAGGCAAAAGAAAGCCACAAAAAAGATGTAGCTGAGTATGATAAAGCTAAGGCTGAGTACGATGCTAAAGTGGCCGAAAAAGCAGCAGCTGATAAAGCAAACGCTGCTTCTAAAGCACAGTATGATACTGATCAAGCTGCTTATGAAAAAGGGTTAGCTAAATACCAAGCTGATAAAAAAGCCTATGATGCAGCATTGGAAGAGTATAATACTCAAAAATTAACTTATGATTCTAAAGTAGCAGAAAAAGCAGCTGCCGATGCAGCTAATGCTAAGTCAGAAGCCGATTACAAAGTACAGTTGGCTGTTTATGAAACTGCTAAGAAGAACTATGAAGCTGCTATGGCTCAGTACAGCAAAGACAAGGCAAAATATGATGCTGAGAAGGAATCTTATGATGCTAAAGTAGCTGAAAAAGTTCGTACAGAAATCGAAAACAAGGCAGCTCAAGAGCAGTATAAGAAAGATTTAGCTACTTATAATGCCGCTTACGAAAAATATCAAACCGATTTAGCTGCCTACAAGACTGCCAAAGCCGCCTACGATGCTAAAGTAGCCGAAAAAGCAGCAGCTGACGTAGCTAATGCAGAAGCTAAAGCTAAGTATGATGCGGAAATGGTCACTTACGAAGCAGCCTTGTCTGAATATAAGACAAATAAGGCTTTGTATGATGCCGCTCTAGCTGAATACAATACGAAAAAAGCAGCCTATGATGCTAAAGTAGCTGAGAAAACACAAGCAGAAATTACTGATAAGGCAGCTCAAGAGCAATATGAGAAAGATCTTGCTGCTTACAATACGGCTTACCAAAAATATCAAACTGATTTAGCTGCCTACAAGACTGCTAAAGCAGCCTACGATGCCAAAGTAGCCGAAAAAGCAACTGCTGATAAGGCAAATGCGGAAGCTAAAGCCAAGTATGATGCAGAAATGGCTGTTTACAATACAGCTAAAGCACAATACGATAAAGATTTACAAGAATACCAAGCTAAGAAAGCGCAATACGATAAAGATAAAGCAGCCTATGATCAACTTGTTGCTATTAAAGCAGAAGAAGATGCTGCAAAAGCTAAGTATGAAGTTGAGCTTGCAAAATACAATGTAGATTTAGAGCAATACGGCAAAGATTTTGCTACCTACCAAACAAAACTTGCTGAATATCAAACAGCTTTGGCACAGTACAAAGATGCTAAAGCAGCCTATGATAAGTACATGAATGATAATGGTTTCCAAGATCTGAAAGATGTAGAAACTGTTCAAGATTTGACCTTCCAACGTGAAGGTGGAGCCATTCATACCATCAATGGCATCAGCGCTTATCTCACTCGTGATGCTCAAGCTCGTTTGAATACAAGCAATGTACATCAGTATGATTCCAATAAATTGGAAGCTTCAGATATTGTAGCAACTAGTCCTTGGGCCAATAATGAAACTGAATTTATTCAAATTAAGGAAGGTGACAAATTTGTTGTAACCTATGACAATTTGAATCAGTCAAGCATGCGTGAAAATACGGATATGCATCCGATCAAGCGCGTGATTTATCGCTATGAAATTTTGAGTCTTCCATCAAATGACGGTAAAGGAATTGCAGCCGTTAGCTCAGACCCAACTGTAACACTAACAGTCGGTGCTTCAACAGACCAAAATAAACCCGTTAAGGTGGCTGTAGATATTGAATTTTATGATGGTAATGGCAATAAGTTTGATTTGACACAGCATAACGCTATTGTTGCGCTTAATTCCCTTAACCACTGGACAGGTGCTTCTTATGTGGATAGTGGAGATAAACCTCGTGCCCTTACAGTAGAAGCCAAGGATAAAGATGGTAAGACTGTTCGAGGAACTTGGAATCCATATGCAGATGGTTCATCAATGAGCATTGAAAACAATGCAGTTGTTGTTAAAAATGGAACAGCTGACTTTGGTACTGCTGACGTCACTATCTCTGCTGAAAATCCAATTAAAATTGTGGCACAAAAAGCAACGTGGAATGGTAGTGAATTTACAGTTAGTGAAGAAACTGTTATTGACGCAACTTCAGTCAATGTTTCAGGTGCTGGGAATGGTCACTCTATCGGAACAGATGAGTTCACATTAGACGGTAAAGATGATGTGATTGGTTCTTACACTATTGATCCAACTTCAGGACGTATCATCTTTACTCCTAAGAAGAAATTTGAAAATGTAGAGCACCAAGAGTCTGTAAATATTGGCAATAATAGATATATTCCAATTCCAAATTCTAGTGTTTCTTATGATGCCGCTACTAAAGAAGTAACGTCGTTTAAAGATAACCAATACATTGAACATGGGTCTATCTTTAATGGTGAATCTTCAACGACTCTTGAAGGTTGGGATAATCCATCTTCTCCATATCTCTATTATGGTGGAGCAGGCTTAAAGATGGCTGATGGTCACTTGGTATTTACGGCCAATGGAGCTAATGCTGCTGGTCAACCAACAGTATATTGGTTTGCGATTAACTCAAATGTTGGTATTCCAAAAAATCCTGGTGAAGCACCAAAAGAGCCAACAGCTCCAGAAGAACCAAAGGCGCCAACGCCACCAACGATTACTTTGGATAAACTTCCAGCTGAACCAATAGAACCAACGCCACCAACAGCTCCTGTGGCACCGGTAGAACCTTCTTATACAGTGGTCACAGTTGATGCTGAGGGTCCAACAGCTCCAACAGAGCCTAAGGCTCCAACACCACCAACTCCGACAGTTGTTGAAGTTCCAGCGGAACCAAGCAAACCAGAAGAACCTAAAGCGCCAACACCACCGACAGAACCTAACTACACTGTTGTTACAGTTGATGCAGAGGAACCTAAGGCTCCAACAGAACCAAAAGCTCCAACGCCGCCAACTCCAGCTTTAGTTGAAGTGCCAGTAGAGCCACGTAAGATTACGGCTCCAGTAGAGCCAAAAGCGCCGACTCCACCTACACCAGTAGTTGTAGATGTACCTGGAGAGCCAACCAAACCAACACCACCAACAGAACCTAAAGCACCTACACCACCAACTATGGTTGTGGTAAACGTACCTAATAAACCTGTTTCACCTAAAGAGCTTGTGACTCCTAAAGTAAAATGGCATAAGAATTACCTTGTTGAGCGCGTAACACGTCCAGTACCAACGACGCCACCAACTCCTCAAAAACCAAAAACTCCTGGAACACCTACAGGACCAAGTGTCGTTTCAACTTCAACAGTCGTTGCTAAGAATCAAACACAAGGCATATACACTGAAAAATTACCAGAAACAGGGGAATCTAACCAAAAATTAGCATCTGTAACAGGTCTAGGCTTGCTTTCAATGGCCCTTTCAGGTCTATGGTCAGTTCGCAAACGTAAACATTAATAGGAAATATGAAAGATTAGTTTGTTTTGCTGTGCAAGACAGTCTAGTCTTTTTTTGTTATCTATTCTTTGAGTTTTATCAGCTTAAACTAGTTTGATTGTTAAAACTAATTTAGGAAACTAGAAGAAAGAATTTAGCTGAAATAGGTTATCAAGAACTAATTCTCGCAATGAAAAGTAGCATGAAAACGTATAGTTATGTATTTTTCATAATCTTTTCAATAAAAAAACATTAAAGCGAATTGGACTAGATATTATAAAATTAAACCTCCTTTTTGTATCGAAAACGCTATTAATAATAGGGTTTTGTCTATCAAATATTTTGATATTAAAAAGTATTTGAATTTAAGAATCTAATCGAATTTAAAGGAATGCGTGTTTTTATGAGATATCTCAAATTGACATGGTTCTTTCTTTTGTTAGAATATGAACATAACTAAATATAGAAGGACGTAATTTAAATGGGGAAAAAGGAATTACAACGTTATTCACTCAGAAAGTCTAGCCTTGGTGCGGCTTCTGTTCTTTTGGGGACTGCAGTTCTTGCAGTAGGAGCTTCAAATGCAAGCGCTGATGAGGTAGCAACAACTACAGATTCAGCAACACCAGCAGTTGAAGCAACAGATGCTGTTGAAGAAAACACTTCAGCCGTAGCAGATTCAACTGAAAAGAAAGTTGTTAACGTTACTGAAGAAGGCAACACAACTGTTACAACGAGTGAAGTAACAAATACAAGCTTAGAAGCTGCAAAAACAGCTGCAACTAACGAAGGGGTTGAGGTTAAGGAAGAACCTGCTCAAACCAAAGAAACTGTTGAAGCAGCTGCTGCAGATAATAAAGCACAAGCAGAGAAAATCAATACAGTCGTTTCTGATTATAAAGCGGCTAAAGAACAATACAAGTCAGATAAAGCTGACTATGATAAAGCAAAAGCAAACTATGATGCCAAATTAGCTGAGAAAGCACTTGCTGATAAAACAAATGCTGAAGCACAGGCTAAATATGATACTGAAAAAACAGCTTATGATAAAGCTTCAGAGCAATACCAAATTGCTAAGCAAGCTTATGACTCAGCTCTTTCAGAGTACAAGACTAAGAAAGTTACTTATGATGCTAAGGTAGCAGAAAAAGAAGCCGCTGATAAAGAAAATGCGCTTTCTGCAGCTAAATACCAAGCAGAATTGGCAACATATAACCAAGCAAAGGCTGATTATGAAGCAGCTCTTGCTCAGTACAATAGCGATAAAGCCAAATACAATGCTGAAAAAGCTAACTATGATAATAAAGTAGCTGAAAAAGTTGTTACTGAAAAACGTAACGCCGAAGCTGAAGCTAAATATCAAACGGAGCTAGCAGCATACAATGAAGCAAAAGCTAAATATGATGTAGAAAAAGCAGCATATGACAAGAATCTTGAACTTTATAACGCTAAGAAAGCAGCTTATGAAGCAGATCTTGAAACAAAACAAGCTATTGAAAAATACAATGCAGATGCTAAAGCTAAATACGAAGCTGCCTTGGTTGTCTACAATGAGCAAAAAGCTAAATATGACCAAGAGTACCTTGAGTATCAAAACAAAATAGCTGTCTACCAAACAGCACTTAAACAATACCAAGATGCTAAAACAGCTTACGATAAATACATGAATGATCCTGTATATCGTAACCTTAAAGATGCTGAAGTTGTTCAAGAATTGACTTTCCAACGTGAAAACGATGCGACACACAAAGTTGAAGGTGTAAGCAACTTCTTGACAAAAGAAGCACAAGAGCGTCTTAACACAAGTAATGTTTTCCAATATGACTCTAACAAGTTACAAGCATCTGACATTGTTTCAAATAGCCCTTGGACAAACACTGAAGACGAGTGGATTCAAGTTAAAGAAGGTGACAAATTTGTTGTTACTTATGATGGCTTGAACCAATCAAGCATGCTTGTTGAGAATGAAGCATCAGCAATCAAACGTGTTGTATACCGTTACGAAATCGTTAGCCTTCCATCAAACGACGGAAAAGGTATCGCGAAAATCAGTAAGGATCCAACAGTAACTATGACAGTTGGAGCGTCAACTGATCAAGATAAACCGGTTAAAGTAGCTGTAGATGTTGAGTTTTACGATAAAGATGGTAAAATGTTCAACCTTAGTGAGCGTAATGCTATCGTAGCACTTAACTCACTTAACCACTGGAACGGTGCAGCTTATGTTGAAACATCTGAGCGCCCACGTCCACTTACAGTAGAAGCGAAAGACGTTAATGGTAATACTGTTCGCGGTACTTACAATCCTTACGCAGATGGTTCTACTTTGGCAATCCAAAACGGTGAAGTTGTTACAAAATCTGGTTACGCAGATTTTGGTGGAGCTACAGTTAACATTTCAGATGAGAACCCACTTAAGGTAGTGGTTCCTATCACTGACTGGAATGGTTCAGAATGGGTTGTCTCACGTGAAATTCCATCTGATGTCACAACTCTTAATGCTTCAGGTAGCGGTAATGGGCACGCTCTTGGTAACCAAGATTATACGTTTGGTGATAAAGATGATGTTATTGGTTCATACAGTGTTTCTGCTGAAACTGGTTTGATTACATTCACACCTAAGAAAAAATACCAATCAACACGCCACCAAGAATATGTAAATATTGGTGATAACCAATTCATCGCTATTCCAAAATCATCAGTTACTTATGATGCTGCCACTAAAGAAGTAACATCTGTCAATGATAACCAATACATTGACCATGGTGCAGTCTTTAATGGTGAGACAACATCAGAATTGACAGGTTGGGATAACGCTGATTCACCTTACCTCTACTATGGAGGTGCAGGTATCAAGATGACTAATGGTCACTTGGTATTTACTGCTGAAGGTGCAAATGCTGATGGTGCACCAACAGTTTATTGGTTCGCAATCAACTCTAACCTTGGTTTGCCTAAGAATCCAGGTGAAAAACCTGAAGAGCCTAAGGCACCAACACCACCAACAGCACCGGTTAAACCAGTCGTTAAAACAGTTGGTATCAATCCACAAGAACCAACACCACCAACACCTCCAAAAGAGCCAGTGGCACCAACGCCACCAACTCCAGAGGTAGTTGAAGTTCCTGGTAAACCACAAGAACCAACACCACCAACAGGTCCAACAGCACCAACGCCACCAACACCAAAAGTGGTTGAAGTTCCAGAAAAACCGGTTGAACCAACACCACCAACAGGTCCAACGGCACCAACGCCACCAACACCAAAAGTAGTTGAAGTTCCTGCTAAACCAGTAGAACCTAAAACTCCTGAAAAACCAAGTATTGTATGGCACAAGAACTATGTCGTTGAGAGAGAGTCTCACGTGGTACCACCAACACCACCGACTACACCACCAACACCTGTTACTCCTCCAACTCCAGTGACACCACCAACTACACCAACTCCAGATACTGAAGTTCCTGTAGTGCCTCAAGCTGAGTTGCCACAAACTGGTGAGCACACTAGCAATGCTGGATTTATTGGACTTCTTTCAATGATTTTTGCAGCCTTTGTAGGATTCTTCAAACGTCGTAAAGAAGATTAAGTGGTGCTATTAAATTAGTTCCCCATCAAAACTAGATTCTATTTAGGATCTAGTTTTTATTTTTGCTCGTTTTTCCTCCCTCATATTATTTCTATTTACTGGTGAAACATGTTATAATTGTTTTGAACGACTATTTTAGAAAGATGCAAGGAGACGAGCATGGAAGAACTTAAGAAAATCGCTGGTGTAACCGCTGCCAAATATGTTGAAGATGGAATGGTTGTTGGACTCGGTACAGGGTCAACAGCCTACTTCTTTGTAGAGGAAATTGGCCGTCGTATTAAGGAAGAAGGTCTTAGTGTTGTTGGTGTAACGACATCAAGTCAAACCACTAAACAAGCTGAAGGCTTAGGCATTCCTTTGAAGGCAGTGGATGACATTGACAGTATTGATGTTACTGTTGATGGAGCCGACGAAGTAGACCCTCAACTCAACGGGATTAAAGGTGGCGGTGGCGCCCTTTTGATGGAAAAAATCGTCGCTACACCTACAAAAGAATATATCTGGGTGGTTGATGAGTCTAAAATGGTTGATCAATTAGGTGCTTTCAAACTACCAGTTGAAGTGGTTCAATATGGTGCTGACCGTCTGTACCGTGTCTTTGAGTCTAAGGGCTATAAGCCATCATTCCGACTTACGGAACAAGGTGACCGCTTTGTTACAGATATGAAGAACTATATCATCGATCTTGATTTAGGTAAGATTGAAAATCCAGTAGCTCTTGGTGAAGAACTAAAAGCTATGACAGGGGTTGTCGATCATGGATTGTTCAATGGCATGGTTAACAAAGTCATCGTTGCAGGAAAAGACGGTGTTAAGGTCGTTGAAGTTAAGGCCTAGTCCGATTTTTATTCCCCTCACTTTTAATGAGGAAAACTAATTAATTATTTTCAAACTATTAAATAATATAGAAAGGCAAGAGGTAATTTCGAAAAGATTTTAGCTCTTTGTGGTGTTATTATGTCCAAATTTAACCGAATGCATTTAGTCGTTCTTGATTCAGTAGGAATTGGTGCTGCTCCAGATGCCAATGACTTTGTCAATGCAGGTGTGCCAGACGGTGCTTCAGATACCCTTGGTCACATCTCTAAATCTGTAGGATTGAATGTGCCAAATATGGCTAAGCTTGGTCTAGGAAATATTCCTCGTGAAACACCTTTGAAAACAGTACCAGCAGAGAGCAACCCAACTGGTTATGCAACAAAATTGCAGGAAGTTTCTCTTGGTAAAGATACGATGACTGGTCACTGGGAAATCATGGGTCTCAATATTACTGAACCTTTTGATACTTTCTGGAACGGATTCCCAGAAGAAATTCTCACTAAAATTGAAGAATTCTCAGGACGTAAAGTCATTCGTGAAGCTAATAAACCATACTCAGGTACGGCTGTTATTGAAGACTTTGGACCTCGTCAAATGGAAACTGGTGAATTGATTATTTACACTTCAGCTGACCCAGTTCTTCAAATTGCCGCACACGAAGACGTTATTCCTTTGGCTGAATTGTATCATATTTGTGAATATGCACGTTCAATTACTCTTGAGCGTCCAGCTCTTCTAGGGCGTATCATTGCTCGTCCTTACGTTGGTGAACCTGGAAACTTCACTCGTACGTCTAACCGTCGTGATTTGGCTGTTTCACCATTTGCACCAACTGTTTTGGATAAATTGAATGAAGCTGGTATCGATACTTATGCCGTTGGTAAAATCAATGATATTTTCAATGGAGCTGGTATCAACCACGATATGGGACACAACAAATCAAATAGCCATGGTATTGATAATTTGATTAAAGCTATGACTTCTGAAGACTTCAAACATGGTTTCTCATTCACAAACTTGGTAGACTTTGATGCCCTTTATGGACATCGTCGTGACCCACATGGATATCGTGATTGCTTGCACGAATTTGACCAACGTTTGCCTGAAATCATTGCTGCTATGCGTGAAGATGATCTCTTGATGATTACTGCTGACCATGGAAATGATCCAACTTATGCAGGTACAGACCATACTCGTGAATATATTCCTTTCTTGGCTTATAGCCCATCATTCAAAGGAAATGGACTTATTCCAGTAGGTCATTTCTCTGACATCTCAGCAACTGTCGCTGAAAACTTTGGTGTAGATAAAGCCATGATTGGTGAAAGCTTCTTGGATAAACTTATCTAAAATGAAGCGCTATGCATTTTTGGTTCGTGGAATAAACGTTGGTGGTCGTCACAAGGTAGTCATGGAGGAATTTTGTCGTGAGTTGGAAGAACTCGGTATGTCACATGTTTCTTCCTATATAAATAGTGGAAATCTTTTCTTTGATTCTACCTTGATGAAAGAGGAACTCCTCTTAGTTTTAGAGGAATTTCTAAATAAGGCTTATCCATTTATTAAGGTATTTTCTCTTTTTACTCTTGAAGATTATCAAAATGAAGTGGCCTCATTACCTAAGTGGTGGGAAGATGATTTCTATAGAAAAGACGTCCTCTTATTCACTGAAAGACTTGATAAGAACGAAATGAAGAAGATTATTAACTCTTTAGAGTTGGGAGATGAAATTATTCATCTTGGTCAACTTGGAATCTACTGGGGTAAATTTGATAAATCAAGCTATAACCAAACGGCTTATCATAAGAAGCTATTGAAAGCATCTTTTTATCCTTCTATAACCATTCGAAATGCAAGAACTTTTTCAAAAATTGGTCAGTTTTTAAGAATGAAATAAAATTAAGGGAGAATTAACATGTCGCTACTTGAAAAAATTAGAGTTACTCAAGCATTTTTGGAAAGTAAAGGAATTGAAAAACCTGAGTTTGGTTTAATTTTGGGTTCTGGACTTGGTGAGTTGGCTGAAGAAGTTGAAGACGCAGTTGTTATTGACTATGCGGATATTCCAAACTGGGGACAATCAACGGTTGTCGGTCATGCTGGAAAACTTGTTTATGGAACTTTGTCTGGACGTAAGGTTTTAGCTCTTCAAGGACGTTTCCATTTTTATGAAGGAAATCCGCTTGAAGTAGTTACTTTCCCTGTACGTGTTATGAAAGCTCTTGGATGCGAAGGAGTTGTTGTAACCAATGCAGCTGGTGGTATCGGCTTTGGTCCAGGTACTTTGATGGCCATCACTGACCACATCAACATGACTGGTCAAAATCCATTGATTGGAGAAAACTTGGATGATTTTGGTCCTCGTTTCCCTGATATGTCTAAAGCGTATACTCCAGAATACCGTGAGACTGCACATCGAGTTGCTGACAAATTGGGCATAAAATTAGATGATGGTGTCTATATCGGCGTAACTGGTCCAACTTACGAAACTCCAGCTGAAATTCGTGCTTATAAGACTCTTGGTGCAGATGCTGTTGGGATGTCAACTGTCCCTGAAGTTATTGTTGCAGCACATTCTGGTTTGAAAGTTCTTGGTATTTCATGTATTACCAACTTTGCGGCCGGTTTCCAAGAAGAACTCAATCACGAAGAAGTTATGGAAGTGACAGAACGTGTTAAAGGGGATTTCAAAGGCTTGCTGAAAGCTATTTTGGCTGAACTCTAAAACATGATTTTTCGGGAAATAAAACGTTTAATCTCGTCAGCTAAGTTAATTAGGTTAAGTTTGGCTGTTTTGACAACCGGTATAGCTTCTGGTCTGATCGGTATTCTTTGCCACTATCTTTTAGATTTTATAAAAATTCTTACTTTTGGCAATGATACGACAGATCTCTTGTTACAATTTAATTCTGTAAGTGCTTATCGACGCTTCGTAGTTATAGTGGTAGCTGGTGTCTTAGCTAGTATCTTTTGGTATTTCCTTCAGCGTCGAGTGTCCCTTCTTTCCATTAGAAAGGTTAAGCAACTCGTTGGCAAGAAGAGTCCAAATTTTCTTGGCCAAAGTCTACATGCTTTGGTTCAGGTAGCAATCGTTGGAGCAGGTGCTTCGGTAGGCAAGGAAGCAGCTCCACGAGAATTAGGTGCCTTATGTGCTGGCAGTTTATCAAAAAAACTGGGTTTAGAAATTCCTGAAAGACAACTCATGATTGCATGTGGTGCAGGAGCAGGTTTAGCTGCGGTTTACCAAGTTCCCTTTGCCAGTACACTGTTTGTTTTGGAAACTTTGGGAGTTGCTTGGAAACTGAAAAACATTGGTATCATTCTTGTGACAACCTATTTGTCAGCTTATTGTGCTCGTCCAATTGTTGGTGGGAAAGCTATATATTTAGTTGATAAAGTAAGCTTACATCCTACTAGTTTGATACAGATTCTTGTTTTGACGCTGTTTGTAACTCCGCTTGCTCTTATATTTAAAGTTTTAGCTAAAAAGGCGAGTAAAAGTCGTATAACAGATAAACATATTCTCTGGACCATGCCCGTCTCTTTTATAATATTAGGTGGTATTGTAGCTTTCTATCCTATAATCATGGGAAATGGTCAGGTTCTAGCACAATGGATGTTCTCTGGAGGAACTTCGGAATACCTTCCGATTTTGCTAGTAATCAAAGGGCTTATTGTGTGCTTGTTGCTATGGTCAGGTACTTATGGAGGAACACTGACGCCTTCGTTTACTTTAGGTGTCGGATTTGGTTTCTTATTAACAAGGTGTCTTGAGACTTTTGGTTTATCCCTAAATCCTAATCTAGGAATGTTACTTGGTGCAACCATATTTTTAGTAACAACTTTGGATGCTCCTCTGACGGGAATAGCCTTAGTTCTAGGTTTTACCGGTCAAGGAGGGCTAGTAGCAATTCCTCTAATCTTAGCGGGTCTACTATCAAGGATAATTAATAATAGATGGAAGAAAAAACAATGAATATTCATTTTATCTTACACGAAACGTTTGAAGTTCCAGGAGCCTATTTAAAATGGGCTCAAGACCGTGGGCATAATATCACATCAACCAAGGTATATGAGGAAGAGGTCCTTCCTGAAACCGTTGAAGGTATTGATTTTCTAATTGTGATGGGTGGTCCTCAGTCACCTGATGAGGATCGTCAGACCTTTCCTTATTATGACCCAAACGCTGAGATTGCATTTATGCAAAAGGCAATTGCTGCTGATATCTATATTGTTGGTGTATGTTTGGGAGCTCAGCTTCTGTCTGTAGCCTATGGTGGTAAGTATGAGCATAGTCCAGAACGCGAAATTGGGGTGTTTCCAATAACACTTACGGATGATGGATTAGCTGATGAGCATGTCAAAGGTTTTGGCACAACTCTCAATACTGGCCACTGGCATGGTGATATGCCTGGATTGACTGATAATGCAGTTGTTCTTGCTACTAGTCAAGGTTGTCCACGTCAAATTATTCGCTTTAGTCCTAAACACTATGCCTTCCAAGCACACCTAGAGTTTGATTCCCAAGCCATTGATTTGCTCATAGCTGCGGATGGCGAAGAACACTTGCGTAAGCAAAATAAGGAGTTACCTTTTGTTCAAACACCTGAACAATTGCGTACCAACGATTATTCAGAAATGAACAAGAAGTTATATGATTTTCTTGATTCATTGACTCAAGCTTAATCCACTTTTAAAAAAGTAATTATTTATCAACTATATAATAGTAGAAAAATTATTTAAAAATAAAAAATAAGAATGGTAGATAGTGTGTTCAGGTTGCTCTTTTACCATCTAAAATAGAAATTACGGGTTAACTGTATTCACTAAATTGAATACGGGCGGAGAACGAAGTAAAAAGATAAACTGTCTAGCATTTATAATGTGTTGTCAGTTTCCAATTATTATTTTGTTCTCTGTCGCCTGTCCTGTATATAAAAAATGAAAGGAAGGGTAGTTCAGGTTTGAAACTGAACCCGGACTAGAGTATGTGTAAAAAAGATAAATCCTCCTAGATGCGAAGCATCTTTGTTGGATTTCCTATTTTTACTTTGCCTCTTTAACGCCCTTGGTATCTTATATTATGTCTATCCATATTGCTGCTAAGCAAGGTGAAATTGCTGATAAAATTCTCCTACCTGGAGATCCTTTACGTGCGAAATTCATTGCCGATAATTTCCTCGAAGATGCTGTATGTTTCAATGAAGTTCGTAATATGTTTGGTTACACAGGAACATACAAAGGTGAACGTGTCTCAGTAATGGGAACTGGAATGGGGATGCCATCTATCTCTATCTATGCTCGTGAGCTTATTGTTGACTACGGGGTTAAAAAATTGATCCGTGTGGGAACTGCTGGTTCATTGAATGAGGATGTTCACGTTCGTGAGTTAGTTCTAGCGCAAGCGGCAGCGACAAACTCTAACATTATTCGTAACGATTGGCCACAATACGATTTCCCACAAATTGCAAGTTTCAATCTCTTAGATAAGGCTTACCACATTGCTAAAGAGCTTGGTATGACTACACATGTTGGTAATGTCTTGTCTTCTGACGTCTTCTATTCGAACTATGGTGAAAAGAACATCGAGCTTGGTAAATGGGGTGTGAAAGCTGTAGAAATGGAAGCAGCAGCACTTTACTACCTTGCGGCTCAACACCAAGTAGATGCTCTTGCCATCATGACTATTTCTGATAGTTTGGTTAATCCAGATGAGGACACAACAGCTGAGGAACGTCAAAATACTTTCACTGACATGATGAAAGTTGGTCTTGAAACACTAATTGCAGACTAGTTTGTAAAAGGACGCCATTTGGTCGTCCTTTTGTGTTGTAGCTAATATCTGTTCGAAGTGACAATGGTTAAAATTTTTCAAACTACTATAAAAAAATAAAAATATTCGGAAGAAGGATGCTTTTAAGGAATAAGTAAATATCCGACAATTTAAAAAACAACCGCTAAAAATGTGAAAAAGAACTTACAAAACAATGAAAAATGATAGAAATTAAATGCTTGATATCATAATGAAAAACGGTTTCTTCTTTTTTAAAAAGAATGACAATTGAAATGAAGTTATAGTAATGTTATAATGATAATGGGAAATGTCTAATTTTAATTTATAGGAGCAATTTATATGAGTTCGCGTACGAATCGTAAGCAAAAACGTACGAGTAATAGATCGTGGGGGATGGTCAACGTTGGGTTGACCATTCTGTATGCTATTTTAGCATTGGTCTTATTATTCACCATGTTCAATTATAATTTCCTATCCTTTAGGTTTTTGAACATCATTATCACCATTGGTTTGTTGGTAGTTCTTGCTATTAGCATCTTCCTTCAGAAGACTAAGAAATCACCACTAGTGACAACGGTTGTACTGGTTATCTTCTCGCTAGTTTCTCTGGTTGGTATTTTTGGTTTTAAACAAATGATTGACATCACTAACCGTATGAATCAGACGGCAGCATTTTCTGAAGTAGAAATGAGCATCGTGGTTCCTAAGGAAAGTGACATCAAAGATGTGAGCCAGCTTACTAGCGTACAGGCACCTACTAAGGTTGATAAGAACAATATCGAGACCTTGATGTCAGCTCTCAAAAAAGATAAAAAAGTTGATGTTAAAGTTGATGATGTTGCCTCATATCAAGAAGCTTATGATAATCTTAAGTCTGGCAAATCTAAAGCTATGGTCTTGAGTGGCTCTTATGCTAGCCTATTAGAGTCTGTCGATAGTAATTATGCTTCAAATCTAAAAACAATTTATACTTATAAAATTAAAAAGAAGAATAGCAACTCTGCAAAACAAGTAGATTCAAAAGTCTTCAATATTTATATTAGTGGTATTGATACCTACGGTTCGATTTCAACAGTGTCACGTTCAGATGTCAATATCATTATGACCGTTAACATGAACACACATAAGATTCTCTTGACGACCACTCCACGTGATGCGTACGTTAAGATTCCTGATGGTGGGGCAGACCAGTATGATAAATTAACCCACGCAGGTATTTATGGTGTCGAAACATCTGAAAAAACTCTGGAAAACCTTTATGGCATTAATATTGATTACTATGCACGAATTAATTTCACATCTTTCCTTAAGTTGATTGACCAACTTGGTGGTGTGACAGTCCATAATGATCAAGCTTTCACAAGTCTTCATGGGAAGTTTGATTTTCCAGTTGGAGATATCCAAATGAATTCAGAGCAAGCACTTGGATTTGTTCGTGAACGCTATAGTTTAGATGGCGGAGATAATGACCGTGGTAAAAATCAGGAGAAAGTTATTTCTGCGATTGTAAACAAGTTGGCTTCTCTAAAATCTGTATCAAACTTTACTTCAATCGTTAATAATCTCCAAGACTCTGTTCAGACAAATATGTCTTTGGATACCATTAATGCTTTGGCTAATACACAACTTGATTCAGGCTCTAAATTTAAAGTAACGTCTCAAGCAGTAACTGGTACTGGTTCTACTGGTCAATTGACCTCTTATGCTATGCCAAATTCTAGTCTTTACATGATGAAACTAGATGATTCGAGTGTGGCAAGTGCCTCTCAAGCTATCAAAAATCTGATGGAGGAAAAATAAGTGATTGACGTTCACTCACATATTGTTTTTGATGTTGATGATGGTCCTAAAACTTTAGAAGAAAGTTTAGACCTTATTAGTGAAAGCTATGCCCAAGGGGTACGTAAGATTGTTTCAACATCTCACCGTCGTAAGGGGATGTTTGAGACTCCAGAGGATAAAATTTTTGCCAACTTTTCTAAGGTAAAAGCAGAAGCAGAAGCACTTTATCCAGACTTAACTATTTATTATGGTGGTGAACTTTATTACACCTCAGACATTGTGGAGAAACTTGAAAAGAATCTTATTCCGCGTATGCACAACACTCAATTTGCTTTGATTGAGTTTAGTGCTCGCACATCTTGGAAAGAAATTCATAGTGGGCTTAGTAATGTTTTGCGAGCGGGGGTAACGCCTATTGTTGCTCATATTGAGCGCTATGATGCCCTCGAAGAAAATGCTGACCGTGTTCGAGAAATCATCAACATGGGGTGCTATACTCAAGTTAATAGCTCTCATGTTCTAAAACCAAAGCTCTTTGGAGATAAAGATAAAGTAAGAAAAAAACGTGTTCGTTATTTCTTGGAGAAAAATTTGGTTCATATGGTTGCTAGTGACATGCATAATCTTGGTCCAAGACCACCATTTATGAAAGATGCTTACGCTATTATCGAAAAGACTTACGGAACGAGACGTGCTCGTAACCTTTTTATCGAAAATCCACAAACACTACTTGAAAATCAATATATATAGGAGAAACTATGACTCAGGAAAACACGAAGCGTGTTGAAATCGATGTACTTGCACTATTGCAAAAACTTTGGACTAAAAAAGTATTTATTTTATTTACAGCCTTTTATGTCGCTGTCTTTGCCTTCTTAGGAACTTACTTCCTCATTCAGCCAACATATACATCGTCTACACGTATTTATGTGGTTAATCAAGCTAATGATGGCAAAAACCTTTCTGCTCAAGACTTGCAGGCCGGTACATTTTTGACAAAAGACTACAAAGAAATTATTACATCAAACGATGTCTTGTCAGAAGTTATCAAAGATGAAAAATTGAATATGACAGAAGCAGAACTTGCTAAAATGATTTCAGTTAATATTCCTACTGATACTCGTCTTATTTCAATTTCTGTTAATGCTAAAACTGGTCAAGATGCGCAAACACTTGCCAATAAGGTTCGTGAAGTTGCTTCAGAAAAAATCAAGAACGTGACAAAAGTTGAAGATGTTACAACGCTTGAAGAAGCTAAATTGCCAGAGTCACCATCTTCACCAAATATCAAACGTAATGTGCTTCTTGGAGCAGTGCTTGGAGGATTCCTTGCAGTGGTTGGTGTATTGGTACGTGAAATCCTAGATGATCGTATTCGCCGTCCAGAAGATGTGGAAGATGCCCTTGGAATGACACTTCTTGGAATTGTCCCTGATACAGATAAAATTTAAGGAGAAGAAATGCCTCTATTAAAGTTAGTAAAATCTAAAGAAAACTTTGCCAAACAAACAGAAGAGTATTACAATGCCATTCGCACAAATATTCAATTTTCTGGTGCTCAGATGAAAGTGATTGCGGTTAGCTCTGTTGAAGCTGGTGAAGGAAAATCAACGACATCTGTTAACTTGGCGATTTCATTTGCTAGTGTCGGGCTCCGAACACTTCTCATTGATGCAGATACTCGTAACTCTGTTTTGTCAGGTACATTTAAATCAAATGAGCCTTATAAAGGCCTTTCAAATTTCCTTTCTGGAAATGCTGATTTAAATGAAACGATTTGTCAAACTGA
The DNA here is from genome assembly GCF_001812625.1 of Streptococcus sp. HMSC064H09. NCBI lineage: Bacteria > Bacillati > Bacillota > Bacilli > Lactobacillales > Streptococcaceae > Streptococcus > Streptococcus sp. HMSC064H09. The sequence goes on from NZ_KV809622.1 coordinate 49,982, forward strand.
TATTTCAGGTTTGGATGTCATTGCATCTGGTCCTGTACCACCTAATCCAACAAGTCTTTTGCAAAATGACAATTTTAGACATTTGATGGAAGTTGCTCGTAGTCGTTATGATTATGTCATAATTGATACGCCACCAATTGGTTTGGTCATTGATGCTGTTATTATTGCCCATCAGGCTGACGCTAGTCTTTTGGTTACAGCAGCTGGGAAAATCAAACGTCGCTTCGTAACTAAGGCTGTTGAACAATTGGAACAAAGTGGTTCTCAGTTCTTAGGTGTCGTCCTTAATAAAGTTGACATGACAGTTGATAAATATGGATCATATGGTTCTTACGGATCATATGGTGAGTACGGGAAAAAATCAGACCAAAAAGAAGGTCATTCAAGAGCACATCGTCGTAGAAAAGGATAGCATTAATGGGGATGATGCGGCTCCTTATACCTTAACAGATTAAAAAGGGGTTTAGAGTGAAAGAAAAACAAGAAATTCGTCGCATTGAAATTGGTATTATACAGTTGGTTGTGGTTGTTTTCGCAGCCATGGTAGCTAGTAAAATACCATATACAGAGATTACCCAAGGAAGCATTGTCCTTTTAGGTGTCGTACATGTAGTGTCTTACTATATTAGTAGTTATTATGAAAATCTTAAGTATAGAGGCTACTTGGATGAACTCATTGCAACTGTCAAATATTGTTTCATATTTGCTCTAATTGCAACTTTCCTCTCATTTTTTGCAGATGGAAGTTTTTCAATCTCACGTCGCGGACTTCTTTACGTCACCCTAATTTCAGGTGTTCTCTTATACTTTACAAATACAGTTCTTAAGTATTTCCGCTCATCTATTTATACCCGTCGTAAAAGTAACAAGAATATTCTCTTGATTTCTGATCAGGCACGTCTTGAAAATGTTTTGTCTCGTATGAAAGACAATATGGATGGTAGGATTACAGCAGTTTGTGTCTTGGATAATCCTTATTTCACGGATCCATTTATCAAGAGTGTTAAACCTGAAAATTTGATTGAATATGCGACACACTCAGTAGTAGACCAAGTTTTGATTAATCTGCCAAGTGAGCAGTATAAGATTTGGGATTATGCATCACCTTTTGAGCTCATGGGAATTCCAGTTTCTATTAATTTGAATGCCCTTGAATTTATGAGTCAGGGTGAAAAACGTATCCAACAATTGGGTCCTTTCAAAGTTGTTACGTTTTCAACGCATTTTTATAGCTATGGAGATATCATGGCGAAACGTTTCCTCGATATCTGTGGAGCCCTAGTTGGTTTGGTGCTCTGTGGGATTGTTGGAATCTTCCTTTATCCTCTTATTCGTAAAGATGGAGGACCAGCTATTTTTGCTCAAGATCGTGTTGGAGAAAATGGACGTATCTTCAAGTTTTATAAATTCCGTTCTATGCGTGTTGATGCGGAAGAAATTAAGAAGAATTTGATGGCACAGAATCAAATGTCTGGTGGTATGTTTAAGATGGACAATGATCCACGTATTACCAAAATTGGACATTTCATTCGTAAAACGAGTCTTGATGAACTTCCACAATTTTGGAATGTTCTAAAAGGTGATATGAGCTTGGTAGGAACACGTCCACCAACATTGGATGAGTACGAATCTTATACACCTGAACAAAAACGTCGCCTCAGCTTTAAACCAGGTATTACTGGTCTTTGGCAAGTAAGCGGTCGAAGTGAAATTACTGATTTTGATGAAGTTGTAAAACTAGACGTTGCTTATATGGACGGATGGACAATCTGGCGCGATATCAAAATATTATTGAAAACAATTAAAGTAGTAGTAATGAAGGATGGAGCAAAGTGATGGCTTTCTCCATTTCTTTTAATGGTGATTAAATGACAAAAACAGTTTATATCGTTGGTTCTAAGGGAATTCCAGCAAAATATGGTGGATTTGAGACCTTTGTTGAGAAGTTGACAGAGTTCCAACAAGACAAAGATATCCAATATTATGTAGCTTGTATGCGTGAAAATTCTGCTAAATCAGGAATTACAGCAGATACTTTCGAACATAACGGTGCTAAATGCTACAATATTGACGTCCCAAATATCGGGCCCGCACGTGCCATCGCTTATGACATCGCAGCTCTTAATAAGGCCATTGAGATTGCTAAGGAAAATAATGATCAAGCACCAATCTTCTATGTTTTGGCCTGCCGAATTGGTCCATTTATCTCAGGTATTAAAAAGAAAATCAAGGCTATCGGTGGTACCCTTATGGTTAACCCGGATGGTCATGAATGGCTTCGTGCAAAGTGGAGTCTTCCGGTTCGTAAGTATTGGAAAATTTCAGAGCAACTCATGGTTAAACATGCAGATCTCTTGATTTGTGATAGTAAAAACATTGAATCTTATATTCAAAATGATTATGCGAAGTATCGTCCTCAAACAACCTATATTGCCTATGGAACTGATACAACTAAATCTCGATTGACTAAGGTTGATGATAAGGTACGCACATGGTACTTCGAAAAGGGTGTTATTGAAAACAATTATTATCTTGTTGTAGGACGTTTTGTGCCTGAAAATAACTATGAGGCTATGATTCGTGGTTTTATGGCGTCTAGCTCCGATAAGGATTTTGTTCTCATTACCAATGTTGAAGAAAACAAATTTTACGACAAGTTGCGCCAGGAAACTGGTTTTGACAAGGATCCTCGTGTGAAGTTTGTCGGAACTGTTTATGACCAAGAATTGCTCAAGTACATTCGTGAGAATGCCTTTGCTTATTTCCATGGTCATGAGGTAGGTGGAACCAATCCATCACTTCTTGAGGCACTTGAGTCAACTAAGCTCAATCTCTTGTTGGATGTTGGCTTTAACCGTGAAGTCGGTGAAGATGGTGCTCTCTATTGGAAAAAAGACCAATTGGCAAGTGTCATTAATCAAGCTGAACAATTGGATGAACAAGCTATCGCAGACCTCAATCAAAAATCAAGTAAACGTATCGAAGAAGCCTTTACTTGGGAAAAAATTGTTACAGACTACGAGAAAGTATTTAAAGGATAGAAATGCAGAAAATTTTATATCTTCACGCTGGTGCCGAAATGTATGGTGCTGATAAGGTTTTGTTGGAGCTTATTAAAGGATTGGATAAAGAAGCCTTTGAGGCTCATGTCATTTTGCCCAACGATGGCGTCTTAGTGGGTGCATTGGAAAAGGTTGGTGCTAAGGTAAAAGTTATCGATTATCCAATCTTGCGCCGGAAGTATTTTAATCCTAAGGGAATTCTTGAGTATTTTGGCTCTTATAATCGTTATTCAAAGCAAATTGCTAAATATGCTAAGGAAAATGGCATTACTCTTATTCACAATAATACGACTGCGGTACTTGAGGGAATTTATCTCAAACGTAAGTTGAAACTTCCTTTGATTTGGCATGTTCACGAGATTATCGTCAAACCAAAAGCAATCTCTGATTTCATCAACTTTTTGATGGGGCGTTATGCTGATACGATTGTGACAGTTTCAAATGCTGTGGCCAACCACGTGAAGCAGTCTCGCTTTGTAAAAAATGACCAAGTTCAGGTCATCTATAATGGTGTTGACAATGCCGTCTATCATGAAATGGATGCCAGCGCAGTTCGTGACCAGTTTGGTATCGCACAGGATGCCTTGGTTATCGGAATGGTTGGTCGAGTGAATGCTTGGAAAGGTCAAGGCGATTTCTTGGAAGCAGTGACTCCAATCTTAAAGGCTAATCCAAAAGCAGTAGCCTTTCTGGCAGGGAGTGCTTTTGAAGGTGAAGAGTGGCGTGTTGATGAGCTGGAAAAGGCAATATCAGACTCACCAGTAGCTGGACAAATCAAGCGTATCAATTATTATAGTAAGACAACAGAGCTCTATAATATGTTTGATATCTTTGTCTTGCCAAGTACCAATCCAGATCCCCTACCAACCGTAGTTCTCGAATCAATGGCTTGTGGCAAACCTGTAGTCGGCTACCGTCATGGTGGTGTCTGTGAAATGGTTAAGGAGGGTGAAAACGGTCTTCTTGCCACACCAAATCAGCCTGCAGAATTGTCTAAGGCCATCCAAGAATTGGCTGATAACACTGAGAAGAGAGAGCAATTTGGCAAGGCCTCTGTTAAACGCCAAAAAGAACTCTTCTCATTACAAAGTTATATTCGTAATTTCTCAGAGCTATATAAGAAATAAAAAGAAGTTCTAAGAAGTACTAATATGAACAGTGAAACACTAAAAAATAAATTATAACCAATCGTTTATCCAATTATTAATTTTATTCCTAGACGAAGACTTAAGAATAAAAATTTTACGATCATTTGTGATAATTGTTGGGCTGGAAAAGTCTATCAGGAATTGGGCTTACCTTATCAAACACCATTTGTAGGGATGTTTGTCTTTTCTCCTGATTACATCAAGATGCTTAAGAATTTAAAACACTATTTGAGTGGTAGTATCTCTTTGACATTTGTTAAGGAATCGAAATACATCAAAGACTTTGATAATGCCTATCCTTTAGCACTTCTTGATGATATTGAACTTCATTTCCTGCATTATGCTGATGAAGAGGAAGCAACTCAAAAATGGAACCGCCATTTGAAGAGAATACATTGGGATAATTTGTATTTCAAGTTCAATGATAATGATGCTTGTACTACGAGCTGATGAAAGAGTTCGAAGAGCTTCCATACAAGAGTAAGGTGATTTTCTCTTCGAAGAATTACAGTAATCTACCTTCATTGGTCCATTTTAAATCAGCTGAGAAGCAAGGACATGTTGGGATTGATTTGAAAACTTACCACCGCTATTTTAATGTTGTAACTTGGTTGAATAAGGGCGGAGAAGATTTAACATAAAATAAAAAATTTAGGTGAAGAATCCATGAAACCACTTTTAACTGTTGTAATTCCAGTATATAATGTCGAAAAGTATTTAAAACGTTGTGTAGAAAGCGTTCTTGTCCAAGAGTGGCATAATTATGATATTTTACTTGTAGATGACGGAAGTACTGATAGTTCTCCTCAAATCTGTGATGATTATGCTAAAGTTTATGACTTTATCTCAGTAATTCATAAAGAAAATGGAGGGCTTTCTGAAGCTCGCAATACAGGGATTTTACATGCAAAGGGGGACTATGTTTATTTCCCTGATTCTGATGACTGGCTTGAACCACAAACTTTTAAAGAATTAGCAGAGGTGTTGGAATCCCAAGAGTTTGATATCGTTTCTTTTAACCGTGAGTTTGTGAAGGGTGAAGAAGATCCTATAGTTTCAGATCCATTAGTAACTCAAGTGTTTGAAGGTAAAGATGCTTTTGTCCAAATGCTCAAGCATAGTTATATCACAGGTTTTGCCAACGACAAAATATATAAAAAGTCTCTATTTATTGATAATAATATTTCTTTTCCAAAAGGAAAATATTATGAAGATTTGGGAACCAATTACAAGCTTTTTCTTTCAGCCAAAAATGTCTTTGCTACCAATCAAAAGTATTATCACTATTTAATTGATAATCCTGATTCCATTACACAGTCTTGGAATGAGCAGAAGTTTAGTGATATGTTTGGATTTTATAAAGATATTTTCTATTCTGATTTTGTTCGTTCTCAATTGAATCAAGAAGAAATACAAATTTTACAGCTATATTATGTGAATGGCTTGACTCATATCTTGGCAAGTTTATATAAATCTAAATTAGATAAAAAATATATAGACATTACTAAAGAAGTAAAACAAGAATTAGTTAAGAATAGTGTTTCTCTTTCTCAAATGAAAGACCAACCAAATAAGTTAAAATATATACTGTTTAGACTTAAAGTATTAAGACTAGCCTTCAGTATTCAAAACATTTTCTGAAATGATTTAGGAGTTTAATTTGAAATACTCTGTTATTATTCCAGTCTATAACGTTGAAAAGTACATAAATCGTTGTGTAAAAAGTATTCTTTCTCAGCGTTATAATGACTTGGAAATTATATTGATAGATAACGGTTCTACAGATCGTAGTGGTAGTATTTGTGATATTTATGCTAATGAGTACGCAAATATCTCTGTCTATCATATCGAAAACCATGGTGTTGGTTCGGCCCGTAATTTTGGCTTATCCAAAGCCAGGGGAGAGTTTATCTACTTCGTTGATAGTGATGATTATCTTGTTGGTAATCTCTTTGCTGAGTTTGAAGATAAGCTTGTGCCTGATTTAGATTTACTTGTATTTAGCTACTATAATTCTTTTGAACAGGAACTGACTGAGAGGAATCGTACAAAAAAGTGTCTTCCTTATAGTGGGCTATACGATAAAAATGATTTTATCAAGATATTTACAGACTTATTCTTATCGGATATGCTTTATACTGTTTGGAATAAGTTTTATCGGAGAGAATTTCTTATCAAAACTAATATTTCTTTTGAGAAGTATGAGTTGGGTGAAGATGTGCGCTTCAATCTCAATGTTTATCGTAATGTGAACAAGGTTTATCTTTCTCAAGATTCCTACTATGTTTATGTTATCGGCAGGAAAGGTTCTGCTATGTCGGGATATAACCCTAAGCGTCTTCAGTATCAGCTTCAAGAGTTGAAGTTGGTTGATAGCTTACTAAAGGATTGGCATATAGATAGTTCAAATCTTGATAATACTGTTAAGGCAAGAATATTGATGGGCAATATTTACAATATTTCTAAGCAAAAATTACTAGTTACAAAAAAAGTTAAGCTCGTTAAAGAAATTTGTAAAAGTAAAGATATGGCAGATTTTATTAGGAATGATTCTTCAATATTAAATCCCCTCATAAAAATGTTGTTAAGATGTCGAATGTATATTTTTTTGATTTACCTCAAAAAAATGCAGATGATATTACAACATTAATAAGAATAATTGAAAGGTATGGAAAGTACTTGTGAATAGCAGTCGCTTTATCTCAGAGAAAATCTATTTATTTACTCTTTTTATTTGGGTATTATTTGCATCTCTGGTAACTACAACTTATTTTGTAAGGGTGGATGGTCTTTTGTCCCTCTATCGTATCTTGTTATATTTTACAATAGTTATGATTACGATAAAGGAACTCATTAATCTTCCTGATACCATAAATTATTTCAGATACCACTTGAAGGAATTAATAATTTTCCTATTATTTACCTTGACCATGTTAATTGTGTCAAAAAATCGAGATGGTCTTCCTGATATTAACGTTTTGCTGTTGGTTTTTTCAGCTAGGGATATAGAGTTCAAGAAGTTATTAGGGACTTTCTCCTTCGCCACCTTTTTAGTGCTGTTTGTAACTATTCTAGCTAGTAAGATGGGCATTATTTCTAATATGTTGATGAGTGCTGATAGTGGTTATCGTTATAGTTTAGGATTTAACTATGTTTCCTTTGCTTCTCAACGTATGTTTTTTGCCCTATGTAGCTATCTTATGTTTAGAGGGAAGAAGGTTACTTATATAGAGTTGTTAGCTCTACTATTTGCTACGTTTTATATGTACCAACAGACCTCAACCTCAAGTCCACTTTATCTAAGTCTCTTGATTTTGACTTATGCTTTAATTAGTCTTAAGGTCTTTAAATTTGATTTCATAGATAGTAATGTTATAACAGCAAATCTTGCCAAATATGGTTTTATTATAGCATTGGCTATAACCCTCTATTTCTGTTTCTATTCAACTGGTGATTTATTCCATCTTGTTGACCAATTTACACATAATCGTCTAAGACTTAGTGTTCAAGGATTCCGAAACTTCGGAGTTTCCTTATTAGGTCGACCAATTTCATTTACAACCATGGACATCTTCGGTAATTATTCAAGCAACTATAACTTTATTGATAGCTCGTTTGTGCAGTTACTCGTAATTGATGGATTGGCTGTTAGTGCATTTATGTTATTTGCTTTAACACGTGTCATGAATTATTTTGTGACTAATCGAAAAGATATTGTCCTTGCTTGCTTAGGTGTTATGATTATTCATGGCATGTTTGATCCGCAAATGCTTGTTCTTCGTTACTCACCTCTTATCTTATTGATTAGTCGACTCTTTGTGATGAAGACTGATAAAGATTTTTTGTAATTGAAACAGAGGTATATCATCAAGAAAGTCTAGACAGAGTCATATACATATGAAAGTTTTAAAAAATTACGCCTACAATCTTTCCTATCAATTACTGGTCATTGTTTTACCAATCATTACGACACCTTATGTTACTAGGATTTTTAGTTCTAAGGATTTAGGTACTTATGGTTACTTTAATTCGATTGTGACCTACTTTATTCTTTTAGCGACTTTAGGTGTTGCTAACTATGGTACTAAAGAGATTTCAGGACATCGAAAGGATATTCGTAAAAATTTCTGGGGTATTTATACCCTCCAATTGATTGCGACTATTTTGTCTCTTTTCTTGTATACATCATTATGTTTGTTCTTTCCTGGTATGCAAAATATGGTGGCTTATATCTTAGGATTAAGCTTGATATCGAAAGGAATGGATATTTCTTGGTTATTCCAAGGTTTGGAGGATTTTCGTCGTATTACCGCAAGGAATACAACGGTAAAGGTCTTAGGAGTTATTTCTATCTTCCTATTTGTGAAAACACCTGGTGATTTGTATCTCTATGTTTTCCTATTGACCTTCTTTGAATTGCTTGGGCAATTAAGTATGTGGTTACCAGCGAGACCTTACATTGGAGAACCGCAATTTGATTTATCCTATGCTAAGAAACATCTTAAACCTGTTATTTTGCTGTTTCTCCCTCAGGTTGCCATTTCACTATACGTGACTTTGGATCGTACGATGTTGGGTGCCTTGTCATCTACCAATGACGTCGGTATTTATGATCAGGCATTGAAGATTATCAATATCCTCTTAACACTAGTGACGTCTTTAGGTAGTGTAATGCTTCCTAGGGTATCTGGTCTTTTATCTAGCGGAGACCATAAGGCCGTTAACAAGATGCATGAGTTGTCTTTCTTGATTTATAATCTTGTGATTTTCCCGATTATAGCAGGTCTCTTGATTGTTAATAAGGACTTTGTGAGTTTCTTCCTAGGGAAAGATTTCCAAGAGGCTTATCTTGCCATTGCTATTATGGTCTTTAGGATGTTCTTTATCGGTTGGACAAATATTATGGGAATCCAGATTTTGATTCCACACAATAAACATCGTGAGTTTATGCTCTCTACGACTATTCCGGCTGTTGTCAGTGTTGGACTTAATCTTTTGTTAATTCCTCCATTTGGCTTTGTCGGGGCCTCAATTGTATCAGTTTTAACAGAGGCTTTGGTATGGGTTATTCAATTGAATTTTTCAAGGAGATTCATCAAAGATGTGTCAATCCTTCCAGCCATGTCAAAAATTATTTTAGCATCAGTTGTCATGTATCTTGGACTCGTTGTCTTTAAGATGTTTGTGCAATTGAAACCAATGCTAAATGTAGCAGTAGATGGTCTTGTCGGTGCTATCATTTATATTGTCTTGATTATTGTCTTACGTGTCGTTGATATGAAAGACTTGAAGCAACAGTTAATGAAAAACTAAGGAGAAAAATATGTACGATTATCTTATCGTTGGTGCTGGTTTGTCTGGGGCAATCTTCGCACATGAAGCTACAAAACGTGGCAAAAAAGTAAAAGTGATTGACAAGCGTGATCACATCGGTGGCAATATCTACTGTGAAGATGTTGAAGGTATCAACGTTCACAAGTATGGTGCCCACATTTTCCATACCTCAAATAAAAAAGTTTGGGATTATGTCAACCAATTTGCTGAGTTTAATAACTATATCAACTCACCAATTGCTAACTACAAGGGCAGTCTTTACAACCTTCCATTTAACATGAATACATTTTATGCTATGTGGGGCACTAAGACTCCTCAAGAAGTTAAGGACAAGATTGCTGAGCAAACGGCTGATATGAAAGATGTTGAGCCTAAAAACTTGGAAGAACAAGCTATCAAGTTGATTGGTCCAGATATCTACGAAAAGTTGATCAAGGGATACACTGAAAAACAATGGGGACGTTCTGCCACAGACCTTCCACCATTTATCATCAAACGTCTTCCGGTTCGTTTGACTTTTGATAATAACTACTTTAATGACCGTTACCAAGGAATTCCGATCGGTGGTTACAATGTCATCATTGAAAATATGCTTGGAGATGTAGAAGTAGAGCTTGGAGTTGACTTCTTTGCCAATCGTGAAGAGCTTGAAGCTTCAGCTGAAAAAGTTGTCTTTACAGGAATGATTGACCAGTACTTTGATTATAAACATGGTGAGTTGGAGTATCGCAGTCTTCGTTTTGAACACGAAGTCTTGGATGAAGAAAATCATCAAGGAAATGCCGTGGTTAACTACACAGAGCGTGAGATTCCTTATACTCGTATCATTGAGCATAAGCACTTCGAGTATGGTACACAACCTAAGACAGTTATCACACGTGAATACCCAGCCGATTGGAAACGTGGAGATGAACCATACTACCCAATCAATGATGAAAAGAACAATGCCATGTTTGCTAAGTACCAAGAAGAAGCTGAGAAAAATGACAAGGTTATCTTCTGTGGACGTCTTGCAGATTATAAATACTACGACATGCACGTGGTGATTGAGCGTGCCTTGGAAGTCGTAGAGAAAGAATTTAGTAAATGACAGAAGAAAAAATTGATATCGTTGTCCTCTGGGTAGATGGCAGTGACCCGGAGTTTATCCGTGAGAAACAAGAAGTAACAGGCCAAATCTCAGTTTCTAATGAATTAGTTGATGGAGATTTAAGATACCGTGAATTTGGAATTTTTAATTACTGGTTCCGAATGATTGAAAAACATGCCCCTTGGGTGAATAATGTTTACTTAGTTACCAACGGACAAAAACCTGACTGGTTGAACTTGGAGCATCCAAAACTCAGATGGATTACTCATAAGGAATTTATGCCTGAAGAGTATCTACCTACCTATAATTCAGCAGCAATTGAGCTTAATCTCCATCGTATCGAAGGCTTGTCGGAAAACTATCTCTATTTCAATGATGATGTGTACTTGATTAGGGATAGTCAACCTTCGGATTTTTATAAAAATGGTCAACCTAAGCTTTTTGCTGTATATGATGCTTTGGTTCCTTGGTCAGCTTATACAAATACATATTACAAAAATGTTGAGTTAATTTATCGTCATTTTCCTAATAAGAAGGCCCTAAAGTCCTCGCCTTGGAAATTTTTTAACTACCGCTATGGGCATTTAGTTTTGAAAAACTTGCTACTTTTGCCATGGGGGCCGACTGGCTATGTGAACAACCATTTAGCTACACCAATGAAAAAAAGCACCTTGGCGAATTTATGGCAAATTGAGGGAGAAACCTTAGATAGAACGTCACGAAATAAAATTAGAAACTACGAAGTAGACGTTAATCAATATATCTGTCAGTATTGGCATATTGAAAGTAATCAGTTTTATCCTATATCAAAGAATTTTGGTGAAACGATAAATTTACATCAAATAGATAGGTTAGAGAGTATCTTTAAAGATAAACATAAAAAATTGCTTTGTGTGAATGATGAAGTTGACTTTAAAGAGGAGAATATCATTCGTTTTAAGGAAATCTTACAAGAACGCTATCCTGAAAAATCAGCTTTTGAAAAATGAGAAATAAGAGATGAAATACTATTTAAAAGAAGAATTTTTACACGATAACAATGTTAAAAATGCCGGTAATAAGGCACGTAATGATGTTGAAGAAATTGTAAAGAGAGAAGGTTATCAAGCCTTGGTTCTTTCAGTTGATAATTGGTACGAGATGAGTACACTTAAAGCACAACTTCATAAATCGAAGGCTTTTGGACAGGCCTTGAATCAACTAAAGCAAGGTGATGAGTTACTTATCCAGTTCCCAATGCTTCATCATAGTTTTTTCACAACACATCATGTAAAGAAAGCACAGAAAAAAGGCGTAAAAGTTCATTTTATTATCCACGATTTGGAAGTTTTACGCTATGCCAATTTGGATACAGTACCTTTGAAACATAAGATTCGGGTTCAAATTCAAGAATCAGGTCTTCTTGGTGTAGCTGATGGTATCATTGCCCACAATCCAATTATGAAATCTGTTTTAGTGGATAAAGGGGTTGCAGAAGATAAGATTGTCAGTCTTGGTATTTTTGACTATTTGATTCCAAATTTCCAAGAGAAGACGGGTCTTACAAAGAATCAGCCAATTATTGTAGCTGGTAACTTGGCACAAGAAAAAGCTGGTTATCTTTACTCTCTTCCTGAAGAACCTGCTTATAACCTTTATGGTGTCGGCTTCGACGAAAGCAGAGCTCTTGAGAATGAGAACTACTTTGGTTCCTTCCTACCTGATGAGCTTCCTGCGGCCCTTGAGGGTGGTTTTGGGCTTGTCTGGGATGGCGACAGTGCTGAGACATGTAGTGGTGTTTTCGGCGAGTACCTTCGCTATAACAACTCTCACAAGGCGTCACTTTACTTGGCCTCAGGATTCCCACTTGTCGTTTGGAAACAGTCAGCCTTATCTCATTTTGTGCTTGAGAACGGCTGTGGAATTGCAGTAGAGTCACTTCATGAATTGAAGGCGACAATTGACAATCTTTCAGATACTGATTACCAAGATTTGGTTGAAAATACCAAGCGTGTCGGTAAAGGTATTCGTGATGGTCACTACCTACTTACTGCATTGAACAATTTAAAATAAGAAAAAAAATCCTCATGCTTGTGAGGATTTTTTGCATTATTTGGAGACTTCAAACTGGTATTGGGTTCCTGGAACTTTTCCATTTGAATAGATTGCTTCAATATAGTCGTCATAAGTGATTGACTTGGATTTACCTGCTTTTACGAGCTCTGGATCACGCCATATATTTGGATCAGCAGCATTAGTATCACGCTTGGTGAGGTAGAGGTACTCAATATAGGTTCTATTGTCGACAAAGGCACCAGCAACCTTTTCCTTACCATTATCAGATCGCGTGTACATACGAGTCGTTCCACCACCATCTAGTAGGAAGGCAAGACGAATATTCGAGTAGCCTATATTTTTTAAAAGCTTATAGACGTCTTCGTGATTCAAGCCCTTATTAAGGGAGTTGTGGCCATAGGTTTGGATAATACGGATAATACCATCATAGGTCTCTACGTAAATGGAACGAGCATTTGGTTGGTCAGGGTCACCTTTTTCCCAGGTCTTATCTACTTTTTTATCCTTAATGAGAATACCAAAGGCACCTGTATCCCAACCGTTGCTTCCCATGTGGGTAAACATTTTAGCTGTGTCGATATTTGGATAGGTTCCGGCAGTGATATTATTTTGATCATCTCCATATAGAAGGCCTGTTTTGCCCAATTCGATTTCCTTTTGAGTGAAAGGACGATCTAACCCTTCGTAAGACCAAAAACCAGAGTTAATAAGAGCAAGAGCTTCTCGTCGCTTAGCTTCGTACTTAATACTTTGCTCTGTGAGTTCAGGATTATTATCTTCGGTTCTTCCTTTTTGTAGGACATATTTTCCGTCCTTCTTGAAGGAGAGAATCTGCATGTCTACATTTTTAATATTGCCTTTTTCAAGTAAGACAGACTGATCTAAGAGCTCTTTATTCTTTATGGTAAAGTTCAATCCATCCTTATTTGATGGCATGGAAAGCTTCTTAATATCTCGATTGTTGAAATAGATGGTGAGGTAGAGCAGTCCACCAACTATGGCACCTATCATTAGAAGAGAAAATAGTATTCTTAAAATATTCTTCAATTTCATACTATAATTATAAACAATCTAGGCTTACAAAACAATCCTAAGACCATTAAATATCCAAGAATAGTATCAGTTTTTCCTAGTATGGTACTGGTAAGCGTTTTCCAAAAGGGTTATAATAGGGATAAGTTAGTCAAGGAGGTGCTTTATGACCATTAAGGTGATTGCATCAGATATGGATGGAACATTTTTAGACGATAAAGGGAGCTATGATAAGGAGCGTTTTAGTCAGATTTTGGATGCCATGACTGCGCGTGATATGCACTTTGTTGTTGCCTCAGGTAATAGTATGAGTCGCCTTAAACCGATGTTTGCGGAGACTTTTGACCGCCTGCATTTTGTAGCCGAAAATGGTGGTCAGGTGGTTAGCTATGGCAAGCTTCTGTGTCAGGAGTTTATGGCATCAAATGATGTTGAAAACTTGCTAAGCTATTTTAATTATGATTTGTTAGATAAACCAACTATATTTAATGGTGCTAAATCTGCTTATATGCTATCAGGAACGAAACTACATTTTGGTAAAGAGATGATAACAGAAGAAGAGCAAGCCGCTATGGAAGCATCCATTCACCGTTTGAATAGGTTGAAGGATTTAGAGGATGATTTCATAAAGATCACCATGTTGCTGAGTCCTGAAGAAGCCAATCGTGTTTCAGAGGATTTTAATCGTGATTTTGATGGTAATCTTGTCGCTGTTCCAAGCGGTTTTGGTGCTATTGACTTCATTCAAAAAGGCATGCACAAGGCTTGGGGGCTTAAGCAGCTTCTTAACCATTGGGACTTGAATGAGGCAAATGTTATGGCTTTTGGTGATGGTGACAATGATATTGAGCTCTTGCGTATGGCTAGTCATTCTTATGCGATGGAAAATGCCAGCCCTGCTCTTTTGCAAGTGGCAGACCAAGTAGCACCGCATCATAAGGATCAAGGTGTCTTGACTATCTTAGAAGATTATTTAGGTTTATATTAAAAAAGGGTGGTAAAGAAATGAAATTATATTTAATGCGACATGGTGAGACATTATTTAATACACAAAAGCGTGTTCAGGGATGGTGTGACTCTCCCCTAACTGAAAATGGAATCTGTCAGGCAGAACAAGCTAAGCAGTACTTTGCGAAGAAAGGTATTTCCTTTGATGCTGTCTATTCATCTACGCAAGAGAGAGCAACTGACACGGCAAAGATTGTGGCGCCTGAGTACACTGTAACCCAGCTCAAGGGAATTAAAGAAATGAATTTTGGGTCTTTTGAAGCTCAACCAGAGCATCTCCTACCCAAACATCGTCCAGGTTCACGATCCTTTGAAGATCTCTTGGTCCCATACGGTGGCGAAGATATTCGCAAGGTTGGACAGAGGGTTTTAAAGACTGTCGTAGAGAAAGCAGAAGAACATACTAAAGATGGTGCTGAGAATCTCCTATTTGTCAGTCATGGGGCGGCTTTATGGGGATTAATCATTACCATAGACTTAGCCTTTCCTGAAGGAGTGCGTTTTGGGAATTGCAATATTTGTGTTTATGATTATAACCAAGGTCAATTGGAGCTTCTTCAGGTGATTGATCCGATTTCTGGTTTAGAGGTAACATTATGAAAGAATTTTATTTAATGAGGCATGGAGAAACACGATTTAATGTTCATCATAGGCTTCAGGGGGTCTGCGATGCCCCTTTGACGGAAGTCGGGATTGAACAGGCTAAAAAGGCTGGTCAGTATCTAGCCAAGCAAGAGCCAATTTTTGATCATGTCTTTACGTCAACCTCTGAGAGAGCTAGCGATACTCTAGAAATTGTGACTGGACGAACAGACTATGAAAGACTTAAAGGGCTTAAAGGACAGGATTTTGGTGCTTTTGAAGGGCAGCCAGAGTATCTTACTCCTAAAACCTTACCTGATGGACAAGGCTTTGGTGATTACTTTGTTCAATTTGGTGGCGAGAGTACGAGCCAGGTCCGGGATCGTATGGAGTTGACGATTAGGGCCATCATGGAGAGTGTGGCCGATGGTTCTAAGTCCTTGCTGGTTAGTCATGGTCCATCTATTTTGCAATTCTGTAGACGTGTTTTAGATCCTGTTCCAGATATTCGTGGTCTTAAAAATTGTTGTATTTTACACTTTACTTATGACCAAGGTCAATTTGGACTGGTCTCAGTTTATAATCCAGTAGAAGAAGAGTATATCTATGGAGGTGAAGAATGACACGATTCTATTTAATGCGACATGGACAAACACTTTTTAACACACTCAATCGAATTCAAGGTTGGTGTGATTCCCCTTTGACTGAAAAAGGTCAGGACCAGGCTCGTCAGGTGCGTGCCTATTTTGAAAAACATGGTTTGACTTTTGATCAGTATTACTGCACGACTACTGAAAGAGCTTCTGATACGCTTGAATTGGCTACTGGGGGTACTGATTATAAACGTGTTAAGGGACTTAAAGAGATGCACTTCGGTATCTTTGAGGGGCAACCGGAGTATCTTCATCCTAAAATTCAAATTCAGGGGCATTTCGGTGACCATTATGCTCAGTTTGGTGGGGAAAGTCAAGATCAGTTTGTAGAACGAGTGGTAAATGGTGCAAGAGAGATAGTGGATAAACATCCTAACCAATCTATTTTGGCTGTCAGTCACGCAGGAGCTTTGATGACTTTTCTTCATGCTGTGGAGCCGGAGCGTACCTTTCAGTCTTGTCCAGGCAATTGCGCCATCTTAGTCTTTGATTACGATGGATCGAACTTTCACTTTGTCAAACTGATTGATTCTTTAACGGATCAAGAGTTGGTGGAATTTTAGTGGCTTTCATGATCAAAGATAGTAAGAAACCCTTTCTTAGTGTATAATGGAAGGGTATTTTAAATTATGGAGTGCCTATGAAATTTACAAAAAATCAGTTCATTTGGTTGGCTGTCCTCTTTTTCAGCTGTTTCTTGATCTATACTTACTGGGAAACAGTTATTTCAATTTGTAACACCATTTACGTTGCCAGTCAGCCCTTCCTGGTTGGAGCAGGGATTGCCTTTGTGGTAAATATCCTGATGTCTTTTTATGAGAAGCTGCTGGTCAAGTTTATTCCATTTGGTTTTATCGCTAAAATCAAGCGACCTATTGCTCTGCTCTCGGCATTGGGAACCATTGGCTTGGTCTTTACTTGGGTAGTATTCACTGTCCTTCCTGATTTGATTGACAGTATCAACACCTTAATTAGTCAAGACCGCTCAGCTATTAATAATTTGATTAATTGGTTGCTTAAGAACAAATCCTTGCAAAAAATTATTCAAGATTTTGGTGGTGTGACACAGGTTAGAGAGCTAATCAATAGCTACAGTGCTCAGTTGCTTCAACAAATCATGAATGGTTTGACCAGTTTCTTGACTTCTTTAACGAGTCTGCCATCAACCTTGATTAATCTTTTTATCAGTATTGTCTTTTCTTGTTATGTCTTAGCTGGAAAAGAGAAACTTGGGAATCAGGTCAATCGTTTGGTAGACGTCTATTTAGGACGTTATGGTAAGACTTTCCACTATGTAGTTGCTATTCTCAATAATCGATTTCGTAATTTCTTCGTCTATCAGTCGCTTGAGGCTTGTATTTTGGGGACCTTGTGTTATATTGGGATGATTATCTTTAATTTCCCATACGCTGCAACTATCTCTATCCTGATTGGTTTTTCAGCAATGATTCCAGTTGTGGGGGCTTATATTGGTGTGACGATTGGTACCATCTTGATTATGACACATTCTGTGACCTTGGCGCTTTTGTTTGTTGCCTACGTGGTTATTTTGCAGCAGTTTGAAGGGAATCTCATCTATCCTTATGTGGTCGGTGGATCTACCGGACTTCCTGGTATTTGGGTTATCTTCGCAATCACCATAGGTTCTGCCTTGGGTGGTATCTTAGGTATGTTGGTTTCTGTGCCAGTAGCCGCAACCCTATATCAGATTGTTAAAGATAATGTTGTTAGGCGAGAAGAAGCCAAAGCAGCAAATGCTCTTGAAAGTAATGACTAATTAAAACAGACTTCGGTCTGTTTTTTTCGTGCTATAGTATCAGATTTCAAGAAGATAGTATAAGTGTAATCGTTTTCTAAGTGTTATACTATTAGTAAATTGAACAATGCAAGGAGATAAAAGATGACATATACATTTCCGAAAGAATTTCTCTGGGGTGGTGCAACAGCTGCCAACCAGTTTGAGGGTGCTTACAACCTAGATGGCAAAGGCTTGTCCGTACAGGATGTAACGCCAAAAGGCGGTGTTCCCTTTGAACCCGGGGCCTTGAATCCTTTGATTACTGACCAACCAACACCAGATAATCTAAAACTAGAAGGTATAGATTTCTATCACCGTTATAAAGAAGACATAGCACTTTTTGCAGAGATGGGCTTTAAGGTCTTCCGCATGTCAATTGCATGGACTCGTATCTTTCCAAATGGTGATGATGCCGAGCCAAATGAAGCAGGTCTAGCCTTCTACGATAAGGTTTTTGATGAATTGGCCAAATATGGCATCGAACCGCTTGTAACCTTGTCCCATTATGAAACACCACTCAACTTGGCGCGTCGGTACAATGGATGGACTAATCGTAAATTAATTGGTTTTTATGAGAATTATGTTCGTACAGTCTTCACACGTTATAAAGATAAGGTCAAATATTGGTTGACCTTTAATGAAGTGAACTCTGTTTTACACGCACCGTTCATGTCAGGTGGGATTTCAACTCCGATGGAAGAGCTCTCTAAACAGGATCTTTACCAAGCAGTTCACCATGAGTTAGTCGCTTCGGCTTCAGCAACCAAGATCGGTCATGAAATCAACCCTGACTTTAAGATTGGATGTATGGTTCTTGCCATGCCAGCTTATGGAATGACAGCAAATCCTTTGGATCAGTTGGCTGTTCACGAGTTTGAAAATCAAAACTATCTCTTCTCAGATATCCATGCGCGTGGGAAATATCCAAACTATATTAAACGCTATTTCAAAGAGAATGGTATTGAAATACAATTTGCTCCAGGTGATGAAGAAATCTTGAAGAATACCGTTGATTTTATTTCATTCTCATATTATATGTCTGTGGCAACAGCACACAATCCGCAAGACTATAAGGTTGGAAAAGGCAACATCTTAGGTGGTGTCGAAAATCCCTACCTTGAAAAATCTGAATGGGGTTGGGCTATTGATCCAATCGGTCTTCGATTAGTTTTGAATGACTTCTATGATCGATATCAGTTGCCATTGTTTATCGTCGAAAATGGTTTAGGTGCCAAGGATGTTCTCGTTGATGGCCCAGATGGTCCAACAGTTGAAGATGATTATCGTATTGATTACCTTCAAAAACACTTGATTCAAGTTGGCGAAGCCCTTCAAGACGGTGTAGAACTTTGGGGCTATACGACATGGGGGCCAATTGATTTGGTATCAGCTTCAACGGCTGAACTCAGTAAACGTTATGGCTTTATCTACGTTGATCGCAATGATGATGGTAGTGGTAGCTTGGCTCGTTATAAGAAAAAATCATTTGTTTGGTATAAGTCTGTTATCGAAAGTAATGGTGAAGCCCTTTACAAATAGAGTATGACTAAGAATCTCAAAAATATTCGAGATTCTTTTTTAGTATTAAAGTACAACTTTGATATATCTGGATTTCTGTTGACATGAGTAAAAAGAGAGTATTTTAATACACAATAACTTTGTTTATGTTATTCCACATATTTTCTGAAAAAGTGGTAGAATAAAAGTGTGAAAGCGTTCTTATATTTTCCGAAGAAGTAGCGAGTCTATCTCTTTGCTTTTCCTACTTAGATGGAGGTAACGATAATGAATGATTTGAAAAAAGTTCTCTTAGCTGGAATCGGGTTGACTGCTATGACAGTTGATAAGGCCGATAGCTTTGTCAAAGAGTTGGTTGAAAAGGGGCGTTTGACTGTTGAAGAAGGTAAGGAACTGGAACAAGAGCTCAAACGTCAAAGTAAGGAAGAAGCTCAAGAATTTTTAGCGAAACTTGATGCTAAGAAATCTTCAGTTGAGTATGCGACTAAGGATGATGTGAAACGTCTTGAAGAAAAACTTGACGCTTTGCTCAGTCAAAATAAATAAAATGTAAGGAGTCTAAAATGGCTAGTAAACGATTGAGACATGTGTTGAAGGTTTTCTCGTCAGTTGGTCTCCTTTCTTATCGTGAAAAGCATCTTCCTCAAGACCAACAGACAACACCTGTCAAGCTACGCCAAGCCTTTGAGCAATTAGGACCTAGTTTTGTTAAAATTGGTCAAATCCTATCCACGCGCTCTGACCTTTTGCCAGAAAACTATATCAAAGAATTATCAAAGCTCCAGAGCTCAGTTCCTCCCTTGAATAAAGAGGAAGTCATGACTGCCATTAGGCGAGAATTACCTAATGAGCTTTCTGACAGTTTCCTTGACTTTTCGGAAGAACCCTTAGCTTCTGGTTCTGTCGCACAGACCCATAGAGCTAGATTATTGTTTGGTCAGGAAGTGATTGTAAAAATCCAGAGACCTGGTATTGATGAGGTCGTTAAGGAAGATATTCAGCTTCTCATTAAGCTTGCACGGCATATACCAAAGCATTTTATCCCCATGGTCGATGTTCAGGAGGTTTTGGAAAATCTGCGTGAAACCTTAATCAAGGAACTTGATTTTAGGAATGAAGCAGAGGCCATGAAGCGTTTTAAGGCAAATAACAGGGCTGTCGCTTGTCTAGGTGTCCCAGAGGTCTATGATTCCTTTACGACGCCACACCTCATAGTCGAAGAGTATATCGATGGGATTCCACTTAATGACTACAGCCAACTGATTGAGTCTGGCTATGACCTGGAAGATGTGGGCAAGAAACTCATGTTGTCATTTATCAAGCAGGTTTTCAAAGACGGCTATTTTCATGGTGATCCCCATCCTGGAAATCTCTTGGTACGTGATGGCAAGATTTGTTTCATTGACTTTGGCATTATGGGTGAGTTGGAAGTGGGGATGCGTGCGTCCTTAAATGACATCCTATATAGTTTTACTGCTCAGGATGTTGACGGCATGACTAAGGCTATCTTGTCAGTTACCCAGTTTGATAATGGGCTAAACCGTGCAGTTCTAAGTCAGGATGTGGAGCAGATGCTGGGGCGTTATTCTGGTGTTGACTTGGGAAGTCTGTCCATGACAGATTTGCTAGAGGATTTACTGGCTATTTTCCAGAAGAACCATCTTAAGGCCTCATCTCAAATTACCATTTTGGAGAAGGCTTCGCTTCAAATTGAAGGTATTTTCCGAGAGTTGGCCCCAAATATGGATTTGATGACTCTGGCCAAGGATTATTTCCTAGAAAATATGGGCCCTGACATGCTTAAACAGGCTCTGAACAAAGAGAGTATCTTGATTGAACTCTTTTATCTGATTCGCAATGGAAAAAATATTCCGCGTCGCTTGCATCAGCTCTTGGAGCAGATTTTAAACGGACGAATTGTGGTAAACCATGATTTTATCAACTTTTCAGGTCGAATTAAAGTCTTTGAGAAAGTTTTAAATAATCTGGTTTTAGCCTTGTTGACATTGGGATTTCTACTTTCCGGTGCCCTTTTGGCCAATAAATCAGGTTTTGAAAATCTTGCCTGGCTATTTCTTGGACTTGGAACTTTTCTAGCTTTAATCACGGTAGTGCGTATAATATTTAAGAAAAAAGGATGAAGTATGATTGAAACAACTAGGCCCGAGCTTGTGGCCTATCAAGAAGAGCGTTTAGCCAAATTTGTGAATGAAAATCAAAAGTTAGACAAAGGCCAAATTGTTTTTGCAGGGGACTCCATCACGGAGTTTTTTGCATTGAAAAAATACTTGGGTCGAGATTTTCCCTTGGTAAACCGTGGGATTGCAGGAACAGACTCGGTTTGGCTTTTAGAACACCTTAAAGAGCAGGTCTTAGATTTGGAACCAAGTAAATTGGTGCTCTTGATTGGCATTAACGACATCGGAAGAGGTTACCCTATTCGAGATATTGTCACTCGTATTTCCGATATTATCATGACAGTTCGTCAGGAATCCCTCTTTACTGAGGTCTATTTGCTGAGTGTCTTTCCAGTTAGTGAAGAATCACAGTATGCTTCTAAGGTTAAGATTCGAAATAATACGACTGTACGTGAGCTAAATCAACAATTAGCTGTCCTCCCCGGTGTGACTTATGTCGATCTTTTTGATTACCTTACTGATGACATGGGACAGTTAAATGACAACTATACAACGGATGGTTTGCACTTGAGTCCACAAGGTTATCAAGTCCTTGCGGAACCAATCATAAAGGAGATTTTAGAATGAAAGTTGGCTTAGTCCTCGAAGGCGGGGGGATGCGTGGCTTATATACGGCTGGTGTATTAGATGCCTTTTTAGAAGCTGGAATTAAGGTGGATGGCGTTGTTTCGGTATCGGCTGGAGCACTTTTTGGTGTTAATTACCTTTCTAACCAGCCCCAAAGAGCCCTTCGCTACAACAAGCGTTTTATGGGAGACCGTCGCTATATGAGTTTCTGGTCATGGCTGACAACAGGTAACTTCGTTAATAAGGAATTCTCCTATTATAAGGTTCCCATGGAGTTGGACGTTTTTGATCAGGAGTCCTTTGCTGATTCAGGTGTCCCCTTCTATGTGGTCACTACAGATATTGAGACCGGAAAACCAGACTATATCAAGATTGACCATGTCTTTGAGCAAATGGAAGCCCTTCGGGCAAGTTCCGCCTTACCTCTGGTTTCTGAAATTGTCGAGTACAAGGGTAAACGCTACATGGATGGTGGTCTGTCTGATAGTCTCCCTATTGATTTTATGGAAAATTTGGGCTTTGATAAACTCATTGTAGTTCTGACACGTCCTAAAGGCTACCGTAAACAGCCATCTAAAACGAGTAAGCGAATCTACAAGTTCTTTTACCGCAAGTATCCTGAATTTGTCCAAGTGGCTTCAAATCGCCACATACACTACAATAAGAGTATTGAAAAGATAGAGGCTTTGGAAAAAACTGGAAATCTTTATACTATCCGTCCAGAACACGCACTTGAAGTTAGTCGTTTGGAGAAGGATCCTGAAAAGTTTGAAGCCATTTATCAAGAAGGATTGGATCAAATGCGTAATGATATGTCTAATCTCAAAACATTTCTTGGAGACAACTAAAAACGTGCTCAACCGAGCACGTTTTTAGTTATTGATTTGTCTTGCTTGACGACGTTCTTTAACTTTTTGACGACGTCCTTTTTCATTAAGGTAAATCAAGTAGAGTAGTCCAACTGGGACAAGACATAGCAACCAGAAATAAACTGGGAGTTGGCTCTTATCTGTTGTTTTAGTAGCCTTTTTATCTTTCTGGTTACTTCCAAAATCGAACCATCCCTTAACTTTAGTTGCCTTAACAGAAGTAGCTTTGATATTAGGTGACACTGTCTTCAGACCATTATCGATGACAATGTGATCATCTTTAACAGAGATTTTAGGGTCTTTACCTTTTTTAACGGTGGCATAGACGTCTTTTTCGACATTGTATTTTTTACCGTCGATTTCTTGTTCACCCTTGCTAAGAACTTTCTTGTAAGAGAAGTCTTTGTACATCTTTTCAACGAGAGCATTACCAAAGGTATGACGAATCTCTTCACCTGTTTGGTCAGACCAATCACCAGAACCCATGATGACAGCAATCATACGTTGATCACCACGCTTGATGGTATCAATATAGTTGAAAGCACCTTCTGGGCTAGATCCTGTCTTCAACCCATCAACCCCATCAATTCCGTATTTGGCACCTGGAATAGAGTAGTTGTAAGTCTCGAATGTTTCCTCGTAAGGTGTTCCTTTTTTAACTGTGACAACAGGTTTGCTAGTGTATTTGAGAATGTCAGGGTATTTCTTGATGAAGTTATAGGTCATGATAGCCAAATCACGCGCAGTTGTTTGGTTGGTTTGGTTGTTATCATAACGTTGAGGACTGTAGTAACCTTTGAAGGCAACAGCAACAGCACCAGAAGCGTTGAACCATTTGGTATTGGTCATCCCTAGCTCTTTAGATTTCTCATTCATCATGTCTAGCCATTTATCAGGATCATTATTGGTCAAGTAGTTGGCTAGCATCACGGTTGTAACGTTAGAGGAAGGCACCGCTGTCATAGTGATGAGTTCTGAAACGGTATAATCAACACCCGCAACAATCTTGTTGTTGGAAATTTCGTAAATATCGGCAATAGCTTGGTCGGTTGGAGTAGCTGTAATAACAGTATCTTCAGAAATCTCTCCTTTAGACATAGCTTCAAAGACCAAATAAAGTGTCATGGCCTTAGACATAGAAGCTGGGTCACGCACCTCATCAGCATTTTCTTCCCAGAGGACATCTCCGGTATTTCCATCGATTAAGAGGGTTGATTTTGGGCGATAGGCCTCAGTGGCTTCAGTATAACCAGCAGCGCGTGTGATATCCATCAATTCGTCTGCACTAGACAAACTCGGTGCTAGGGCTAGACAAGCTGCTAAAAGGACGGCAACAATTTTCTTTTTCACAATGTGTCTCCTTTAATATCTATGGGGTTCTGTAGCTGGCAGAACCTATTTTTATCTATTAATATCATTTGCCAGTCAAAACCCTAAATTCGGTAGTGACAAACATCTTCATTATAACATATAAAAGTTAGAGTTTTCCTAACATTTAGTATTTTAATGTAATTTTTAGAATCGATCGAATGTTACACAAAATCTATTTGAAAGCAGAAAAAACGAGCTTGCTTGCTCGTTACTTTTCATCTTTTATCCTTGTGACTTGGTGGTAAATCATGAACCAGGTTTCATTTCGACGCCAGATACTAGTGTGGAAATTTCCTCCCAACTCATAACTAATTAATTTCGTTTTTTGACTAACAGATGTCATCTTGAAGCTGTCAAAATTATTGAGAAGTGGTTGGTGATTGGCAATGACTTCTTCACGATTGTGGTGGTGACCATTTTCATCGATTAAGTAGAAGTCTGGTGCTAAGAGATTTTCATAGTCAGGAATTTTTGACAGAATAATCTTTTCATTGCGAGAGAGTTTGTGAAGGACATTGCCATAAATTTCATCTTCGGGAATAGCAGCTGGTTCTACATGGACATCAGTGTCATAGACAGAGAAACGCTTGCTGAGAACCTCTTCAATTTGTTCAGTAATGGCATGACTCTCGTAAACAGAGAGGTCAGGATTCATTTCAACCACCATATCAAGATAGACGTTGCTACCATAAGAACGGCCACGCTGCTTCTTAACCTTAGTGACTTTTGGAATCTCAAGAATCGCTTTTTCATAGGCTTTGAGGTTTCTCTCATCGAAACCGTCTGATAAACTAAAGGTTGCTTCCATGAAGATATCATAGGCTGTCTTTAGAATGAAGGAGGTAATGATAATGGCTGTAATATAGTCAATAATCGTGAGGTTGAAGGATGCTGCAACAATGGCGATTGACGTTCCAATAGAAGTTACGGCATCGGAGAGATTATCCTTAGCGGCCGCAATCAAAGCGCTAGATTTCAGCTTTTTGGCAAGTCCTTTATTGTATAAGTAAACGCCACACATGACGATAGCAGAAAGAACTCCGACGGTTGCACCAAGGGGATCGACTACAGTTTCCTCTCTTAGAAAAATCTTTCGGACTGTTTGAATTAGGACTTGGAAGCCTACCACGAACATGATAAAGGAAGTGACTAGGCTTGATAAGTCTTCAATCTTCCAATGACCAAACCTATGATCTGCATCAGCAGGTTGACTAGCTAGGTGCAATCCAATGAGTAGGGCCACGTTCCCTAAAATATCTGACAAGTTATTGAAACCATCGGCAATCAAAGAGCTAGAATTTAAAAAGTGTCCAGCTAGAAGTTTTACAATGGTAAGAAGAAGGTAGGCAGCGATGCTGACAATGGGACCTCGTCTGGCTGCTCTTAAATTTTCATACGTAGTCATAGGGTTACCTTTTCTGTTAAAATACAAGTTTAAATTATAGCATAAAACTATAACGAGTTAAAGGTTGTAAGCCCTTTAAACTTGTGGAGTAATGTATTTTTAAAACTTGATAGGAAATGCTTCGTAATCATGGTATTTTTTCAGTATTTTCCGAATATTCCCTACAAATTATGGTATAATTTAGGGTGTAAAACAGTCTAAAAAGAGGTTTTTATGGAACATTCGACATGGCACAAGCTTCTGAAAGAGGAGCTGCCTGACCATTATTTTTCAAAGATAAATCAGTTTATGGACCAGGTTTATAGCCAGGGGACGGTTTATCCGCCGCGTGACAAGGTTTTTAATGCCTTGTTGGAGACTCCGTTTGAAGAAGTGCGGGTGGTAATCCTTGGTCAGGACCCTTATCATGGGCCTCATCAAGCACAGGGACTTTCCTTCTCGGTACCTGATAGCCTTCCAGCCCCCCCGTCTTTGAAAAATATTCTCAAGGAATTAGAGGAAGATTTAGGTCCTAGATCCTTTCATGATTTAACGTCATGGGCAGAGCAGGGGGTGCTTTTGCTTAATGCCTGTCTAACAGTTCCAGCAGGTCAAGCAAATGGGCATGCTGGTCAGGTTTGGGAACCTTTTACAGATGCTGTGATTAAGGTTCTCAATCAAAAGGATACTCCTGTTGTCTTTATACTTTGGGGTGGCTATGCTCGTAAGAAGAAGGCACTAGTGACTAATTCTAAACATGCTATTATTGAGAGTGCCCATCCGAGTCCCTTGTCGGCCTATCGTGGTTTTTTTGGCAGCAAGCCATTTTCAAAAGCCAATGCCTACCTTGTATCTCAAGGCCAATCCCCAATTGATTGGTTGAAGTAAAATAGAAAGTTGGAAGATTATGTTACTGATTAAAAATGGTCGTGTTGTAGACCCTAAGTCTGGTTTGGATACGCAAGCTGATGTTCTTGTTGATGGTAAAAAAGTCGTTAAAATTGCTGAAAATATCGAGGCTGGAGATGCTCAAGTCATCGATGCGACTGGTCTTGTGGTTGCTCCTGGCTTGGTGGATATCCATGTTCACTTCCGTGAGCCAGGTCAAACTCATAAGGAAGACATTCATACTGGGGCCTTGGCAGCGGCTGCGGGTGGTTTTACAACAGTTGTAATGATGGCTAACACTAATCCAACGATTTCAGATAAGGAAACCTTGGAGGAGGTCTTGACTTCGGCAGCTAAGGAAAATATCCATGTTAAGTCTGTTGCGACTATTACTAAGAATTTTGATGGTGAAAACCTCACTGATTTCAAGGGTTTGCTTGAAGCTGGTGCTGTCGGATTCTCAGATGATGGTATTCCATTGACCAATGCTGGTATTGTCAAAAAAGCCATGGAGCTAGCTAAGGAGAATAATACCTTTATCAGCCTTCACGAGGAGGATCCTGATCTAAATGGTATTCTAGGTTTCAATGAAAATATTGCTAAAAAAGAATTCCATATTTGTGGGGCAACAGGTGTAGCTGAGTACAGTATGATTGCGCGTGATGTCATGATTTCTTATGATACACAAGCCCATGTTCATATTCAACACTTGTCAAAAGCTGAATCTGTAAAAGTGGTTGAATTTGCTCAAAAACTTGGAGCACAAGTTACAGCCGAAGTGGCACCACAACATTTCTCTAAGACAGAAGACCTCTTGCTCTCAAAAGGTGCTAATGCCAAGATGAACCCACCACTTCGTTTGGAATCTGACCGTCAGGCCGTCATCGAAGGGTTGAAATCTGGAGTCATCTCAGTCATTGCCACAGACCACGCGCCACACCATGCCGATGAAAAGAATGTCGATGATGTGACTAAAGCACCATCAGGAATGACTGGTCTTGAAACATCTCTATCTCTTGGATTGACCTACTTGGTTGAAGCAGGACACTTAAGCTTGACGGAACTCTTGAAAGTAATGACTAGCAACCCATCTGATCTTTATGGCTTCGATGCTGGTTATTTGGCTGAAAATGGACCAGCTGACCTTGTGATTTTTGCAGACAAGGAACAACGTCAGGTCACAGCAGACTTTAAGTCTAAAGCAGCCAATTCACCATTTGTAGGCGAAGAACTTACGGGCAGTGTTAAATACACTATCTGTGACGGTGAGATTGTCTATCAAGCCTAGTCATAAGAGAAGAGAGGTAAAACGCTTATGTTTCAATCTCGATATTTAAAGATTGACTGATATGTAAGGAGTGACTGATGAAAAAAGGACTGCTTTGGTTAGGACTAGTCTTAGCTATGATACTAACGATTGGAGCTTGTGACATCGCTAAAGCCAGTGATAGCGATAATGAGGTGTCGTATAGCATTCCAAGTTATAAGGGACACTTGGCTATTCACGAGGATGGCGGAGCGACCTTTACCCAAGAAGTGACTTATGATTTTTCAAGTTCTTATAATGGTCAGTACGTGACATTAGGCAGTGTAAAACCACTTCCAAAAGGTTTTAATATTGAAGAAAATCCAACTGTCACAGTCTCTGATAAAGCTGAAAAAATAACCACAGAAAATGGTGTGGAAACTGTCTTTACGAAAAGACAGATACGTGTGGAATCAGAAAAACTCAAAGACGGTATCAAACTAAAGGTCTATAATCCTGGGGCTTATGATAAAGTGGTTCTTAAGGTGACTTGGCAAATCAAACACATGTTAGACCTCTATTCTGATGTGGCTGTCCTCAATTGGTTTCCGATTTCCGATTGGGATAAGTCAATTGGTCATGTTGATTTTACTGTTGATGGTTTAGATTCCAATAAGGGTGAGCTTTATGCTCATGCAGGATTCTTTCAAAAAAATCCTCAGGTTCAAAGGACGGATGAAGGCTATAATATTCAGTTTGATAATTTTCCTGCAAAGGGAAAACTCGAACTTCATGCTTATTGGCCTATGACAGCAAGTCTAAAATCTAAAAATTCCACTAATATCATCGATAGTTCAGCTAAAGATAAATTCCTAAAACAGGAAAATGATATTGTGAGAAATAGAAAGATTTATCACATAATTTTCTATGGTCTTTTTCCAGGACTTCTCCTCGTCTTGTTTGTTATAGCAATCGTTTTATATAGTTCAGTCTTGAGAAGCACGAGACCACCACGTTTCCCAAAGGATAGTAGACTTTATGACATTCCTCAAAATCTAGCTCCTCTTGTTCTTGCTCAGAACGTCTACAACCAACGATTTGACATTAGTGGTCTGAATAGTGTGACTTACCCAATATCCTTTAACCATATGGTTCAAGCGACGATACTGGATCTTATAGATAGAGGAAACTTATCGTTTAGTCAATCAACGGAAGAGCCAATTCTTGAATTTGTTAAAAGGGATGGTTTAGCTGATTTTGAATTAGCTTTTATTGAGATGCTTTTTGATGGTCAAACTCAAGTCAAAGAGAAAGATATGTTCTCACGATACTATATTAACGAAGATGAAATTGAGAGTCAGTATAAAAAAGCTAAAAATAGTACGGAAAGAGATAAGCTTCGCTCTATAGGTAGAAATATTAGAAGTCTGTTTTTGGATGATGCTACAAGGGTTACCCAAGGTGTCGAAAGGCAAGAAAAGCAACTCGGACTACCAAGCCTATATAGGCAACTTACTTCTTCAGAAACTCATTTATCTTCAGTGGCGAACAACATATTTGTATTCCTCTACATACTTATTGCGATTGGTTTCTTCCTTCTCTCAATTGGTTTCTCCTCTAATTTATCCTTGTTATATTTACTCTTTTTCTTCCCAGTTATTACCATGCATCTTATTTATCGTTTTCAAATCAATGGGCGGGCAAACGGATGCCTTGTTCCAGAAAACTCAGATATTTATTATCAATGGCATAGTTTTAACAACATGATTAAGAGTATCGGGCAGTTTAATCAAGCAGAATTACAATCCATTGTTTTATGGAATCGTATTCTAGTTTATGCGACACTTTATGGACAGGCCAAGAAAGTTAGTGACGTCCTGAAACGTTACAACATTCACCTCAGCAATCCATCTTTAGATGCCTTTACTTATTCACCTGTATCTTTTGCCATGCTCTATAATTCAACTGCATTGCAAAATTATGTTTCTGCTTCAGATACTGTAAGTAATTTTTCTATCAACTCAAGTAGTGGTAGTGGAGGCTTTAGTGGTGGTGGCTTCTCTGGTGGTGGCGGAGGAGGCGGTGGTGGCGCCTTCTAAGCTACGCTAGTTGGAGTTTACTATCAATAGAGACACTCAGTCTATATGATCTTGGGTGTCTTTTTGTTTGGCGAATAATTCCTTTCATTCTAAACTGTTAGGAATTTTTAGTGAGAAGAGATATAAAGTAACAAAAAAAGAGCCAGTGGCTCTTTTTAAATATGATCTTAATAACCAGGTTCAAAGATTTCAATAATTTGAGTCAGATAACCTGCATGTAAACCGATGCGATAGTCAACATTTGGCAAACTCTTTACTAAATCATTCAGTTCTTTATCTTTGCTAACCTTATCAGCCAAAACTGGTAATTCAACAACAAGGAGTTGTGAGTGATCTAGTTGAAGGTAACTACTATTGACCTTGACATCAGGACGAAGTAGTTTAAATATCGCTCTTTCCGAAGCTTGGAGCAGTTGATATAAATCGAGGTCAGATAAAGGAATCTCACCAAACTGAGGACTGATGTTTATAGCAATATCAATATGAGCAGCTCGCATTTCTAAAATGCGGTTAGAGAGGAAACTAGATATTATTGGATTGCTAAGCCTATCTAAGTTTTCTTGAGTCTCTGGATTACCAATGCTAGCATTGTCCGTTTTATAAATCTCAAGTAGACTAGTAGCTTTGGCAGTATCTTCATTTTCCAAGGCAAGAGAAACGTCCTTGAGATTTTTCTTGAATAAGTCGAAGGACGTTTGCTTTTGCATAATAATCTGGATAAAGGATTTGTTATAGTTAGTCATAGTACCCAACAATTTATGACGTTCTTTGTTAAGTCTATCGATAGATTGTTGGTGGACAGCCTGGTTCCAATTGTAAAAATCCCATAGTAGTAGGGCAATATAGAGAACTAAGATAACAGAACTATTAGGACTGACCTTGAAAACTATTTCAAATAAATTTTTAGGGTCATTTGCTGTTGGAAGAATACTGTTAAGACCATGGATAACAGTAAAGAAGACATAATAGACAGCTAGGAAGGCAGTGCTTCGCAACCAGTTACGTCTAGCCCAAGCTTCGTCAAGACTACTCATCTGATTTAGGTCTACGGCGAAGATTTTAAGCATTAGGTAAATGATT
The DNA here is from genome assembly GCF_001812625.1 of Streptococcus sp. HMSC064H09. Taxonomy (NCBI): domain Bacteria; kingdom Bacillati; phylum Bacillota; class Bacilli; order Lactobacillales; family Streptococcaceae; genus Streptococcus; species Streptococcus sp. HMSC064H09. Next base: position 80,964 of record NZ_KV809622.1, read on the forward strand.
AATGGTGCTAAGATGTAGGTCAAGATATGTAAGTTAGTGTTGAGGGTAACATCACCTTTGATATGTAAGACGTGAGGGATAATGACAATTGAAAGTAGTCGTGTTGCCATATCAAAAAGGATAGTTGGATAAAAAGCGTAAAGCAATCGATGATAGAAAGAACGCTCTTTGACAAGGGCCAAATCGGCAACAAGGAAGAAAAGCGGGTCCACAACGATTTTTACGAGACTAAAATAGGACGCTGCAGCTACATAGGACAAAAATAGAAGTAAAAGGTGTCCTCGAAGTGGCTTAATCTTAGACATAGTCTGGTAGAGGTACCAAATAGAAATGAAACTAACGGCCTGTAAGAGAGGATTGATAATATTAGTAATCATTGTAACCTCCTTTAGTCATGTCAATTTCAATTTGTAAGCGATAAATCCCAGCACGTGTATTTGAAACAATGTTAATGTTTGGATAAGTAGATAGAATAGTATTGACGCGTTTTAGTTCAGAATCAGAGAAATCAGATGTAATAGCTGAATCTTCTTTAGTACTTGAACTTTCAACGACAAAGTGTTGACTATCCTCATCTTTAAAATAAGCATAGCTAAGGTATTTCTGTTCACTATCTTGTGCTTGGTCAATGACATGATCCAAGATAGTTGATAGGACATATACCCAGTCTAAAGGATAAATAGGATAGACGGTAATAGGTTCTGGGACCTCCATACTAACCCAAACATCCAGTTCTTTTGCCTTTAGAAATTTAGCTTCAAAGAGTACCTGTAAATCTGGCAGTTTAATATTTTCTAGTTTGTCTCGATAAAAATGATCAATCTTCTTATCTAGCGGATTCGGTGTCAGTAAGTAGTCAATTAACTCCTGAGCTTCCTCATTTTGTTGAAAACGGATGATATCGTAGAGGTTTTCAGCTTCGTCTTTGATGAAGAGCTCTTGGCTAGTCTTTTTCTGGTACCAGGTATTGATGTTCTGACTTGATTTTTGAAGAAGGAGAGAATGTTCCTCTTGGGCTGCTTGTGTTTGAGCATTGAGGTCTTTTCTATAGAGATTAACCTGCTTAGATAGAATCAGAGCCGTAATGATAAGAAAGGCAATGGTAAAGTGAATGTCTGTTGAAACGAGTTCAGAAGCAAAGTAAATAAAGGCTAAGCTACAAAGAGCGACAGACGTTGACCTGTACCATGGTCTTGCTTTATCAATTTGCATCATTCGAGAGTAGTCCACCTGAAGAAGGGCACTTTGTGCAAACCAAAGTAAAAAAGCAAGAAAGAGAATAAAGGGACCAGCAAAATAGTAATCCAAGACTGCAGGGAAAAAATTGGAATAATCAGGAAAATGACCAATCTTACCGTTAAGGCAAAGGTGAAAGGTATGAAGAAAGTTTCCAAAATGGTATGTCTTAGATTTTTGTAGGATTTGGCAGCTAGAAAGAGTACAAGTGCAATAAAACCGGATTTTGGATACAAAATGCCCAAATAACTAGAGGCAAAAATTGCTATACCAGCTAAAATAATAATCCAGTATCTAAGCGGCCTTTGCGTGGTCACCTTGAAGATAATAATTTGTAAAATAAAAGCTATACATGCCGTAAGCCCGTGAATTATGACATCACTCAATATCAAATATTCTCCTATTCGGGTAAAATCTATACAATCATGCTATTATACCATATCACAAACAAAAAGAGCATACGAATTGCCTATAAGTGATAAAGATGTAAGGCTTTTCATTTTTCAAGCATATTTCTTGCCCATTAAGTTTTTTTAACCTATCCTAGATGTATAGTAAAATTTCGATAGAGGAGATCGATATGGTAAAACTTTCTAAAGAGACACATCTTGAGATGTTCACTAAAATGGAACGTATCCGTGAATTTGATTCACGTATTAATAAATTGGTTCGTCGTGGTTTTGTTCAAGGAATGACTCACTTTTCAGTTGGTGAGGAAGCAGCCAACGTTGGAGCTGTTCAACACTTGAGCTATGACGATATCTTCTTTTCAAATCACCGTGGTCACGGACAATCTATTGCCCAAGACATGGATTTGAATAAAATGATGGCGGAGCTTGCAGGTAAGGCGACAGGTGTTTCTAAGGGCCGTGGTGGTTCTATGCACTTGGCTGACTTTGAAAAAGGTAACTACGGAACTAACGGTATTGTTGGTGGTGGTTATGCTCTTGCAGTAGGTGCAGCTCTCACTCAGCAATACAAAGAAACAGGAAATATTGTTGTGGCCTTTTCAGGAGATGGTGCAACTAATGAAGGCTCATTCCATGAGTCAGTCAATATGGCAGCTACTTGGAAATTGCCGGTTATCTTCTTTATCATCAATAACCGTTATGGTATCTCAATGGATATCCATAAAGCAACAAACACACCTCACCTTTATACACGTGCGGAAGCTTATGGTATTCCTGGTTTCTACTGTGAAGATGGTAACGATGTTTTGGCTGTATACGAAACAATGGGCAAGGCTGTTGAGCATGTCCGTGGTGGTAACGGTCCCGCTATCGTTGAGGTAGAATCTTACCGTTGGTTTGGTCACTCAACTGCTGATGCAGGTGTTTACCGTACTAAGGAAGAAGTTGACGAGTGGAAGAACAATAACGACCCAATTATTAAATACCGTGACTATCTCGTTTCTGAAAATATCGCAAGCGCTGAAGAGTTAGATGCTATCCAAAGCCAAGTCAAGGCAGAGGTTGATGCAGCTTATGAGTTCGCCCAAAATAGCCCAGATCCAGAACTTTCAGTTGCCTTTGAAGATGTATGGGTAGACTAAAGAGAAAGGTTGAGGAATACAAGTATGAGTGAAACAAAATTGATGGCCTTGCGTGAGGCAGTAAACCTTGCTATGAGCGAGGAGATGCGTAAAGACGAAAACATCTTCCTTATGGGTGAAGATGTCGGTATCTATGGTGGTGACTTCGGTACATCAGTTGGGATGCTGGCAGAATTTGGTGAAAAACGTGTTAAAGATACACCAATTTCAGAGGCAGCTATCGCTGGTGCAGCTGTTGGATCTGCCATCACAGGTCTTCGTCCAATCGTTGACTTGACTTTCATGGACTTCATCACGATTGCCCTTGATGCTATCGTTAATAATGGTGCGAAAAACAACTACATGTTTGGTGGTGGTTTGAAGACTCCTGTAACCTTCCGTGTAGCTTCTGGTTCAGGGATTGGTTCTGCGGCACAGCACTCACAATCTCTTGAGTCATGGTTGACTCACATTCCAGGGATTAAAGTGGTTGCTCCAGGTAATGCAAACGACGCTAAAGGTCTTTTGAAATCTGCTATTCAGGACAATAACATTGTTATCTTCATGGAACCAAAAGCACTTTACGGTAAGAAAGAGGAAGTGACTCAAGATTCTGATTTCTACATTCCACTTGGAAAAGGTGAAATCAAGCGTGAAGGGACTGACCTTACTATTGTCACATATGGTCGTATGTTGGAACGTGTTCTTAAGGCTGCTGAAGAAGTGGCTGAACAAGGTATTAACGTTGAGGTCGTTGACCCACGTACGCTTATCCCACTTGATAAGGAATTGATTTTCGAGTCAGTTAAGAAGACTGGTAAACTGATGTTGGTCAATGATGCATATAAGACTGGTGGATTCATCGGTGAGATTGCTGCTATGGTTACTGAAAGTGAAGCATTTGATTACCTTGACCACCCAATTGTACGTTTGGCAAGTGAAGATGTTCCTGTACCTTATGCGCGTGTCTTGGAACAAGCGGTTCTGCCAGATGTTGAAAAGATTAAGGCTGCTATTATCAAGATGGCCAATAAAGGAAACTAACTTTCTAGCGACGGTTAAGTGATATGTCTCGCTAGTAAAATGTGTTTCTTGTTTTAACTGTGAGAGTATCGGAAAATATAATTTAAAGTAGAAAGGAGAGGGCGAACCAGAGGGTGTAACTGAACCCGAGCGGAAAGCTTGGAAAATAGACCGTCCGTCTACGTCAGCAGGCTGACGTGTCGGACACCTAATTTTCAGTCGCTTTCTGGTCGCTCTTGGTATCTTATAAATGGCTTTTGAGATTATTATGCCAAAGCTTGGTGTGGACATGCAGGAAGGCGAAATCATCGAGTGGAAGAAACAAGAGGGTGATGTGGTTAATGAGGGAGATATCCTTCTTGAAATCATGTCAGATAAAACGAACATGGAACTTGAAGCAGAAGATTCTGGTGTTCTTTTGAAGATTACCCGTCAGGCTGGTGAAACTGTACCAGTTACTGAGGTTATTGGTTATATTGGAGCAGAAGGTGAAGTTGTGGCCGATAATGCTGCGAGCGCACCAGCTACAGAAGCTGCTCCGCAAGTTGAAGAAGTTGCTACTGTGGAAGCACCTGTAGTGGCAGCCCAAGCCCCTGTCGTACACGAAGGTGGCAAAGTACGTGCAACACCTAAAGCACGTAAAGTAGCGCGTGAGTTGGGGATTGACCTCGCTCAAGTCCCAGGAACTGGAGCGAAAGGTCGTGTTCATGCTGATGACGTTGAGAACTTTAAGGGTGCTCAACCTAAGGCAACTCCATTGGCACGTAAGATTGCAAAGGACCTTGGTATTGATTTAGCTACCGTATCTGGAACAGGTTTTGGTGGTAAGATTACCAAGGAAGATGTCCTTGCAATCAGTGCCCCAGCCCAAGTTAAGGAAGCTGCAGCTGCACCTGTGGTTGAAGCTAAGCCAGAAAAAGTCTTGCCAGAAGGTGTGGAAGTTATCCCAATGTCTGCTATGCGTAAGGCTATTTCTAAGGGAATGACGCACTCTTACTTAACTGCGCCAACCTTTACCCTTAACTACGATGTGGACATGACTAACCTTATGGCTCTTCGTAAGCAAGTCCTTGATCCAATCATGAATAAGACTGGCATGAAGGTGACCTTCACTGATTTGATTGGTTTGGCAGTTGTGCGTACCCTTATGAAAGAGGAACACCGTTACCTCAATGCATCCTTGATTGATGATGCGCAAAATATCGAATTACACAAATTTGTTAATCTCGGTATTGCCGTTGGTCTCGATGATGGCTTGATTGTACCGGTCGTTCATGGTGCAGATAAGATGAGTTTGTCTGACTTTGTGGTGGCCTCTAAGGATGTCATCAAGAAAGCTCAGGCTGGTAAATTGAAGGCGGCAGAAATGTCAGGTTCTACTTTCTCTATCACTAACTTGGGAATGTTTGGAACCAAGTCATTTAACCCAATCATCAACCAACCAAACTCAGCTATCCTTGGTGTTTCAGCAACTATTCAGACACCGGTTGTTGTTGATGGTGAAGTTGTCGTACGTCCAATCATGGGTCTATGCTTGACTATTGACCACCGTATTGTAGATGGTATGAATGGTGCCAAATTCATGGTTGATTTAAAACATTTGATTGAAAATCCAATGGAATTGTTGATTTAAGTAAAAAAATATCTGAAAACTGAAGTTTTAAATAGAAAGGAGAGGGCGTTAAAGCGTTTGAGTTGATTTGAACTCGAACGAAATGCTTCGGAATTTAGATAGTTTTACTTGTGTGCAAGCACACTAACGTAAAACTCCTAAAATTCTGTCGCATTTTAGCGTTCTTAGTATCATAAAATATGGCTTTTGAGATTATTATGCCTAAGCTTGGTGTGGACATGCAGGAAGGCGAAATCATCGAGTGGAAGAAACAAGAGGGTGATGTGGTTAATGAGGGAGATATCCTTCTTGAAATCATGTCAGATAAAACGAACATGGAACTTGAAGCAGAAGATTCTGGTGTTCTTTTGAAGATTACCCGTCAGGCTGGTGAAACTGTACCAGTTACTGAGGTTATTGGTTATATTGGAGCAGAGGGTGAAGTTGTGGCTGATAATGCAGCCGGTGCACCTGTTGCAGAAGCAACTGCTCAATTAGAATCTGCTGGTCTTGAAGTTCCTAAAGCTCCTGCCACAGCTGCTCCAGCAGCTCCTGCAGAAAAAGCACCACTTGCTGATAATGAGTACGATATTATTGTTGTCGGTGGTGGTCCTGCTGGTTACTATTCTGCCATTCGTGGGGCACAACTTGGTGGTAAGGTTGCTATCATTGAAAAATCTGAATTTGGTGGAACATGTTTGAATAAAGGATGTATTCCAACTAAGACCTACCTTAAAAATGCAGAAATCCTTGATGGGCTTAAGATTGCTGCAGGTCGTGGTATCAACTTAGCGTCAACAAACTACACTATCGATATGGATAAGACTGTTGACTTTAAGAACTCTGTTGTTAAGACACTTACTGGTGGTGTTCAAGGTCTTTTGAAGGCTAACAAGGTTACTATTTTCAATGGTCTTGGTCAAGTTAACCCAGATAAGACAGTTACTATTGGTTCAGAAACAATCAAGGGACGTAATATTATCCTTGCTACTGGATCAAAAGTTTCACGTATCAATATCCCTGGAATTGAGTCACAACTTGTGATGACATCAGATGATATCCTTGACTTGCGTGAATTGCCTAAATCACTTGCTGTTATGGGTGGTGGTGTCGTTGGTATCGAACTTGGTCTTGTTTATGCTTCATACGGTGTAGAAGTAACTGTTGTTGAGATGGCTGACCGCATTATCCCTGCTATGGATAAAGAAGTATCACTTGAACTTCAAAAAATCCTTGCTAAGAAGGGCATGAAGATTATGACTTCTGTTGGTGTTTCTGAAATTATTGAAGCCAACAACCAATTGACCCTTAAACTTAATAATGGTGAAGAGATTGTAGCTGATCGCGCCCTTCTTTCAATCGGTCGTGTTCCTCAGTTGGATGGTCTTGAAAATCTTAACCTTGAATTAGACCGTGGTCGTATTAAAGTGAATGCTTATCAAGAAACCTCAATCCCTGGTATCTATGCACCGGGTGATGTAAACGGAACTAAGATGCTTGCTCACGCTGCTTACCGTATGGGTGAAGTTGCAGCTGAAAATGCTATGCATGGTAACGTTCGTAAGGCTCACCTTGACTACACACCTGCTGCTGTATACACACACCCAGAAGTCGCAATGTGTGGTATTACTGAAGAAGATGCACGCGCTAAATATGGTGATGTCCTCATTGGTAAATCAAGCTTTGCTGGTAATGGACGTGCTATTGCTTCAAACGAAGCTCAAGGTTTTGTTAAAGTCGTTGCAGATGCGAAGTACCATGAAATCCTTGGTGTTCATATCATTGGACCGGCTGCAGCTGAATTGATTAACGAAGCGTCAACAATTATGGAAAATGAATTGACTGTAGACGAGCTCTTGCAATCTATCCACGGTCACCCAACCTTCTCTGAAAACATGTACGAAGCCTTTGCTGACGTACTTGGAGAAGCAATCCATAACCCACCAAAACGTAAATAAGGATAAATTAAATTCTCGGACAAAGGTTCGGGAATTTTTTTATATATTTTCATTTGTATTTATTTGAAAAAATTGTTACGGATTTTCAATAGTTTTGTAGAAACATACGAATAATAAGTTAAAGAGTTTTCTATCAAGAGAGAAAGTTTATTTATAATTTTATAATATTTCTATTTTATTTAGAAATTTTTTAATAATAACCTTTCCACGAGAGTTTTTCTGTGGTAAAATGGTTCAAGTATTACAAATGCAAAAGGAAAGTTAAATGCGAACGAAAGATTTTATCTACTATGCTAGTGCGGCTGTTCTCTTGGCTGTCACAACACAGGTTGCTCAAGCAGACGAAGTGGCGACACAAACGCCTTCTGTTACCGAAGGAAATCAGTATCAACCTGTGACAGCGGCTGAGATTTTTGGTGGAGAAGCAGCCTTACCTGTAACTCCTAGTTCAACGGTTTCAGCACCCGCAGCTACGAGTGAAGTGGCAAAAGCTAGTGCTCCAGCGGTATCTACGTCTCCTGCTTCACAGAGTTCCGAGGCTGCAACGGCAACGGTATCAACTTCGGTAGCTAACTCTACTGTTGCTGTGACATCAGCTTCAGTAACATCTTCAGTTGTTAGTTCAGAAAGTGCAACTGCTTCTACAAGTGCGACAAGTTCAGAAATGTCAAATAGCACTGTAGCAACACCTGCTAAATTAACGAATTCTACGGTTGTTCCTTCTCCAACCCTTAAGGTGCAACCGAAGACTTTTATCGATGTCAGCAGCCATAATGGTGAAATCAGTGTAGATGACTATCGTGCTCTTGCACGCCAAGGTGTTGGTGGGGTCGTAGTCAAGTTGACAGAGGATACTTGGTACAATAATCCTAAGGCAGCGTCACAAGTTCGCAATGCGCAAATCGCGGGTCTTCAAGTATCAACCTATCATTTTTCTCGTTACACGACTGAGGAAGAGGCGCGCGCAGAAGCTCGTTTCTTCATTCAAGCTGCACAAAACCTTAACCTTTCAAAGAGCACTGTTATGGTTAACGATTTCGAAGACTCTAAGATGCTTCCAAATATCAACCGTAACACTCAAGCATGGGTTAATGAAATGCGTAAGCATGGTTACAACAACTTGATGTTCTATACAAGTGCCAGCTGGTTGGATGAGAACAATCTAGGCCATCGTGGACCTGTCTCAACCTCTCAATTTGGTATTGAGAATTTCTGGGTCGCACAGTACCCATCATCAACTCTTACAGCAACGAGTGCCAAAAACATGCGCTATAATGCCAAAACTGGTGCATGGCAGTTTTCAGCTACGGCTAATCTCTTGCCAAGTAAACATGTCTTCGACCACAGCGTGGATTATACAGGACGTTTCACAGCTAATGCTATTGCTGAGGTTGATGCAACTCAAGGCAATTTGAGTGGAACCATTTCTATTGTCAACAATAATCCAACTGTTGGTAGCTTTGATGTAGTCATCTCTAATGTCAAAGCACCAAATGGTGTTGAAACGGTCTCTGTTCCAATTTGGTCAGAAATTAATGGTCAAGATGACATTATCTGGTATACGGCTAACCGTCAAAATAATGGAACTTATACAGTAAACGTTAAGGCTTCAGCTCATAAAAACTCGACAGGGCTTTATAATATCCACCTTTATTATGTTCAAAAAGATGGTCAATTGACGGGTGTTGGTGGAACAACTACGCAAGTCTTCATTGGTAAGACACCTGAGCAGTTGAAACCTAAAGCAAGTTTTGCTATTGAAAACAATAATGCTAAGGCTGGAACTTTTGACGCCGTTATCACTAATATCTCAGCACCACTAGGTGTTAAAGAAGTTTTAGTGCCATCATGGAGTCTTGAAAATGGTCAAGACGACCTTATTTGGCATAAGGCGACTAAGCAAACTGATGGCAGCTATCGTGTAACCATTAAGGCAAGTGAGCATAAGGGCACTAAAGGAAATTACCGTGCCGATGCTTATATCGTGGATAACTCTAACAATCGCCATTATATTGCTGAAAAAGTAGTGGCTGTTGATTATGCTCGACCAAGTGGTGTCCTTACGATTGAAAACAACAATACTGCAGCAGGTACTTTTGATGCAGTTGTTCGTAACATTGTTGCTCCTACAGGTTTGAAAGAAGTTCTTGTTCCTTCATGGAGTTTAGCTGGTGGTCAAGACGACCTTATCTGGCATAAGGCAACTCGTCAAGCTGATGGTTCTTACCGAGTGACTATCAAAGCAACGGATCATAAGAATTCAACTGGTAAGTACCGTGCTGATGCCTACCTTGTAGATGACTCTAACAAACGTTTCTACCTTACTGAAAAAGTGGTAGAAGTTACTCAAACTCGTCCTAGTGCAAGCCTCTTTATTGAAAATAATAATGCTGATTTAGGTACTTTTGACGCTGTTATCCGCAATATCGTAGCACCAAATGGGGTTAAGGAAGTTTTAGTTCCTTCATGGAGTCTCGTTAATGGCCAAGACGATCTTGTTTGGCATAAGGCTAGTCGTCAATCTGATGGTAGTTATCGTGTAACAATCAAGTCTAGTGAGCATAAGAATTCACTAGGAAATTACCGTGCTGACGTTTACATCGTAGATAATGCTAACCAACGTCATTATGTCACTGAAACCATTGTAGACGTAAAACATAATAAGCCAGTCGGTACTATTTCAGTTGTTAATAACAATAATGATACTGGTACTTTTGATGTCATTATCAGTGATGTCTATAGTTCTAAAGGTGTTCGTACTGTTCAAGTACCTATTTGGTCTGAAAAAGATGGTCAAGATGACATTCGTTGGTATGAAGCCACACGTCAAGCTAATGGCACTTATACGGTAAATGTTCAAGCTACTAACCACAAAAATTCAACAGGCTTGTACAATATTCATTTGTACTACATTTTAAATGATGGGTCACAAGTTGGTGTAGGAGGGACAACGACAACAGTTGAATTCCGTAATGCTAAGACTAAAACGCAAACCTATATCACTAATGTTAATTCAGAAGCAGGTAGTTTCACAGTAGTGGTTGATCAAGCGCCACAAGGACGTCAGATTAAGAATATTCGTGTAGCTGTATGGTCAGAAAGTAACCAAGGAAACCTTTCTTGGTACAATACAGCACCTACTGGAACACATACTGAAATCAATGTATCGACTGTTAATCATAAGAATCTCATCGGTAACTATACGACTCATGTTTATGTAGACTATGTAGACAATACTGTAGATGGATTCAACCTTGGTGAGACAGCTCTTGCTCCACGTAATCGTCGTGTTGAGCCTCAGACGACTTATTATTCTCAACGTGACCCTCGTTGGGCTTCTAAGTGGTATGGTGTCAGCAATATGGATCAATCTGGCTGTGTTCCAACATCACTTGCCATGACTTTTACAGATATTTTGGGAACTGTCATTGCACCAACGACAGTTGCTGATTACTTATACTATAATACAAATTCATTCAATAAAACCTCAGTTGCTGGTACAGACTCAGATGGTATTGTATTAGCAAGTAAAAATTGGGGTCTGAAGAGCAACGTACTTTCAAGTATTGCTAACATTGCCTCAGCTTTGATGTCAGGGCAACACGTTTTGGCGGCAGTAGGAGCAAGTCAATTTATCAATTATCCTTACACGCATGAAATCGTACTTCATGGCTATGATAATGGTAAAACATATGTTCGTGATCCATTTAACGCCAATAACAATGGATGGTATTCATTGGATTACATTCATGGTGTTCAGAGTAGAGATGCAATGGATACTAAGCTTGGTGCACCATTCTTCTCTATCTTTGCTTAATCTATCAATCAAAGGTCTTTAGAGGGAAACTTCTAAGGGCTTTTTTAGTGTTGATTTTTGATAGTTATGTTGTTATTTACCTATTTTCAGAATATTATATAAAGGATTGAAATCTTATATTTATAGGTTTTTACGTTATTATTTTGGATTGTGTTAGTACTATTAGCATAGAAATTACTTAAATTTTTATCATTTTTGTAGTTTTTTTAGAGAATTATCACTTTTCCTCTATTCGTAAGATATTTTCTATGGTGAAATGGGTGACGTATTAAAAAGTGTCAAAGGAAAGTTAAATGCGAACAAAAGATTTTATCTACTATGCCAGTGCAGCTGTCCTCATGGCGGTGACCACTCAGGTGGCCAGTGCGGATGAGGTAGCCACTCAAATGCCTACAGTTACTGAAGGGAACCAGTATCAACCTGCGACAGCAGCAGATATTTTTGGTGGTGGAGCAGTTCTTGCGCAAGAGTCACCATCAGCAACACCAAGTTCAACCGTGGCGGTAGCTGCTACTGCTACAAGTGAAGTAACAAACTCAAATACTCCACAGGTCAGTCAAGCAAGCTCAACAACGGCTGTAGCATCTGAATCTGTAGTTCAGCCGAACACGGTAGCGAGTTCTGAAAATGCTAGGTATCGACTGCTTCTGAGGTTTCAAGCGAGGTTGTAGCTGGACCTGCTAAATTGACTCATGCTTCAGGTTCATCTAATGATACTGATGTTTTAAAACCGAAGGCTAGCTTCTCAATTGAGAACAACAACAAGGTAACTGGTACCTTTGATGCGGTTATCCGCAATATTGTTGCACCGTTAGGTGTTAAAGAGGTTTTTGTTCCATCTTGGAGTTTAGCCAATGGACAAGATGATTTGATTTGGCATAAGGCAGTTCAGCAGCACAGGGAATCGAAACTTAT